>DASWTZ010000097.1:0-61980 GCA_036401875.1 Gallionella sp.
GGCCCGTGCCGAGCGGTTCGGTGTCGAGGTCGATGTTCACCTTGCCGGCGATGGCATAGGCCACCACCAGCGGGGGCGAGGCCAGGAAGTTGGCCTTGATGTTGCCGTGGATGCGCGCCTCGAAGTTGCGGTTACCCGACAGCACCGCGGCGGCGATCAGGTCATTCTTGACGATGGCGTCCTCCAGCATGGCGTCCAGCGGGCCGGAGTTGCCGATGCAGGTGGTGCAGCCGTAGGCGGCGAGCGAAAAGCCCAGTTGCGCCAGCGGTTCCAGCAGGCCGGCGTTGGTCAGGTAATCGGTCACTACGCGCGATCCGGGGGCCAGCGAAGTCTTGATGTGCGGTTTTACGCGCAGGCCCTTGGCGATAGCCTTCTTCGCCAGCAGGCCGGCGGCGAGCAGAACGCTGGGGTTTGAGGTGTTGGTACAGCTGGTGATCGCAGCGATCAGCACGTCACCGTGGCCGATCTCGACCGGCGGCAGCATCTCGTCCGGGGTCTCGCAGCGCACCGAGGCGGTGGGGTGCTCGTCGGCCATGGTCATCTCGGTGCGCAGGTGCGCGTCTTCCATAGCGCCGCCGCCGGAGACTGGGACGCATACGGTGCTGCTGCGGTCGGGCAGCGCGGTGGTGTAGCGCTTGCCGAGTTCGGATGCCGGCTTATTGAAGCCGTTCTCGGCAACAGGCTTGCTGAACAACGTGTTGAAGGTCTCCTTCATCTTCGACAGCGCGATGCGGTCCTGCGGGCGCTTCGGGCCGGCCAGCGAAGGCTCGATGCTGCTCAAATCCAGTTCCACCACGCTGCTGTAGTCGATACTGCCCGCGGCAGGCACGCCATCCAGGTTCTGCGCCTTGAAGTAGGACTGGAAGGCATCCACTTCATCCTGGGTGCGGCCGGTATAGCGCAGGTAGTCCACGGTCACGTCGTCCACCGGGAAGAAGCCCATGGTCGCGCCGTATTCCGGCGCCATGTTGGCGATCGTCGCGCGGTCCGGCAGCGTGAGCGCGGCGGTGCCCTCGCCGAAGAACTCGACGAACTTGCCCACGACCTTCTGCTTTCGCAGCAGTTCGGTGACGGTCAGCACTAGGTCGGTGGCGGTGACGCCCTCGCGCAGCTTGCCTTTCAGGTGCACGCCGACCACATCAGGCGTGAGGAAGTACACCGGCTGGCCCAGCATGCCGGCTTCCGCCTCGATGCCGCCCACGCCCCAGCCCACGACGCCGATACCGTTGATCATGGTGGTGTGGCTGTCGGTGCCTACCAGGGTGTCCGGATAGTACACACCATCTTTTTGCTGTACGCCGCGCGCCAGATATTCGAGGTTCACCTGGTGCACGATGCCGATGCCGGGCGGCACCACCTTGAACGTGTCGAAGGCCTGCATGCCCCATTTCATGAAGCGGTAGCGCTCCTTGTTGCGCTCGAACTCCATCTCCATGTTGAGCTTGAGCGCGTCCGGGCGATTGAAATAGTCCACCTGCACCGAGTGGTCCACCACTAGGTCCACCGGCACCAGCGGCTCGATGATCTTGGAGTTCTTGCCTTGTTTGGCGGCGGCGTCGCGCATCGCGGCGAGGTCGGCCAGCAGCGGGACTCCCGTAAAATCTTGAAGCACGATGCGCGCCACCACGAACGGGATCTCCTCAGCGCGCGCCGCGTTGGGCTGCCAATTGGCCAGTTCGCGCACATGCTGCTCGGTCACCTTCTTGCCGTCGCAGTTGCGCAGCACCGATTCCAACACGATCCGGATCGAAACCGGCAGGCGCGAGATGTTGCCGATACCGGCTTTCTCCAGCGCGGGCAGCGAATACAGCGTGGCGGATTTACCGCTGGCGAAGTTGAACGTTTGGCGGGTGTTGAACAAGTTGTGCGACATGGCTGACTCCAGATTGGCGGAACTAAACGAGGCAGCGATTATAAGAGTTTGTGCCCTGCGCTTGCACCCCGATTTGCGGCTCACCCCCGCCACCTTGCGACCCGCAGCGCCGTGGTATGGCCTTTTCAAAAACAAGGGATTTTCAGTTAGTATTGGCTAAGTCATTCAATTGTTCGGGTTTTCGTCTTGCTTATCTCCTGGGATATCTCGCTGGTCGCGCTGTCCGTCATGGTCGCCGTGGTCGGTTCATTTACTGCGCTGACCCATGCGCAACGCATGCGCGAGAACACCGGACGTGCCGCGATGTGGTGGATGATCATCGGCGGCATCACGCTGGGCACGGCGATCTGGTCGATGCACTTCATCGGCATGCTCGCCTTCCATCTCCCCATCCCGCTGTCCTATGACCTGCGACTGACCCTGCTTTCCGTCGTCCCGGCGATCGCCGCCGCACTGCTCGGCTTCCGGGTGTTACGCAGCAAACGCATCCGGCCTGCTCGCCTGCTGGTCAGCGGACTGCTGATGGGAACCGGCATCAGCGCGATGCACTACACCGGCATGGCGGCACTCAAAATGTCGCCACCTCTCCGTTACGACATGCCGATTCTGGTGCTGTCCGTCCTGATTGCGGTCGCAGCCTCATGGGCAGCCCTGCTAATGATGTATCGCGGTGAACGCATCAGGCTGAAGCCGGTATCCCGATTCGCGCTGGGCGCACTGATCATGGGGCTGGCGATCTCCAGCATGCATTACATCGCGATGCTGGGCGTGGAAGTCGCCCCCGACAGCATGTGCCTCTCGGCAGCGGCTTCGATTGAGCCGCATATCCTTGGATTCATGGCTACCCTGACCTCGATGTTCTGGTTCGGCGGAGGACTCCTCGCGACGCTGTTCGACCACCGCATGGCGCGACAAAACCAGCACGCGCTGGCCGAACTGGCCAGGGTACACGAAGCCACAAAACTCATGGCACAACGTCAGGCCGCAGAGATGACCCTGTCGCTTCGCGACTCGCACGAAACCCTGCAGCGAGTGCTCGATTCTGTCGCCGAGGGAATCTACGGCGTAGATATGGAAGGCCGCTGCACCTTCATCAATGCCTCCGGACTGTCCATGCTGGGTTATGCCGATAGCGGCGAACTGGTGGGCAAGAACATCCACGCCCTGATCCATCACTCCTATCCGGACGGCAGCCGCTATCCGGCACACGAATGCCGCATGTACAAGGCCTTTTCCAAGCATCAGGAGGTCAGGGTGGACGATGAGGTGTTCTGGCGCAAGGACGGGACCTCGTTCCCGGTCGAGTACTGGTCGCACCCCATCGTCAAGGATGGCACCGTACGCGGCTCGGTCGCGACTTTCTTCGATATCAGCGAGCGCAAGCGGAGCGAGGCCGCTCTGAAGGAAAGCGTCGCATTCAGCGAATCGCTGCTGCAAACCATTCCGGTGCCAGTGTTCCACAAAAACACTCAGGGGCGCTACACGGGCTGCAACAGTGCTTTTGCCGAATTCATCGGAAAATCCAAGGGGGAGATTGTCGGCAAGACGGTGTTCGAAATTGCGCCGCAATCGCTATCCAATATCTATCGCGACAAGGACCTGGACCTGCTCGTGGCGGACGAAGGTGTGCAGGTATACGAGAGCAGCGTCAAGCATGCCGATGGCACGCTCCACGACGTGATATTTCACAAAGCGCGCATGGTCGGCAGCGTCGGCGAGCCGACCGGCATCATCGGCGTGATACTCGACATCACCGAGCGCAAGCAATCCGAGCAGCAGATTTATCAGCTGGCTTTTTTCGATCCGCTGACCAACCTGCCCAACCGCCGCCTGTTGCTCGATCGCCTGAAACAGGCATTCGCTGTGAGCGCGCGCAACCAGCATCATGGCGCGATCATGTTCCTCGATCTCGACCATTTCAAAACACTCAACGACAGCAAGGGACACGAGATCGGCGACCAGCTGCTGATCGAAGTCGCAGCCCGCCTGACTTCCTGCGTACGCGATGGCGACACGGTCGCGCGGCTGGGTGGCGACGAGTTCGTGGTCGTGCTCGAAACGCTCAGCACCCATGCCCGCGAGGCGGCCACCCAGTCCGAGCGGATCGCAGAAAAAATCCAGCTTGCACTCAACCGGCCCTACCGGCTCAAGGACGGCAATCACCACACGACGCCCAGCATCGGCATCGCCCTGTTCAGCGGCCATCAAAACAGCGTGGATGACCTGCTCAAGTATGCCGACATCGCGATGTATCAGGCCAAATCGGCGGGCCGCAATGCCATCCGCTTTTACGATCCCGAAACGCAGTCCGCCATTGAGACGCGCGCCGACCTGGAGACCGAACTGCGCCATGCACTGGAACACCGGCACTTCCAGCTCCACTACCAGATACAGGTGGACAGTACCGGAAAAATGCTGGGAGCCGAGGTGCTGTTGCGCTGGGAGCACCCGCAGCGCGGGCTGATTCCACCCGAGCAATTCATCCCGATACTGGAGGAAAGCGGAATGATCGTGCCGGCCGGGTTGTGGGTAATGCAAACCGTCTGCTCCCAGCTTCGTGACTGGCAAGAAAGCAAGCTAACCCGCGACCTCGTTCTGGCGGTAAACGTCAGCGCAAAACAGTTCCGCCAGCCCGACTTCGTCGCTCGGGTGCAACAGGTGTTGCAGGACAGCGGCGCAAGATCATCCCGGCTCAAGCTGGAGTTGACCGAAAGCATGGTGCTGGAGAACGTCGAGGACACGATCGCCAAGATGCTCGAGATCAAACGGCTGGGCGTGAGCTTCTCGATGGACGATTTCGGCACCGGCTATTCCTCGCTGCAATACCTCAAGCGCCTGCCGCTGGACCAGATCAAGATCGACCAGTCGTTCGTACGCGACATCGCCAGCGACCCCAACGATGCCGCCATCGTGAAGACCATCATCGCGATGGCCGAGGCGATGGGACTAGATGTGATCGCTGAAGGGGTGGAGACGGCGGCACAACAGGAATTCCTCGACCGGCACGGCTGCCGCTCTTTCCAGGGTTACCTGTTCGGCAAACCTTTGGCCGTCGGACAACTTGAGGCGATGCTGTCCGCCTGATCCAGCTGTTTCCGGCAACATGAAACAGCGGATTTTGCATCCCTCAACTGCCGCTCGGCACACCTATCCACACAGCCGGCATTGGAATACAATTCCCCCAAAAAAATAATAACGATAGTTTGCTTTGGCCGGGGAGGGTCAACGATTGCCTGCACGGGAGTACCGGTGCAGGTTCTCCAGTAACCCCTTCCCGAATGATTCGGGCACTGCAAATCGCAAGGTAAAGGGGACGTTTTGAAAGCAGAACCAGAAATCCAGCGTCAGGTAGACATCTATGCCGCACTGAACCAGTGCAACCAGGCCATCATGCGCTGCGCCAGCGAAGATGAGCTGTTCAGTAAAGTCTGTCAGGTCGCGGTGCAATCTGGCGGTTTGAGCATGGCGTGGGTCGGCATCACGGATGCAGCGACACAGATGGTCAGGCCGGTTGCCAGTTTCGGCGCAGGCACCGAATATCTGGATGACATACGCATCTCGGTGGATGCCAGCGAGGTGTCAGGCCGCGGGATGACGGGAACGGCCATCCGCGAAGGCGTACCGGTCTGGATACAGGACTTTCAGAAGGACCCCAGACTTTCCCCATGGCATGAGCGGGCAGCAAGATTCGGATGGGCGGCGGCGGCAGCCTTACCGCTTACCCGTAACGGCACAACCCTCGGCGCATTGATGCTGTACACCGACCTGCCCCATGCCTTCGACGAGGTTACCCGCAACCTGCTGGCAGGCATGGTTTCCAACCTCAATCTGGTACTGGACAGATTCGTCCTCGACGCCCAGCGCAAGCAGGCCGAGGCTGCCCTGCGGGAAAACGAGACGCGCACCCGCCTGATTCTGGACATGGCCATGGATGCTGTGATCAGCACCGACCAGGAAGGCCGCGTGATCGACTGGAACCCCGAAGCGGAGCGCATGTTCGGTTACCCCGCAGACCAAGTGCGCGGCAGGGATCTTGCCGGGCTGATCATACCGCCAGCCCATCGCCATGCCCACTTGCAGGGCATGAAGCAGTTTGTTGAAACGGGGGATGCCAGCATCATGGGAAAGCGCACCGAAACAACCGGAATGCGCGCCGATGGCTCGGTATTCCCCATCGAGCTGGCCCTGTCGTTCGTGTTGCGCAACGGAAAATATTTCTTCAATGCTTTCATCCGGGACATCACCGAATGGAAAGCCACCGAAGCCGACCTGCGCATCACCGCCGCCACGTTCAATGCTCAGGAAGCCATCCTGATCACCGATAGCAAGGGGGAAATCCTGCGCATCAATACGGCATTCGAAGAATCTTCCGGCTTTTCCGCTGCCGAGGTCATCGGCCAAAACCCGCGCATCTTCCAGTCTGGACATCACGACCAGAAGTTTTACCAGGAAATGTGGGGCGTGCTGCGTGCGACCGGCAAGTGGTCGGGCGAGATCTGGGACAAACGCAAGAATGGTGATATCTATCCCAAGATGATGACCATCACTGCGGTATACGACAGGAACCAGCAGGTCACGCATTATGTCGCCGTCTCTCGCGACATTTCACGCCGCAAGCAATCCGAGGCAGCGATCCACCAACTGGCTTTCTATGACCCACTGACCGGCCTGCCGAATCGCCGGCTGCTGATGGATCGTCTGCAACAGTCGATTGCGGTGAGCATGCGCGAAAACCGGTACGGCGCAATCATGCTTCTCGACCTGGATCACTTCAAGATACTCAATGACACCAAGGGCCACGAGATCGGCGATCTGCTGCTCAAGGAGGTTGCTGCACGGCTGTCCTCCCTGGTGTACGAGGGAGACACCGTGGCGCGCCTAGGCGGCGATGAGTTCGTGGTGATACTCGAGGCGCTGGATAGCGATAGCGACAAGGCTGCCGCACTGGCGGAACAGAATGCCGAAAAAGTCCGCGAGGCGCTGCTCCAGCCCTATCTGCTCAAGGGCCGCACCCACCACACCACGCCGAGCATCGGCATCACGCTGTTCAGGGGCCACCAGGACAGCCTGGAAGATCTGCTCAAGCATGCCGACATCGCGATGTACCAGGCCAAATCGGCCGGGCGCAATGCCATCCGGTTTTACGACCCGGAAACGCAATCCGAGATCGAGGCGCGCGCCGACCTCGAGACTGGAATGCGGCTTTCCCTGGAACACCGGCAATTCCAGCTCCACTACCAGTTGCAGGTGGACAGCGCCGGGCGGCCGTTGGGCGCCGAAGCACTGTTGCGCTGGATGCACCCGCAGCGCGGTCTGGTGCCACCCGCCCAATTTATCCCGCTAGCCGAGGAAACTGGGCTGATTGTACCGATCGGCCTGTGGGTGCTGCACACCGCCTGCATGCAGTTGAGATCCTGGCAGGAAGATCCGCTCACCCGAAACTTGACGCTGGCGGTAAATGTCAGCGCCAAACAGTTCCATCAGCCAGATTTCGTCTCCCGGGTACGGCGCGCCTTGCATGAATGCGGCGCCAATCCTGCTTTGCTCAAACTTGAATTGACGGAAAGCATGGTTCTGGAAAATATCGAAGACACCATCGCCAAGATGCACGAACTCAAACGGCTGGGCGTGAGTTTCTCGATGGACGATTTCGGCACCGGCTACTCGTCGCTGCAATATCTCAAGCAGCTGCCGCTCGACCAGATCAAGATCGACCGCTCCTTTGTGCGTGATATCGCCAGCGATCCCAACGATGCGGCGATCGTAAAGACCATCATCGCGATGGCGGAGGCGATGGGGCTGAACGTGATCGCAGAAGGCGTGGAGAGCGAAGCGCAGCACAAGTTCCTGAGCATACACGGCTGTCGCGCCTACCAGGGCTACCTGTTCGGAAAGCCGCTCTCCATCGAGGCGTTCGAGGATACGTTACTCGGGCAACACCGCAGCGCCGGCGCACAACAGGGCACTGCCATAAGCGGCGTCGGCGTTTAGCGCGACACCGACCGGAACACCGAGCAGCCTTTCGCGCATCGCACGCCACACCGGATTCTTCGCCCCGCCACCGCAGGTCACGACCCTCCTGAGCGGCGGCGTGCCCAGTCCGGCGAGGCGCGCATAACCGTCCGCCTCGATGCGCGCCAGTCCCTGCAACAGGCCATGCAGGAAATCCGCATCATCGGGCGGACGCGGCTCCATCCTGGGTTCGAGCTGCGCATCACTGACCGGAAAACGCTCGCCGGTTCCGGGTAGCGGGTAATAGTCCAGCGAGCTGTCCTGCTGCGGATCGATCCGGGCGCTCAGGGCGGCCAGCTGCGCGTCGTCGAAATAGCGGCGCAGCACGGCCGCACCGGCGTTCGACGCACCGCCCACCAGCCACAGGTTGCCGTAGCGATGGCTGTATACACCGTATTCCGGCGCCTCGACCTGTTGTCTGGAAAGCTGTTTGAGCACCAGCGTCGAGCCCAGCGAGGTCACGCCAACGCCGGTCTCCTTGACCTCCGCAGCGATGAATGCCGCCGTACTGTCGGTGGTTCCCGCATGCACGACGCATTGCGGATTGATGCCGAAGTGGGCAGCGATATCGGGCCGGACCGCGCCGATGGACGTCCCCGGAACCAGCACCCTCGGCAACAGATGCGCATGGGGCAAATCCATCACCCAGCCGGGCCAGCACAGGCGCGCGGCATCGTAGCCCGTCTTCAATGCGTTGTGATAGTCACTGACGCCCGGCTGCCCGCTGAGTAGCGCGGTGAGCCAATCGGCCTGATGCAAAAAGAAGGCTGCATACTCGACGCCCTCCCGCTGCGTCAGCCACAGGAACTTAGCCAGACCGGAAGTCGCGCTGCTCGCGACATGTCCGGGCGCGAGGGTTTCAAGCAAGGCCGCCTGCTGCCGTGCTCGGCCGTCATGGTAGGGCAGCGCGGGCGAAACCGGCGTCAATTCGGCGTCGCACAACAGCACCGTGCCTGATGTTCCGTCGATGGCCAGCCCGCGCAACTGCCCTGCAATATGGCGCGGCATCGCCGACAGCAACCCGTGCAGCGCGCTCCGCCAGGCAGCGGGGGTCTGCCCGGCAACATCCTCATAGGCAATCTGCTGCATCCAGTGGACGACGCGGTCACCGGAAATGGCACAGGCCCGTGCGCCGGACGTGCCGAAATCGAGACCCAGGTAATAGCCGATGATGTCCTCCCGTTAAAATGAGTGCGCTTTCAGCCGACTTGGCCGGACACGCCTCCCGCACATCGCCGCGAACATACCAGAATTCCCCTGCCCGCCGCGATGCACCGCGAAGAGTAAACCGGAGGAATTTGGACGACGCATGCAGTATCATAGCCGCTGCGAGTGCGCATCGACCATGCGTCCCAGGGGCATGCAAGGCATGCCGCGCTCATCCTTCTCGACCCCAACAGGTGTGACATGAAACCGAACATGACCAAACAATCCCGCTCATCGGCCAGCTTGCCCGGAATGATCCTGGCCGCACTGTGCCTGGCGAGTACGGCCTATGCGCCGGCGACGCTCGCGGCGGCAGCGGCGGCAAAAACGCCCAACGTCGCAGTGGACTCCTTTGCGCAGCATACCGGCGACCGGATCACCTACAGCTACTACGTGTCCAACAGGACGCCGTCCAACATCATTTCCTTTGCGGTGGGGCGCGACAGCCGCAAGGACGCCGACCCCGACAACGACATCTACGAGTTGCAGGAATACCCTTCCGGGTGGAACCTGAAATTCGGCGTTCCTGCGGCGAGCTACAACGCCCCCACCGGCTGGCGGCTCAACCTGCTCCCCCCCGAGGCGGATACACTGCCTTACGCGATCGCTTGGGAACCGCTGAATGACCGGTCGCCGAAGTTTGCGGCCGGCCAGTCCTCAGGCAAGTTCAGCGTCACGCTGGACAAGGCCGATCCGAACTACCTGACCGGCAGCGCGCTGATCTTGCTCGACGGCGAAACCCCGACCGGCATGAGCGTCCCGATCCGGTCGCTGGACCATACCCCCCCGACCCTCACGGTGACCCTGAGCCCGAACATCCTGCCACCGGAAAACGGCAAACCGGTGGCGATCAATGCGAACTTCACGGTGCAGGACGACTATGACAAGATGCCACAGATCAAGCTTGAGTCGATCACTGCAGCAGAATCCGGCATGACCGATGAGATACTTGATGCGAGCCCGGGGCTGGACGACCGGTATTTCAAGATCCGCATCGACGACGGGAAAAGTGACAACCGCATCTACACGGTGACCTACTCGGCAACGGACGCCTCCGGCAACCAGGCCATGGCCTCCGCCACGGTCACGGTGGGAAAACCAAACTAGCCGGCCAACCCCGGATCAGCGCGACCAGCCGGGGAACAGCTCCAGCATCCCGTCCGCCATGAACTGCACCGCCATGGCGGCGAGGATCAGCCCCATCACGCGGGTGGCGATGTTGAGCCCGCCGGTCCCCAGACGTTCGCCTATCGGCTCGGCCAGCCGCAACACCATCCATACGATGACCGCCACACAGACGATGCCGAGGCTGAGCACGAGCTTGTCGGCCAGACTGCCGACCTGGTGAGCCTCGACGATGGTCAGGCTGATCGACCCGGGCCCCGCCAGCAGCGGGATCGCCATCGGCACCACCGCAATGTCGTTCTTCCCCTCGGCCTCGGCCTGCTCCGCATCGGTATGCCGCGCCGGACTGGTCTTTGCGCCGAACATCGCGATCGCGATGATCAGCACCAGCAGCCCGCCGGCAATGCGGAACGCCGGCATGCCGATGCCGAAGAAAGACAGCAATCCGTCCCCGGCCCAGGCTGCCAGGATCAGTATGACCCCCACCGCAACGGAGGTCTTGAGCGCGGTGCGGTGCATCTCATCGGGGCTGCGCCCCGCCATCAGGCTCAGATAGATCGGGATCGCGCCGAACGGATTCAGGATCGCGAAGATACCAACCAGATATTTGATTTGTTCGGCCCAGACGGGTAGCAGTGTCATGTCAGCTCGCTGAAAGATTGATCGGCGGAAACTGCCGGCTTATTTTGCCTCGTCTATCATTTTCCGGGTCCGGGCTTCGACCTCCTGCGCCACGTTCACCAGGCCTGCATCCTGAGACAGCGAGGCGAGCATCGGGACCGGCCTGATCATGCCTATCCTGGTCTGTCCTTTTTCGGTGTAGACCGAGATGCGGCAGGGCAATGCCATGTTCATCCGCATGTCGGTGGAAAGCACCCTGTTTGCCTGTGCCGGATTGCACACCTCGAACACCCTGCAATTCTCCTTGAAGTCGATGCCCTTGCCGCGCAGCGTATTGCCCAGGTCATGGATGTGCAGCACGCCGAATTCGTTGCGCTTGACAGCCTCTTCCAGATCCTTCGCGGCCTGTTCGAACGACTTGTTGCTCTCTACGATGTAATACATGGCGGACTCCTGAATGATGAAACGGAATTGTTAACTTGCGGATGATCCGGCATTGTCACGACAGGCAGCTCGCTTGTCCAGCCCGATGCCGGGAGTTTGCCATCGGATGCCGCTGTGCTACCCTCGCCGCATGAAACACCTGCCCCAACATCTTGCCACGCTCCTCACCACCGCCTGGGTCGGCAGCCTGTGGGCCGTCGGATACCTCGCCGTGCCGGTATTGTTCCAGGCCCAGCCCGACAGGCAGCTGGCCGGCATGCTGGCCGGGCAGATGTTCACGCTGGTGGCTTATCTGGGCATAGTGTGCGCGGCCTACCTGCTGACTCGCTACATCGTTGTCTCGGGCCGTTCCGCGCTGCGCCTGACCGAGTTTTGGACAGCGGCCGCGATGCTGCTGCTCACGCTGGCGATCCAGTTCGGCATCCAGCCGCTCATGGCCGATCTCAAGGCGCAGGCGCTGCCGCTGGAAGTGATGCAGAGCCCCTACGCGGACCGCTTCAGGATGCTGCACGGCATCTCCAGCATCGCCTACCTGATACAGAGCCTGCTCGGCGCATTGCTGGTCGTCAGGACATCGCGCGCGTAACCCTCCAATGAAAAGAGCCGCGTCAGCGGCTCTTTTCAACTTACGGGTGTTACTTACCTGCTCGGCCGGATCAGGATTTCAACGCAACGAAAACCTCTTCCAGCGTCTTCTTGGCGTCGCCGAACAACATGCGGTTGTTCTCCTTGTAGAACAGCGGATTCTCAACTCCTGCATAGCCGGTCGCCATGCTGCGCTTCATCATGATGGAGGTCTTCGCCTTCCAGACTTCCAGCACCGGCATGCCGGCGATGGGGCTGCCCGGCTCTTCCTGGGCTGCCGGGTTCACGATGTCGTTTGCACCGATCACGATGGCGACGTCGGTATCCGGGAAGTCCGGATTGATCTCATCCATCTCCATCACAATGTCATAAGGCACCTTGGCTTCGGCTAGCAGCACGTTCATGTGGCCGGGCATACGGCCGGCGACCGGGTGGATGCCGAAACGCACGTTGACGCCTTTCTCGCGCAGCAGTGTGGTGATCTCGTAGACGGAATGCTGGGCCTGGGCCACGGCCATGCCGTAGCCCGGCACAATGACCACATTCTTTGCTTCGCGCAGCAGCTCGGCCGTCTCGGTCACGCTGATGGGCACTACTTCGCCCGCCGGTTGCGCATCGCCGCCTGCCTTGGCCGGCTTGCCGCCGCCGGTACCAAAGCCGCCCGCGATGACGCTGATGAAGTTGCGGTTCATCGCGCGGCACATGATGTAGGACAGGATCGCGCCGGAAGAACCGACCAGTGCGCCGGTAACGATCAGCAAGTCGTTGCTCAGCATGAAGCCGGTCGCCGCAGCCGCCCAGCCCGAATAGCTGTTCAGCATGGACACCACGACCGGCATATCGGCGCCGCCGATAGCCATCACCATGTGCACGCCGAACAGCAGGGCGATCACCGTCATCACGGCTAGTGCGATCATGCCGGTGCTGATCGTCCCGGCATGCAGGAACTGCCAGCCAAACGCGATGACGACCAGCAGGCCGGCCAGGTTCATGTAGTGGCGTCCCGGAAGCAACAGCGGCTTGCCGCCGATCTTGCCCGACAGCTTGCCGAAGGCGATCAGCGAACCTGCGAAGGTCACCGCACCGATCAGGATGCCAACATAGACTTCGATCTCGTGGATTGCCTTTTCGGCACTGGACAGGTTAAGCGACGACATCGGGTCGATGTAATTGGCGAAGCCGACCAGACAGGCCGCGAGACCGACCAGGCTGTGCATCAGCGCGACCAGTTCCGGCATCTGCGTCATCTGCACCTTGCGTGCGGCATACAGTCCGACGCTGCCGCCCACCACCATCGCGGTAATGATCCACGGCAGGCCGTCCATCGAGACACGGGTGCCGAACACCGTCGCGAGCACCGCGATCGTCATGCCTATCATGCCGTAGAGATTGCCGCGCCGCGAAGATTCGGGGTTGGACAGCCCGCCCAGGCTGAGGATGAAGAGAATGATCGCACCAATATAAGCAACAGTTACCAAACTTGCAGACATGTTTATTTATCCTTATTTGCGGAACATCGACAACATGCGTCGAGTAACGGCGAAACCACCGAACATGTTGACCGCGGTGAGCGCGATGCCCACCACCGCCAGCCAGCGTATCCAGTCATCCGGACGTCCTGTCAAGCCGCCCAGCAATCCCAGCGGCGGCGCGACCTGCACCAGCGCGCCGATCGCGATGATGCTGCTGATCGCATTGGTGACGCTCATCAACGGGGTATGCAAAGACGGGGTGACGTTCCATACCACCATGTAACCGACGAAACACGCGAGCACAAACACCGTGAAGTGTCCCATGAACGCTGCGGGCGCATAGGCGCCGATCAGCAGGAACAGCAGTGCGGCGGCGGCGAATATCGCGACCGTCATGCCCGCCGAAAGCGGGGCGCCGCTACCATGGCCATGTGTCGGAGCGGGCGCTGCCTTGGCGGCGGCAGCAGGTTTGGGCGCTGCCGCCGGCATCTTGATCGGAGGAGCCGGCCAGGTGACTTCGCCGTCCTTGATCACCGTCAGGCCGCGGATGGCATCGTCTTCCATGTTGACGTTGAGGGTGCCGTCCTTGGTCTTGCACAGCTCCTCGGTCAGGCGGAACAGGTTGGTGCCGTACAGCGTGGAGGATTGCTTGGCCAGACGAGAGTTGAGGTCGGTGTAGCCGATGATGGTCACGCCGTGCTTCACCACAGCCTGACCCGGCTCGGTCAACTCGCAGTTGCCGCCCCGCTCGGCCGCCATGTCAACGATGACGCTGCCGGGCTTCATGCTCTGCACCATCTCGGCGGTGATCAGCCGTGGTGCCGGCTTGCCGGGGATCAGCGCGGTGGTGATGATGATGTCCACCTCGCGGGCCTGCTTCGCGTACATCTCGCGCTGCGCCTGCTGGAAGCCCTCGCTCATCACCTTGGCATAACCGCCGCCGCCTGAACCTTCCTCTTCATATTCGACCTTGACGAATTCGCCGCCCAGCGACTTGACCTGGTCGGCCACCTCGGCGCGGGTATCGTTGGCACGCACGATGGCGCCCAGCCCTGCAGCGGTACCGATCGCCGCCAGACCGGCCACACCGGCACCGGCGATGAAGACCTTGGCCGGCGGCACCTTGCCCGCAGCCGTGATCTGGCCGCTGAAGAAACGGCCGAAGGCATTGGCCGCCTCGATGACGGCGCGGTAACCGGCGACGCCGGCCTGAGAGGTCAACGCGTCCATCTTCTGGGCGCGAGAGAGCTGGCGCGGCAGCGCGTCGATGGCCAGCACGGTGGCCTTCTTCGCCGCCAGTTGCTGCATCAGCTCCGGGTTTTGCGCGGGCCAGATGAAACCGATCAATGTGCCCCCTTCGCGCATCAACCCAACCTCGGCACTCGTCGGGACAGCCACCTTGAACACGATGTCGGACGCAGCCCACAGCTGGGGTGCGCCCGCGATGATCTCGGCTCCGGCGGCGCGATACATATCGTCGCTGCAGTTCGCCCCTGCTCCGGCGCCCGATTCGACCGCGACCCTGAAACCCAGCTTGACGAGTTTTTCCACGACTTCCGGCACCGTCGCGACCCGTTTTTCCCCTGCGGCAGTCTCGCGGGGGATTCCTATCATTAGAGCCATGCAGACTTCCTCTTATCCGATAAACGTTGCTGAAAACGCCCGGGTGGCCGGGCGCAAATCCACTGTAAATCTAAACCCACGAATTATATACGACCTATCTACCCAACTGCGCGGCATAAAATGCCGGTAGCGCGGAACAGATCCTTCGTCCATGGCAAACCGATCCGGCCATGAACGGAAGCGACAGACAGACAACGCGTTGCAAAGTTCACCTATTTCGACAAGCACCTGATTCCATGAATGCAAGCCGGGGCAGCGCGGGGCATCCGGTATAATCGGCGCCATGTCTTCCATCCAACTGCTCCCTGACCTGCTCATCAACCAGATCGCCGCTGGCGAAGTGATCGAGCGCCCCGCCTCGGCGCTCAAGGAGTTGCTGGAGAATAGCCTGGATGCGGGCGCGACCGAGATCGCCGTGCAACTGGAAGGCGGCGGCATCAGGCGCCTCACAGTGCGCGACAACGGCGGCGGTATAGACAAGGAACAACTGCCGCTGGCGCTGATGCGCCACGCCACCAGCAAGATCACCTCACTGGAAGATCTGCAGAAGGTCGCCAGCATGGGCTTTCGCGGCGAGGCGCTGGCCAGCATGGCCGCCGTAGCGCAACTCGCGCTGACCAGCCGCACGCCGGATGCCGCGCACGCCTGGAAGGTCGAAGCGCTGGACGGCGCGCACAGCAGCGCCGCACCGGTCGCCCACCCGCACGGCACCAGCATCGAGATGCGCGAGCTGTATTTCAACACCCCGGCGCGGCGCAAGTTCCTCAAGTCCGAATCCACCGAATACGCCTGGTGCGAAGAAGTGTTCAAGCGCATCGCGCTGTCGCGACCCGACGTGGCGTTCAGCCTGCAGCGCGACGGCAAAAGCGTGTGGCAACTCCCCAATCAGGACCTGGCGCAGCGCATCACCGCCATCCTGGGCAGCGAGTTCGGCCAGTACGCCGTGAGCGTCGATCGTGAGATCGGCCCGCTTCATCTCTATGGCATCGCCGGGCTGCCCGCCTACTCCCGCTCCACCCGCGACGAGCAATATTTCTTCGTCAACGGCCGCTTCGTGCGCGACAAGGTGCTGATGCACGCGGTACGTCAGGCCTATCAGGACATCCTGCACCACCAGCGCCACCCAGCCTTCTTGCTGTTCCTCGACATGCCGCCCGAGCAGGTGGACGTGAACGTGCATCCGGCCAAGTCTGAGGTGCGCTTCCGCGAGAGCCAGGGCATCCACCAGTTTGTGTTCCATGCCTTGCAGGACGCGCTGGGCGCGACGATGAAACAGGGTTCGGCTGAATCGGTGGCACCACAAGCGGAAACCGCCAGACCAAACTTTGCGCCTATCCAGCAACAAACGATGGCCTTCAACGCCGCCCAGCCGCAGGCAGCCTACAAGCTGTGGGAATTTCAAACTCAGGCATCAGGATCGAGGATCGAGGATCGGGCTGAAAACGCCGCGCGCTTCGACACAGCTCGATCCCCGATCCCCGATCATCAATCCTCGTCGGAACACCCGCTCGGCTTTGCGCTCGGCCAGCTCTCCGGCATCTACATCCTCGCGCAGAACCAGCAAGGCCTGGTCGTGGTGGACATGCATGCCGCGCACGAACGCATCGTCTACGAGCGATTGAAAGCCGCCTTCGACCAGCAGCAGATGCCCACGCAACAACTCATGATCCCGGTCACCTTCGCCGCCGAAGCGCTCGATATCGCCACCGTGGAAGAAGAGCAGGCCGCGTTGCAGCAACTCGGCTTCGACCTCGCCCCGATCTCCACCAACACGCTGGCCGTGCGCGCCATGCCCGCCATGCTCAAGCAGTCGCACGCAGAGACCACCGCACGCGAAGTGCTGCAAGAACTGCGCGACTTCGGCGCCAGCCGCGCCCTCACCGAACGCCGCAATGAGTTGCTCGCCACCCTCGCCTGCCACTCCGCCGTGCGCGCCAACCAACAGCTTTCACTGCCCGAGATGAACGCCATCCTGCGCGAGATGGAACTGACCGAACGCGCCGACCAGTGCAACCACGGGCGGCCGACATGGTTCCAGGTGACGTTGCAGGAGCTGGATGCGATGTTTATGCGGGGAAAGTAAAGCTCAGGATGCCCGACCACTTAGGAGCAAGTTATGAATGACAATGGAAAAGAATTCTTTGAAGAAATCCAACCAAATATTCTTAAGCTCAAAGAACATTTGCGAAATATCAATAGCAACCTCACTCATTACGAAATAGAACCATTTCAAGAGGGAAAGGAAACGGTTCGCTGTCAACACAATTTCAGAAGAATCCAGCGGGAACCGGCGGATTACCTCTAATCGAGGGATTCATTATGGAATCGATTGAGATCGTTGGAAAACTGGACGAATATCGTTCCCACTCAACACTATCTTTGGAGCATGTTAAAGCGCAAAGAAAATCCGAACGGCGAGATACATGGATTCTCTGGATGCAAAGACTGGTTCGATGGACACTTGGAACAGCTGTCGCAGTGGCACTTTATTCTGCAGTCGTCTGGGCATCCGAAAGGTCTGACTTTATTAAAGTCCCAGTAAGAGATTGGCTTTATCAGGACGTAAGCGAAACAAAACAGTGAGACACCCAACCACCACCCGCATCGCCTTCGCCTCCTTCATCGGCACCGCCATTGAGTTCTACGATTTCTACATCTACGGCCTCGCGGTGGCGATGGTCATCGGCCCCATCTTCTTCCCGAGCGCGGATGCCACGGCGCAATCGCTGAACGCCTTCCTCACCTTCGGCATCGCGTTCCTCGCGCGTCCATTCGGCGCGCTGCTGTTCGGCCATTTCGGCGACCGCATCGGACGCAAGGCGACGCTGGTCGCCTCGCTGCTGGTGATGGGCATCTCCACCACTTTGATCGGCGTGCTGCCGAACTACGAGATGGTAGGCTGGGTGGCGCCGCTGCTGCTGTGCCTGCTGCGCTTCGGTCAGGGCATCGGCCTCGGCGGTGAATGGGGCGGCGCGGCCTTGCTGGCGGCGGAATATGCCCCCAAGGGGAAACGGGGCTGGTTCGGCATGTTCCCGCAGCTCGGGCCTCCCGTCGGCTTCCTGTTCGCAGTGGGCAGTTTCCTGCTGCTGGCGAATGCGCTCGACGAAGCACAGTTCCGCGACTGGGGCTGGCGCATCCCGTTCCTCGCCAGTTCCATATTGGTCCTGATCGGCCTCTACGTGCGCTTGAAGCTGGAAGAGACGCCGGTGTTCACGCAGGCGCTGAAGTCGCATGCGCCGGTGAAGCTGCCGCTGGCACAACTCTTCGCGCACCACGCAAAGCCTCTGGTGCTGGGGGCATTGCTGATGGTGGTGTGCTATGCGCTGTTCTACATCACCACGGTGTTCTCGTTGAGTTACGGCGTAGCCAAGCTCGGCATCGCGCGCCCCGATTTCCTCGGCATGTTGTGCATCGCGGTGCTGTTCATGGCCGCTGCCACGCCGCTCTCGGCCTGGGCGGGCGACCGTTTCGGCCGCAGGCCGGTGCTGATCGCCGCTGGCAGCGCAGCGTTGCTCTCCGGATTTTTGATGGAGCCGATGTTGGGCAGCGGCTCGCCGCTACTCATCACCGCGTTCCTCTCGCTCGAACTGTTCCTGATGGGGGCGACCTTTGCACCGATGGGAGCGCTGTTGCCGGAGTTGTTCCCGACCGCGGTGCGCTACACCGGCGCGGGTGCGGCCTACAACCTCGGCGGCATCCTCGGCGCCTCGCTGGCGCCCTACATCGCGCAGCAACTGGTGCAGCACGGCGGCTTAAGCTGGGTTGGTGGTTATATTTCGGTGGCGGCGACGATCAGCCTGCTGGCGGCGTACTTCGTGCACGAGACACGGGACCGGGAGCTGGCATGAACAGGAGGGCATGATGGGAAAACGATACGATCAGCTTTCCGATGGCGACATCGATTTCATCTCCCGGCAAAGGATCTTCTTCGTCGGTACAGCCACGGCGGACAGCCGGGTGAACATCTCGCCGAAAGGGATGGATACACTCCGGGTGTTGAGCCCGGAACGCGTCGTCTGGCTGAATGTCACCGGCAGCGGAAACGAAACGGCGGCTCACGTGCAAAGCCATCCGCGCATGACGATCTTGTTCTGTGCCTTCGAGGGCGATCCGCTCATCCTGCGCTTGTATGGCAGTGCCAAAGTGGTACACAAGAACGATCCGGAATGGGATGCGCTGTGCGCCTTGTTCCCACCGTTGCCCGGCGCTCGGCAGATATTCGACCTCACCATCGACTTGGTACAGGCCTCCTGCGGCTTCGGTGTGCCGTACTTCGATTACGCCGGCGACCGCGACACCCTCAACGAATGGGCGGTGAAGAAAGGCGAGGACGGGATCAGGCAATACTGGGCAGACAAGAACCAGGTCAGCCTCGATGGGTTGCCGACCCATATCGTGGACAAGAATGGCTAAGCGACCTCCCGCGATTTTCCTGATGGGCCCCACCGCCAGCGGCAAAACCGGCGTGGCGGTGGAACTCGTACAAAAGCTGCCGGTGGAACTCATCAGCGTGGATTCGGCGCTGGTGTTCCGCGACATGGACATCGGCACCGCCAAGCCGGATGCGGCCACGCTGGCGCGCGCGCCGCATCACCTGATCGACATCATCAACCCCACCGAGGCCTATTCCGCCGCCGCGTTCCGCCACGATGCGCTGCGATTGATGGCGGACATCACCGCGCGCGGCAGAGTGCCGCTGCTGGTGGGCGGCACGATGCTGTATTTCAAGGCCCTGCGCGAGGGACTCAGCGACCTGCCGCCCTCCGAACCCGAAGTGCGCGCCGCGCTCGACGCCGAGATCGCCGAGCACGGCATAGCATGGTTGCACGGCGAACTGGCAAAGGTGGATGCCGAGACCGCCGCGCGCCTGCACAGCACCGACACGCAGCGCATCCAGCGCGCGATGGAGGTCTACCGTATCACCGATCAGCCGATGTCGGCGTTGCTCGCAGTGCAGCGTAGCGCCGAGTTGCCCTATCGCATCCTCCCGGTCGCACTGCTTCCGTCCGACCGCGCCCGGCTCCATGCCCGCATCGCGACACGCTTCCAGACCATGCTCGAACAGGGACTGGTGGACGAGCTGCGCGGGCTGCGCGAAAAGTACCCGTTGCTCGCGGACATGACCTCAATGCGCTGTGTCGGTTACCGCCAGGCATGGCAATACCTCGAGGGCGAGATCGACGCCGCGCAGCTGCTGGAGACCGGCATCGTCGCGACACGGCAACTGGCCAAGCGCCAGCTCACCTGGCTGCGCGGCATGCCGGACAACATCGAACTGGATTGCCTCGCATCCGATCTGGAACACAGAGTGTTTGAAGTCATTTCCGGAAAAATTTGAACCCACAGCCATAACATTACCGCCAACACGGCGAATCCATCCGCTCCCGCAGGAATGTGCTAAGGTGATCGCCTCGGCTGGGCGCCTGTCGCAGCTTCATTTCATCCTCGCGCATCCCGCGCACAGCATGTCGTCATCTTCTTAGGAGGATAGAGCCATGATCAGGATAGCCATCATCATCGGAAGTACCAGACCCGGCCGCAAGGCCGATTCGGTCGCTAGGTGGGTACACGAGATCGCGAAGAAACGCGGCGACGCGGAATACGAAATCGTTGACATCAAGGACTACAACCTGCCACTGCTCGACGAGCCGGTGCCGCCCTCGCAGGGGAAATACAGCCAGCCACACACCAAGACCTGGGCCGCGAAAATCGCCACCTACGACGCATTTGTCTTCGTCACGCCGGAATACAACCACGGCACCTCGGCTACGCTGAAAAACGCGATCGACTTCCTGTACGCGGAATGGAACAACAAGGCTGCGGGCATCGTGAGCTACGGCAGCATCGGCGGTGCGCGGGCGGCAGAACACCTGCGGCTGGTCATGGGCGAGCTGCAGATTGCCGACGTGCGCGCCCAGGTGATGCTGTCGCTGTTCACCGACTTCGAGAACTTCACCGCCTTCAAGCCGGCGACGATGCACGAAAAATCGGTCAACACGATGCTCGACCAGCTGGTCGCGTGGGGCGGTGCGCTGAAGACCTTGCGTGGAAAGTAAGAAGGACCCGGGCTTGCGCCGGGGTCCTTCTGCATGCTGGTGGGCGGTACTGGGTTCGAACCAGTGACCCCTGCCGTGTGAAGGCAGTGCTCTACCACTGAGCTAACCGCCCGAAAGAGGGCGCGAATTAGAGCATAACGCACGGGATTCAGTCAATTGCCCGCGCGCAATTTCCCGCACAACGGGGTGCGGGAAAGCGGCAAAGCCCGTAAAATGCGCGCTCTTTTTTGTCTTTCCCCGTGCAACTCATGACCATACGTACCCGTTTCGCCCCCAGTCCCACCGGTTATCTGCATATCGGCGGCGCACGCACCGCATTGTTTTCCTGGGCCTTTGCCCGCAAGCATGGCGGAACCTTCATCCTGCGCATCGAGGACACCGATGTGGAGCGCTCCACGCCCGAGGCAGTGCAAGCGATCCTGGACGGCATGAAGTGGCTCGACCTCAATTACGACGAGGGTCCGTACTACCAGATGCGGCGCATGGATCGCTACAAGGAGGTGATCCGGCAGCTGCTGGACGAAGGCTCGGCCTATTACTGCTACACCTCACCCGAGGAACTTGAGGCGATGCGCGAGGCGCAGCGCGCCAACAACGAGAAGCCGCGCTACGACGGGCGCTGGCGTCCGGAGCCGGGCAAGGTTCTGCCCAAGCCCCCGGAGGGCGTGTCGCCGGTGGTGCGTTTCAGGAACCCGACCGAGGGCATGGTCGGCTGGAAGGATCTGGTCAAAGGCTACATCGGCTTCAGCAACCACGAGCTGGACGACCTGATTATCGCGCGCGCCGACGGCACGCCGACCTACAATTTCTGCGTGGTGGTGGACGACCACGACATGGGCATCACTCATGTGATCCGCGGCGACGACCACGTGAACAACACTCCGCGCCAGATCAACATCCTCAAGGCGCTCGGCGCGACGGTGCCGCAATACGCGCACCTGTCGATGATCCTCGGCGACGACGGCACCAAGCTCTCAAAGCGCCACGGTGCGGTCAGCGTGATGCAATACGACGAGGACGGCTACCTGCCCGAGGCGGTGATCAACTATCTGGCGCGTCTGGGCTGGTCGCACGGCGACGAGGAAGTGTTCTCGGTCGAACAGTTCTGCCAGTGGTTCGATCTCAACCACATCACCCCATCGGCCGCACAGTTCAACACCGAGAAGCTGAACTGGCTGAACCAGCATTACCTGAAACTGGCCGATGATGCGCGGCTCGCCGCACTGGTACGCCCGCGCCTCGCAGCACGCGGGGTGACGGTCGGCGATACGCCCGACCTGAAAGACGTAGCGGCACTCTACAAGGGGCGCGTGGCCACGCTCAACGAGCTGGCCGATGCGGCCGAGGTGTTCTACATCGAGCTGCATCCCGCGAAGGAGTTGCTGGACGAGCACCTGAGTGACGATGCACTGCCCGCGTTGAAGGAGCTGGTAGTGCGCTTCAATGACGTGGCCTGGGAGGCACCGGCAGTCGCCGCGCTGATCAAGGAGATCATCGGCAAACACGGCCTGAAGATGCCCAAGCTGGCGATGCCGCTGCGCGTGATGCTGGTCGGGCAGACCCACACGCCGTCGGTGGATGCAGTGGTCACGCTGTTCCCGCGCGAGACTGTGCTGGCGCGCCTGAACAGGTACCTGTGATTGTTTTCACACTGCCGCTTGCGCTGCACAAGCGGCTTTCCAAGCCAGTGAAAATATGAAAGAATCCAGCCATTATATTTAAACCCTTAGAGTGAAAAAATGATCGACCGAGAGGGCTTCCGCCCAAATGTCGGCATCATCATCACGAATGACAAGAATCAGGTGTTCTGGGGCAAACGGGTAAGGCAGCATGCATGGCAATTCCCGCAAGGCGGTATACAGCAAGGCGAAACCCCGGAACAGGCAATGTACCGCGAGCTGCATGAAGAAGTAGGCTTGATGCCGGAGCATGTGAGGATACTGGGGCGCACCCGTGACTGGATGCGCTATGAGGTTCCGCAAAGCTGGAGCAAGCGCGATTCGCGCAGTGGTTACCGCGGGCAGAAGCAGATATGGTTTTTGCTGCGTCTGGTCGGTCGTGATTGTGATGTCTGTCTGCGTGCTTGCGAACATCCTGAGTTCGATGCATGGCGCTGGAACGATTACTGGGTGGACATCGACGCGGTGATCGATTTCAAGCGCGAGGTTTACACACGTGCGCTCAACGAGCTGGTGCGCTTCCTGCCTGGCACTTGCATGAAAGCCGCACGCCGGTGATTCCTGCCCCACGATCCATACAAAACTTGAACAAGGCAACTATGAAACTATCATTGCAGCATGTCCTGCTGAGTACCTTTCTGGTGACGCTCACGGGTTGTTCCTTCACCGGGGGGAATTTCATTCCGGTTGCAGACGACAAGAATGCAGCTACTTCTGTGACGAACAACGGCAACGTGAAATATGCCGCGACGCTGCGTGTAAACAGCTATACCGATCAGCGCCAGGTTCCCAATCCGCGTTACATCGGAAGGAATTCTGCCGGGGTAGCCGGTTTGAATGGCCGCGAAATGTTCCTGGAGCGCGATGTGACCGACGTCGCAACTGCCGCAATCAAGCAGCGCTTTGATGCCGGCAACTTTCAAGTTCTGGAAGGTGAGGAGACGTCAAAGGCATTGTTCGAGGTTTCTGGCGTAATCAGAGAACTGTCGCTCAATGTCGACAATCGCGATGAGATCAGCATCACGATCGAAACCACGCTGACAGATGCCGTCAGCGGAAAGGTGGTTTGGTCTGGCCTGGTGACTGAAAAGAACAACCGTTTTGCCGGTGTATCAGGCAACGACAAAGAAGATGTGGCCGCTTACCTCAAAAAGGGATTGCGTATCGTCAACGACAAGACCGTCGCCGCCATCAGCACGGCGCTGATGGCTTCCAGGCCAGAGTTGTTCGCCCTGACCCCGGGCACCAAACCAATCGCCGGCGTCGGCGTACTGATTGCGCCGCCGGCCTCTCCGCTCGCTGCCCAAGCTGCCGCCCAGGTTTCAAACCCGGCCACAGGTCTGCTGTCGGTACAGACCAATCCGTCGCGTGCCAAAGTATATTTGGATGGCGTGTATTTCGGACTGACTCCATTGCGTTCCGAAATCGAGCCGGGTGTCCATGACGTTGTGGTAAAGCACCAGGGTTACAAGACGGCGACCGAAAAAGTGTCGGTACGCAAGGGCGACAACACCGAGCTGGAACTGAGCCTCGACCAATAAGCCGTTATAGCCGAACCGGCAAGCCCGCTACGGCGGGCTTTTTGCTGCCTGGAGATCAGTGCTTGCCGGTACTGCCAAACCCGCCGCTGCCGCGTTCGCTGACAGGGAAGGCATCGACAACATTGAACTTCGCCTGCATCACCGGAACGATCACCAGTTGCGCCATGCGCTCCATCGGCATCAGCGTGAAGGGAATCTGGCTGCGGTTCCACAGCGAAACAAACACCTGCCCCTGATAATCCGAGTCGATCAGGCCGACCAGATTGCCCAGCACGATGCCGTGCTTGTGCCCCAGACCCGAGCGCGGCAGGATCATCGCGGCATAGCCCGGATCACCGAGGTGGATGGATATGCCGCTTGGAACAAGTTCGGTCTGCTTGGGCTGGATCACCATGTTGTGGTCGATGCAGGCACGCAAATCAATCCCCGCCGAACCGCCAGTCGCATAGCCGGGCATGTTGTCGTGCAGGCGCGCATCAAGAATTTTGACGTCCACCGAGATATGCTTCATTCCATGCCCCCCTTTCTAACGTTGCGCGATACGTTGCATCAGCAGGCGTGCCAGCGTAAGTTTGCCTGCGCGCGGCAACGGGTGCCTGCCGCGGTCATCGAACAGCACCAACTCGTTGTCGTCGCTGCCGATCGCCCGCTGCGCCAGATTGCCGACCAGTAACGGCAGTTTTTTGCTGCGGCGTTTTTGTTCCGCATATTCGTCGAGATTTTCGCTCTCTGCGGCAAATCCGACACAGAACGGCGGGTTCGGCAGGCCAGCGACATAGGCGAGGATGTCCGGGTTGGGAATGAGCTCCAGCGTGAGCTTGTCGCCGCTCTTCTTGATCTTTTGCACGCTGGGTTGTGCAACGCGGTAATCCGCCACCGCCGCAACGCCAATGAAGATGTCGCAGCCGGACAGATGCTCCTTGACAGCGTTGAGCATCTGTTCGGCGCTCTGCACCTCAACCGTCTGCGCGCCCTGCGGCCTGGACAGCGCGGTCGGGCCGGATATCAGCGTCACGTCCGCCCCCATTTCCAGCGCGGCCTGCGCGATCGCATAGCCCATCTTGCCGGAACTGCGGTTTGTGATGCCGCGCACAGCGTCTATCGCCTCGTAGGTTGGCCCGGCGGTGATGAGTATCCTTTTTCCGGAAAGCAGTTTCGGCTGGAAGAACGCGGCGATGTCCTGAGCCAGCTGTTCCGCCTCCAGCATCCGCCCCATGCCCTCTTCGCCGCAAGCCTGCGCACCGCTATCCGGCCCCAGCACGGTCACGCCGTCGGCGACCAGTTGCTGGATGTTGCGCTGCGTCGCGGCGTTAGACCACATCTGTCTGTTCATCGCCGGCGCGACCAGCAACGGACAGTCGCGCGCAAGGCACAGCATGGACAGCAGGTCGTCGGCCAGACCGTGCGCCAGCTTGGCGATGAAGTCCGCCGTAGCCGGAGCGATCACGATCGCATCGGCGGCACGGCTTGTGGCGATATGCGCCATGCCGTCGGCCGTGGCGTCCCACTGGTTGACCAGCACCGGACGCCCGGTCAGCGCCTGCATCGTCACGGGCGTAATGAAATGGCACGCCGCTTCGGTCATCGCCACCTGCACCTCGATGCCCTGCTTCACCAGCAGGCGCGCCAGTTCCGCAGCCTTGTAGGCGGCAATGCCGCCGGTGAGGCCGAGCACGATGCGTTTTGTTCGGGTTTGTTCCATAATGCCCCGCATCTTATCAAGAAACCACCCATCTGGGCTGGGGGGTAGCATGGCGATCACCGACTGGCCCGAAGGCGAACGGCCGCGCGAGAAGCTGCTTCAACGCGCGCTGCCTCCCTTTCCGATGCCGAACTGCTCGCGATCTTCCTGCGCACCGGGGTGGTGGGCAAGAGCGCAGTGGATCTGGCGCGCGAGCTGCTCTCCCACTTTGGCAACCTGACCGGGCTGGTCGCCGCCGGTGAAGCCGAGTTCTGCACAACCAAGGGATGGGGCAGGCTAAGTACGTGCAGTTGCAGGCCGTACTGGAAATGTCTCGGTGCGCAGCGTCAGCGCACGTTTGACCCCTCGCGCGGATAGACGCTGGTCTGGCCCAGCGTGCCGTGGAACAGCTCCTCCGAAGCGATCACGCGGTCACCGGGCAGAAAGTCCTGCAAGCTCAATGACATGACAAAATTACCTCAGCCACTCATCCGTCTTTTCGACCACTTGTCGGGTGGCTTTTGACTCGGGTGAATGCAGTAGATTAACGTGCGCTCACTTGGCAAACTTATCGAAAGGTAAGGACGCAAAGTCACCGGCCTAAGGGAAACTATGGTAGCGGGACCGCGATACGGATGTTCATCCGTATGTAGAACGCAGCAGCTTGCGCAATCGCGCCCGAACCGTACTCCCCTCCGCCACTTGCAACGAGGTAAAGGAGTGCTGCCATGCGTTCGATCAACACCAAACTTTTCCATAGTGCGCTGCTCCTTTCATCGCTGTTCCTGACCGCGTGCGGCGGAGGCGGCACAACTGCTGTTCCGACAGCTTCGGTGTTCAGCTCGATGGGGACCGATTTCTACCTGACGCTGCCCAATCATCTTTGCGTCAGCAGCCCCGCCCTGTGCAACAACGGTCCTGTTGCCAACAAGCTGATCGTGGCTGCGGCAACGGCCACTACCGGCGAGGTGACCTTCAATGGCGTGATTACACCCTTCAGCGTCGCGGCAGGCAGCCAGACCATCATCACACTCGACCCAGCCACGGTTCTCACCTCGAATGAGCTGATCGAAGCCAAGGGCATACACGTCACGGCGCTGTCCCCGGTATCGGTGCATGTGATGTCGGAGCACGCCTCGTCCGCAGATGGCTATCTGGCCATCCCCACCGCAGCACTGGGCATGAATTACTTCGTGATGTCCTACGCCAGCGCCAGGTACGCCGGATCGGAATTCGCCGTGGTCGCTACCCAGAACAATACCGTTGTAAACATCACGCCAGCCGCGGCCGGCGCAACCGTCCCGGCCGGCACTGCTTATACGCTGACACTCAACCGTGGCGACACCTACCAACTCGCTAACCCCGCCGGCGGTGACATGACCGGCTCGGTCGTATCGGCGGACAAGCCTGTCGCAGTGTTCAGCGGACATCGCTGCGCCGAAGTTCCATCCAATGTGGGCTACTGCGATTACCTCGTCGAGCAGATCCCCGACGTCACCCTGTGGGGTACGACCCACCATACCGTCCCGTTCAGCGGTCGCGCACGTTACACGGTGCGTGTGATGGCATCCCAGAATGGCACGACGTTCACCAGCGCGCCCGCAGGTACGCCAGCCACGTTGAATGCCGGACAGTTTGCCGACGTCACGCTGACTGGTGCCGCAGAATTCGTCTCCAGCAGCCCGGTGCTGGTGGTCCAGTTTATCCGCAGCTACGCAGACGACACCGCAGGCAAGGGCGACCCGAGCATGGTCTTGGTCACGCCGACTGCGGTGACTGCCGACCAGATGGGCGCAACCGATTCCACCTTCGGTGTTCACGGCCTGACAGGAACCGGCGGCGCCTTCATGAACGTGGTTACCCAGACATCCGCACTGGCCAGCCTGAAACTGGACAATGTGCTAGTGCAGCCATCGCTGTTCACCCCGCTCACCCCGACCAGCCTCTATTCGGTGGGCACGATACCCGTCATCCCGGGTGCACACACGCTTTCCGGTACCGTACCCTACAGCGCACTGGTCTATGATTATGGCCTCGCATCCAATTCGGTTTCCTATGCCTACCCGGTGGGTGCGACACTCACTCGTCCAGCACCCGTGACGGCCGCACCTGCACCTGCACCTGCACCTGCACCTGCACCTGCACCTGCACCTGCACCTGCACCTGCACCTGCACCTGCACCTGCTCCAGCTCCAGCGCCAGATGTCTGCGCTGATGCTCCGGTCCACCACAACCACACCAGAGACGAGGCCCTGCCCCACCATGGAGACGGCGATCATAACAATGATGGCCATGCAGACAACGGTCTGGTTTATGGCGACCACAATGATGGCGACCACAACGATGATGGCCATCCGGATAACGGTTATGGTGAGGGCCAAGTTTGCGACTGGGAGTAGAATCCGCCCCCCGTTAACACCGATAAAGTGGCGCCATGAAGCTGACCCGTCTCGCAAAGTCAATGAATTTGGTATTTCTGGGTTTGCTGGCCGCAGCCAGCGGAGCCTGTGCGCAGGAAGCCGCATCCCCCAAGGGGGTCGAATCCGCCGCAAACAACCAGTCTGGCTCCTACGAAATCCTGCTGCGCGATGCCAAGACCCTGATCGAG
The DNA here is from genome assembly GCA_036401875.1 of Gallionella sp. Taxonomy (GTDB): domain Bacteria; phylum Pseudomonadota; class Gammaproteobacteria; order Burkholderiales; family Gallionellaceae; genus Gallionella. The sequence continues at coordinate 28,527 of DASWTZ010000097.1, forward strand.
CGCGGCAAGCCAGACAAAGCCTACCAGTTGCTGGCGCCGCTCGAATTCCGGCATGCCGGGGATGTGCGTTTCGATTACCTGATCGGGATAGCCGCACTGGACAGCGGCCAGCCTGACAAGGCGACACTAGCCTTCGAGCGTGTACTGGCGATGGATCCCGGCTCTGCCGCCGCTCGGCTCGACATGGCTCGCGCCTATTACCAGCTTGGCGATCTGCCTCGTGCCCGGACTGAGTTTTTCGCCGCCCTGAAGCAGAACCCATCCGCAACAGCACGCGCCAACATCCAGAAATATCTGGATGCGATCGATGCGCAGGGAAATGGTAACCGGATGCGTTACTCGGCCTATGTGGAAGCCGGATTGGGACGGGACAGTAACCTGAATTACGCGACCAGCCAGTCCCATGTATTTGTCGATTCAGCGATGACAACCGTCGCGCTCGGCCCAAGCAATACGAAGACTTCGGACAATTACCTTGCCGCCGCAACGGGCGGCGAAGTCAGCCAGGGACTGGGCGTCAATTGGGGGCTGTACGCCGGTGCTGATGTCCGCAAGCGCGCCAACGGGACACATACCGATTTCGACTCCCTGAACACGAGCTGGCGTGTGGGAATCTCATATGAAGCCCAAGCTGACAGGCTGCGTGCAAGCCTAGCCGGCAGCCGCTATGAATTAGGCGGCGCCAGCCACAACAATACCAGTGGTTACAAGGTTGAGTGGCGCCATGTATTCAGCCCCGCGAACCAATTGAATGCATTTTTCCACTCTGTGCAATATCGTTATGCTGAACCGCTCCTGCAGGCGAATGACATCGATCAGCAGGCTTACGGAATTGGCTGGCTGCATGTGCTGGCTGATGGCCAGTCATCCCTGTCCGGAAACATTTACCAGGGTCGTGAAAACGATGTTGCGCCCATCATCATAGTGAATGATCCGATTCATGGGAACATCACGGCCAACCCCAGCAGCGGACGCAACGATGGCGCAAGGCGTTTCAGCGGATGGCGGATCGGCACCCAGAAGTCAGTAAGTGGAAGTACCGCCCTGTTTGCCGGCGCCGGCATGCAAACCGGCGACTACGACAAGACCAACTACCTGTTTTTGCGCACTCGCCAGGACAGATTTTATGACTTGAATGTGGGAGCGGATTGGCGCTGGGAGAAATTCTGGACGCTGCGACCGCAGCTGAGCTATTCCAGAAACGATTCCAATATCGCGATTTACGATTATGACCGGATGGATGTTTCACTGAGTGTTCGCCGAGACTTTCGGTAATTTTGCAGCCTGGAGGTGTAAATCATGAAAACGACAAGCAACATCCCTGTCTTTCTGGCCGTCTTGCTGACCGCCTGCCTGACATTTTTCGGATCGACCGCTTACGCGGGAATCGCCGGCCATGCGCAATTCGTGAACGGTTCCGTCCAGATCACCAACGCGGCCGGACAGACCCGTGCGCTGCAAAAAGGCGATGTGGTGCACGAAAGCGACACCGTGACGACCGCCAAGGGCGCTTCCGCACAGATCAGGATGCGCGATGACGGCATGATCGCCATCCGTCCCGACTCCAGGCTCAAGTTCGACAGCTTCGTGTTTACCGGAAAAATTGATGGCAACGAGAAAAGCTTCTTCACCCTGCTGCGTGGCGGATTCCGCGCGATCACCGGCCTGATCGGAAAGAAGAATAAGGAAAACTATCGGATCTCCACCACCGCCGCGACCATCGGCATTCGCGGTACCGATCACGAGACGTTCGTGGTTCTGCCGGGCAGCGAACTGGCGACGACCGTACCGGCCGGTACCTACAACAAGGTCAATTCCGGCGAAACCGTTATGACCACTGGGAAAGGCAGCATCAACATCCTGCCGAACCAGATGGGTTATGCCGCTGCGTCTGACCAGATGCCGCAACTGCAACCGGTCAATCTCGACCTGTTCACCGCCGTACCGTCTCCGATGCAGGGGAGCAAAACAGAGGCACCTGCGCGCGAAGGAACGGTAGTGGATGGCGCAATCCAGGAGCAGAACATGGGGCCCGATAATGCCGTGGTACCTGCCAATCCCACCCTGCGTCCGATCGTCGAGGACCGCGGGCCGATCGCGCCACCAAGGGTATTCTGAAGCCCCGGAAGCATCAACAAAAAGGCCAGCTCGATGCTGGCCTTTTTTTGTTCCGCTATATCCGTCGTGCCAGCTCGGCTCCCTTGCCGATGTAGGTATCGGGTGATAGTTGCAGCAGCCGCTGCTTCTCGGCATCAGGGATGTCCAGCGTCCGGATGAAGGCGGCGAGGCTTTCCCGGTTGATGCCGCCCTTGCCGCGCGTCAGATCCTTCAGCTTGTCGTAGGCGTTCTCGATGTTGTAGCGGCGCATCACGGTCTGGATCGGCTCGGCCAGCACTTCCCAGCTGTTGCCCAAGTCTTCGGCCACACGCTGCGGATTCGCTTCCAGCTTGTTCAGTCCCTTCAGCAGCGACTCGTAACCGAGCAGCGTGTAGCCCAACGCCACGCCCATGTTGCGCAGCACGGTGGAATCGGTCAGGTCGCGCTGCCAGCGCGAGATCGGCAGCTTCTCGGACAAGTGCTTGAGCATCGCGTTGGCCATGCCGAGATTGCCTTCCGAGTTCTCGAAGTCGATCGGGTTGACCTTGTGCGGCATCGTCGACGAACCGACCTCGCCGGCGACCACCTTCTGCTTGAAATAGCCCAGCGAGATGTAGCCCCACACGTCGCGGTCCAGGTCGATCAGTATCGTGTTGATGCGCGCGAACGCGTCATACAGTTCGGCCATGTAGTCGTGCGGCTCGATCTGGATGGTGTAGGGATTGAACACTAGGCCGCGCGCCTCGACGAAGCGCTTCGCGAAGGCTTCCCAGTCCACGTCCGGGTAGGCCGACAGGTGCGCGTTGTAGTTGCCCACCGCGCCGTTGATCTTGCCGAGGATCTCCACGGAGGCTGCGCGCTGTTCCGCGCGCTGCAGCCGGTACACCACGTTCGCCATCTCCTTGCCCAGCGTGCTGGGCGTCGCGGTCTGGCCATGGGTGCGGCACAGCATCGGCAGGTCGGCGTGCTGGTGCGCGATGTCCTTCAGCTTGGCGATCACCGAGTGCAGAGCGGGCAGCATCACAGCCTCGCGCGCGCCCCTGAGCATCAGCGCATGGGAAAGGTTGTTGATGTCCTCCGAGGTGCAGGCGAAATGGATGAACTCCAGCACTTTCGCGGTCTCCGGATTGGAAGACAGCTTGTCGCGCAGCCAATATTCGATGGCCTTCACGTCATGGTTGGTGCGCCGCTCGATGGTCTTGATCGCCTCTGCATCCGCCTCGCTGAAATTCACGTTGAGCGCGTCCAGTTGCGCGATGGTCGCGGCGGAGAACGGTGCGATCTCGGGAATGTCGGCTTGCGCGCTGAGTGCCTTGAGCCACTCGATCTCAACCTGCACGCGGAAGCGGATCAGGCCGAATTCGCTGAAATAGCCGCGCAACGCGTCCACCTTGCCGGCGTAGCGTCCATCGAGCGGGGAGAGGGCGGTGAGTGTATTCATGATCGTGCCTTGAATCGGAAAGCGCGCATTTTACGCGAATCAGTTCTGTCCTTGTTCGATGATTGCGCCGCCCAGACAGACCGCGCCGTCATACAGCACCACCGACTGCCCCGGCGTCACCGCCCACTGCGGCTCGCCGAATGCGATCGTGCAGCGGTCACCGGCAAGTCCGGTGATCCGGCAGGATGCGTCGGGCTGGCGGTAGCGCGTCTTGGCTCCATAGTCATGATCGAGTTGCGGCGCGGTGCCGCTGATCCAGTGGCTGTCCAGCGCGCTCAGACGCGGCGCGAGCAAAGCGGGATGGTCGTGGCCCTGCACCACGATCAGGCGGTTGTTCGCCATGTCCTTGCCGCAGACGAACCAGGGCTCGCCGCTGGCCTCTTTGGCGCCGCCTATCCCCAGCCCCTGGCGCTGCCCTATCGTGTAGAACGACAGCCCGATGTGCTTCCCCACCACATTGCCTTCCGGCGTGCGCATCTCGCCGGGCTGCGTCGGCAGGTAACGGTTGAGGAATTCGCGAAACGGCCGCTCGCCGATGAAGCAGATGCCGGTGCTGTCCTTCTTCGCGTAATTCGACAGGCCGTGCTGTTCGGCGATGGTGCGCACCTGCGACTTGAGTAGCTTGCCCAGCGGGAACATCGCCCTGGATAGCTGCACCTGGTTCAGGCGATGCAGGAAATAACTCTGGTCCTTGCTGGCGTCGTCCGCCTTGAGCAGCTGGAACAGGCCGTCCGCTTCGCGCACCTGCGCGTAGTGCCCGGTGGCGATGGTGTCGGCGCCGAGCTGGATCGCGTGGTCGAGAAAGGCCTTGAACTTAATCTCGGAATTGCACAGGATGTCGGGGTTCGGCGTGCGGCCAGCCTGGTATTCGCGCAGGAAATAGCTGAATACACGCTCCCTGTATTCCTTCGCGAAGTTCACCGCCTCGATCGGGATGCCGATGGTATCGGCAACCGACACCGCATCGATCAGGTCCTGGCGCGACGAGCAGTATTCACTGTCGTCGTCATCCTCCCAGTTCTTCATGAACAGGCCGATCACGTCATAACCCTGCTGCTTGAGCAGCAGCGCAGTGACCGAGGAATCGACGCCGCCGGACATGCCGACGACTACGCGCTTACTCATAATGGGTAATCAGCTCAAGAGGGTAACGCTTGCCCGCAAGGTAGTCCTCGACACAACGCAGGATCAGCGGACTGCGGTGGCGTTCCTGCGTCGCTCGGATCTCATCGGGCGTCATCCACACCGCGCGCACGATGCCCTTGTCCAGCGCGCGTTCCGGCTCGTGGCCGGAGACTTCGCCGCAGAAGGCGAAGCGCAGGTAGGTGACATTCGCATGGTCAGAATGCCAGCGATAGATGCCGACCAGGTGCTGCGGCGTGAAATGCCAGGCGGTCTCTTCCAGCGCCTCGCGCGCCGCGCCCTGTTCCAGCGTCTCGTTCGGCTCCCAGTGCCCGGCGGGCTGGTTGAACCGCAGGCCCTGCGTGGTCTCCTCCTCCACCAGCAGGAACTTCCCATCGCGTTCGATGACGGCGGCTACGGTGACATTTGGTTTCCAGATCATGGCCCGATCCCAGAAAGGAAAAAGGCAGGGAACCCTGCCTCCTGTTTTGTGTGGTGCCGGGGGGGGGACTCGAACCCCCACGCCATCTCTGGCACCGGATTTTGAGTCCGGCACGTCTACCAGTTCCATCACCCCGGCTTGCTTAAGGGGGCGCATTATCCATTAAGCGGCGCGCTATATCAACCCACCCCTGAAATTTTGCAGCCATCCCGGCCGGGTATCCGCACAGCGAGCAACTACTCTCTCCGGAACGGTGTTGTTGAACCCATCCAATCGCAAATCGGGCGTACTATCAGTTAGAATGAGGCATGGACAGCAAAACAGTTTTTGTCAGAACCAGCAAAGGCGAGGATGAGGCGCACAGCAAGACCATGCACCTGGCCGGAGACAGCAGGCGCGCCCTGCTGATGGTGGATGGCGTATCCACTTATGGAGAGATCGGCAAGCGCGCGGCGCCAAGCCTGCGCGCCTACCTCGATGACACGTTTCAGGATCTAGAGAAGAACGGTTTTATCCAGGACAAGGCCAAGGTTCACGGCGGCCCGAAGATAGCTACTCCCGGCTCTCCCGCTCTGAAAATGGCGCCGCCCAAGATGGCCAAACCTTCTGTAGTCCAGCCTGATGAGGAAGAGGACGAACTGGACTTCCTAGGCAGGCTCAAGACCCCGCCGCATCAACCGGCAGCAGACCACTCCAAACAGCTCAAGGCCGAGGCTGAAGTATTGGCCCGTCAGGAACTGGAAGCTGCCCGACTCAAAGCGCAACAGGAAGCGGAAGCTCGCGCCAGACAGAGGCTGGAAGCTGCAAAACTCAAGGCCCAGCAGGAAGCCGAGGCTCAGGCCAGACGGGAGCTGGAAGCCGCCAAACTCAAAGCGCAACAGGAGGCCGAAGCTCAAGCCAGACGAGAACTGGAAGCCGCCAAACTCAAAGCTCAACAGGAAGCCGAAGCTCAGAGCAGGCGGGAACTGGAAGCCGCCAAACTCAAGGCACAGCAGGAGGCCGAGGCTCAGGCCAAACGGGAACTGGAAGCCGCCAAACTCAAGGCACAACAGGAAGCCGAAGCCATCCGCCTGAAAGCCGAACAGGAGGCAGCCAGCCTCCGCGAGAAGACCGTGCAATTCGCCAGGGCTGAGGCCGAAGCAGCCGCAAAAGAACACCAGCTGGCCGAAGCGGCCCGCATCAAGACCGAACAGGAAGCCGCACGCGTCCATGCCGAGCTCGAAGCGGCAAGATTACAATCTGAGCAGGTGGCCAGGGAACATGAACGCATCCAGGCCGAAGAACGGGCTGCACGCATTGCCCATGAACAGCAGGCGCAAAAAGCGTCCACGGCTCCCACCGCACCGGAAATCAAGCCGGACACCTTCTCGTTCGATGCCTTCCATATCAGCGAGCAACCAGCGCCCAGCACGGAGGCGCCACACAAGCCTGTTCCACCGGTCAAGGAGGCGGACTCGTCTGCTGCCGGCAAACCGGGCGACTTCTCGTTTGATTTATTCCAGTTCGACGAACTCTCGCCGCAGGCGGAACCGGCCAAAGCCGGGAAATCTCCGCAACACGAAACGCCCCCGCCAGCCAAACCCGACACACTCTCCTTCGATGCGTTCAGGATAGACGAATCCCGGGCACCGCCCCCTAGGGAAATCCCCCCCGCCCCTGCAGCAGGGCCGGCCAGCAGGACCGCCCCCGAGGAGCAGCGCAAGCGGGCAGAACAGGCGCGTATTGCCGCCGAGGAACACAGGGCTGCCGAAGCACAGTCGAAGAAGCTGGCCGATGAACAGGCCAAGGCTGAAGAGCGACATCTGGCCGAAAAAAACAAAATCCAGGCGGAAAAAGCACAGTTCCATGCAGAGCACCCCGTTGCCGGCAAGAAGCCGACTCCGCCCCATCCGGTAAAACGCCCGCCGGGCAAACCGTTCCCCTGGGGCAAGCTGTTCGGGTTCTTTTTCAAGCTGTGCGCATTCCTGCTGGCACTGCTGGCAGGCGTGCTGTTTGTCGCCCCTTATGTCGTGCCGATGCGCGACTACATGCCCAAGGTCGAGCAGTTCATGTCGGAAAGAATCAAGCAGCCGGTGCATGTCGGATACCTGTCGGGCAGGATCCTGCCGACTCCGCGCCTGGACATCGGCGAGATCTACATCGGCGATATGAAACAGTTCCAGGCTGGGCAGGCTCAACTGAATTTCTCCATTCCGGGTCTGCTTGAGGAGAGAAAGCCGGTCGACAGCTTGGTGCTGCTGGACGTAAAAGTCAGCGGCAAGGGCTTGCAGAACGTATCCACATGGCTGCAAAAACTGGTTGCCAACGACACCTACCCCATCAGCCGCATGGAGATCAGCAAGGGCACGCTGGATGCAGACGCATTCGAACTCAGGGACATTGAAGGCCGCTTCGATTTCAGCCCGGCCGGAAAATTCACCAGCGCCAGCCTGCGCGCAGAATCGGGAAAATATACCTTGAACATGGATGTCACCCCGGCCAACAAGCTGGAGGTCGCCATCTCGGTACGAAACAGTGCGTTGCCGCTATTGCCCAATTGGGTCTTCGACGATCTGACCGCAAAGGGCGAATTGAATATCAACGAACTGACGATCGGCAACTTCGATGCGCGCATACTGGGCGGTAGCCTGCAAGGCAATGCCTCGCTGATCTGGCGCTCGGGCTGGCGCGCTCAGGGTGATTTCACGGCGAAGACGATAGACATGAAACAGCTCAACAACCTGCTCAACGGCAGTATCGACGGCAAGGCGCATTTCAGGATGAACTCGCTCTACTTGGCCGACCTGGCTGAGACGGCCACGCTGGAAGGCGATTACAGCGCAGGCAATGGATTGATCAATGGGATGGGCATCGTAGAAACAGCGCGTGCGCGCAGCGCAACCCACCTGCCCGGCGGCAGGACGGCCTTCGACGATCTGTCCGGAACCTTCGCCTACGCCGATGGCGTCTATCATTTCACACAGACCCGTATCACTTCGGATGCCGTGAATGCAACAGCGCAGTTCTCTCTGGAGAAGAAGAAGCTGTCCGGCAGTATCTCTGCAAGGGTGTCAATACAGGGTGGGGCTGCGGCACCGGTCGATCTGATGATCAGCGGCGATACCGACAGCCCGCAATTGCGCGCCGCACGCTAGCCCACAGTTGTACGCCTGCCGGGCGGCGTTAGGCGGCCATCACCTCGTCGCGCATGCGCAACGCTTCTTCGATGTCCACCGCAACCACTTTGGACACACCCTTTTCCTGCATCGTGACGCCGACCAGTTGCTTGGCCATCTCCATCGTGATCTTATTGTGGCTGATAAAGATGAACTGGGTATGCTGCGCCATCTTCTTGATCAGCTCGCACAACCGTTCGGTATTGGTGTCGTCCAGCGGCGCATCCACCTCGTCGAGCAGGCAGAACGGCGCGGGGTTGAGCTGGAACAGCGAGAACACCAGCGCGATCGCGGTCAGCGCTTTCTCCCCGCCCGACATCAGGTGGATCGTGCTGTTCTTCTTGCCGGGCGGTTGCGCCATCACCTGCACGCCGCTGTCTAGGATCTCCTCGCCGGTCAGCACCAGCCTTGCCTCGCCGCCGCCGAACAGCACCGGGAACATCTCCGACAGGTGCCGGTTGACCTGGCCGTAGGTTTCCATCAGCAGATCGCGCGACTCCTTGTCGATGCGGCGGATCGCATCCTCCAGCGTCGCCATCGCCTCGTTCAGGTCCGCGGCCTGAGCATCGAGATAGAACTTGCGTTCCGTGGCCGTCTGCAATTCCTCCAGCGCGGCCAGATTCACCGCCCCCAGCGATTCGATCTCGGCATTCAGCCGGTTCAGTTCGCCCTGCAGCGCACCCGGCTTGCTGTTGCCCCATTGACTGTTGTCGGGCTCCAGCAGCACCAGCAGGGCCTGCTCGTCTATGCCCTGCAACTGCTCCGACCACTGCTCGAAATGCAGGCGCGACTCCTGCTCCTTGAGCGTCACCTCGTTCAGCTTGTCGCGCAGCGGATTCAGTTTGTACTCGCAGGCCAGCCGTTCCTGCTCCTGCTTCTGAAGGTTGACCGTGGCGTTTTCCAGTATGTTGCGCGCCTCGCCCAGCGCCTGTTCGCAGGCCTGCCGCGTCTGCAGCGCTTCCTGCAACTGCTGCTGCGCCGAATCGTCCTCGCCCATCGCCAGGTCCTCGCGCAACTGAGCCAGGTTGTGTTCGAACTGGGCCAGCGCCTCGGTGATGTTCTGCACGTTGTGCTGCAGGTCGGCGATCTTTTCGGTGCAGGTTTTGGCAAAGAAATGCGCCTCCTGCAGCGCGTGCTGCGCGTGCTGCGCCCGGCTGCGCTGCTCGCGCAATGCGATATCCTGCACGTTGGCATTGCGCTGTGCCTCGTCCACCTGCGCATGGAAGGCCTCAATCTGCTCACGCAGGCCGGCCATCTGTTCATCTATGCCATGCTGCTGCGCCTGCTCGGCGGCAAGCAGCTCCGCGGCCTCGCGCATCTCGCGCTCGATCTGCTCGGTGCGCTCCGCACTGCGCTGATGCACCTGCGTGAGCTTCAGTATGTTCATTTGCAGGGCGTGCAGCCGCTGCTGCAGCTCGTTGCCGGCGCTGCGCAACGGCGCGATCTGCGTCTCGATAGACTGGTAGTGCTGCTCGGCCTGCGCCACCTGCTCGCGCGAATACTCCGCGTTGCGGCTCTGCTCCGCCAGCTCCACTTCCAGCCTTTCGATCTCGCGCTGCCTCGCCAGCACGCCATGCACCAGGCTGTCCGGCGCATGGAACAGCACGCTGTGCGCGCCGACCAGGTGCCCCTGCGGCGTGACGAACCAGCCGCCGGCCGGCAAAAGCACGCGCTGCGCGTAGGCCTGCGCGACATCTGCCACCGCATACACATGGTTCAGCCAGTCGCGCATCACCGGCAACACCTGTGCGTCCTGGCACTGCACATAGTCCAGCAACGGCTTCAACTGCGCCGGCCCGCTCGCGCCCTGCCCGTTTCCCGCTGGCGAGTACAGCGCCAGCTTCGCCGGCGGCGCCTCGCTCCATGCCGCCACCGCATCCAGCGAGGGAACTAAAAGCGCGTTCAGGCGCTCGCGCAGCACGGCTTCCAGCGCGTCTTCCCAGCCATTCTCGATGCGCAGCGATTGCCACAGGTGCGGCACCTTGTCCAGCTGATGCCGCTCCAGCCATGACTTGAGATTCTTGTCGCTGTCGACCTGCCGTTGCAACTGCTGCAACGCGTGCAGGCGCGCCTCGGTCTGCGCCAGCATCCGCTCCTGTTGCAGCAGGGAGTCGCGCAGGTTGCGCCGCTGCGTGTCCGCCTGCGGCAACTGCTCCTGCAACCTGGCCAGCTGTTCGACCTGTTCCGCGCGCTCCATCTCCAACTCGGCCACCTGCTGCTGCGCATACTGCAGCTCGCCGCTGTCGGCGCCGGGCAGGTTGTCCTTCTCCAGCAGCAGGCGCGAACGGCGCGATTCGAGCTGCTGGATGTTGCGCTGCAGGTTGGCGCGCTGCGTGTCGGCCAATTGCAGTTGCTGCTGCAGTTGCAGTTGCTCGCGCTGCAATGCGTTGTGCCGCTCCTGCGCGGTGCGCGCAACCTCCTCTGCCTGCGGCAGGCTCATCCCTTCCGTTTGTGCGAGCTGTTCGGCCTCGGCGACTCTGGCGCCTGCGCCTTCCTGCTGGCGCTGCCAGTGCTCTAACAGCGCATGCACACCCTGGCGCTGCTGCTTCTGCTGCTCGATCTGTCTCTCGGTATTCAGGAGCTGCTGGGTCAGGCGCTGGCGCTGTTCGGCAACGTGCTTGATGTGCTGCTCCAGCCGCGCGATCTCGGCATTCGCCGTATACAGCTCGCCCTGCCTGATGTGCAGCGCATCGGAAAGCTGGTAATGCCCGCTGCGCGCCACTTCCAGCTGGCTTTCAATCTCGCGCAGACGCGCGGTCTCGGCTTCCAGCTCGTTGCGTGTCTTCTCGATGCCCTGCGCGAACTTCACCCGCTGCGCCTCGGCCTCCTGCTTCTTGACGAGCCAGAACAAGTGCTGCGTGGTGTCACGCTGCGCTTCCAGCGCGCGGTATTGCTTGGCCACCTCGGCCTGCGCGCCCAGATGCACCAGCTGTTTGTCCAGCTCCTGCAGGATGTCGCCTACGCGCAGCATGTTGTCGCGCGTATCGCCGATGCGCAGCTCGGTCTCGCGGCGACGGTCGCGGTATTTGGATACGCCCGCAGCCTCCTCGAGAAAGATGCGCAGCTCTTCGGGTTTCGCCTCGATGATGCGCGAGATCATGCCCTGTTCGATGATCGCGTAGGCGCGGGCGCCCAGCCCGGTGCCGAGGAAGATATCGGTGATGTCCTTGCGCCGCACATGCTGGTTGTTGATGTGGTAGCTGGAATTGCCGTCGCGCTGCAGGATGCGCTTGATGGAGATTTCCGCGTAACTGGACCACTGTCCGGCGGCCTTTCCCAGCGAGTTGTCGAACACCAGCTCGACGCTGGCGCGCGATACCGGCTTGCGTTTGGACGATCCGTTGAAGATCACGTCCTGCATCGTCTCGCCGCGCAGCGCCGAGGCCTTGGACTCGCCCAGCACCCAGCGCAGGGCGTCGATCACGTTCGACTTTCCGCACCCGTTCGGGCCGACCACGCCCACGATCTGCCCCGGCAGCGCGATGTGCGTCGGATCGACGAAGGATTTGAAACCCGCCAACTTGATTTGAGAAAGACGCAAGGATACCCCTGTAAATCTGCCGTGCTGCCGGTTTCTTGTGTGTGTCCGCTATACGAGCCGGGCAGTTATAATCCGCGTTATTCTAACCCAAGCGGAAGCAGGCTCAAAATGACCACCCAACCCACAAAAACACTGGAAACCTTCCCCAATCCCAACCCCGGACGCGACTACCATATCCACATGGAAATCCCGGAGTTCACCTGCCTGTGCCCCAAGACCGGCCAGCCGGACTTCGCCACGCTGATCCTCGACTACATCGCCGATCAGCAATGCGTCGAGCTGAAGAGCCTGAAGCTGTACATGTGGTCGTTCCGCAATGAAGGCCATTTCCACGAGGACGTCACCAACCGCATCCTCGACGACCTGATCGCTGCAACCCACCCCAGGTTCATGCGCCTGACCGCCAAGTTCTACGTACGCGGCGGCATCTTCACCAACGTCGTCGCCGAGCACCGCAAGCCGGGTTGGCAGCCTGCGCCGCTGGTGGACCTGACCCGCTTCGATACGCAGTCGAACACGCGCGGCTGATTTTCAGGCATGCAACCGTCTACGCATCAGGTATGCTGGCGCGTGGACTTCAGACTGACCGCAGGCAAGGCCATGCGCACCCGCTGCCCGGCCTGCCAGGCCGCATGATGAAAGCCCAGGCCCAGCGCCCGCCGCGATCGGCAGCACGCGCGCGAAGCGCAGCCACGGCGTGCCAGCTGACGGGATCAGCATGATGAACGGCATGGCCGCAAGCAGCAGCCATGCCCAGCCGATATCTGGCAGCGCAGCCTGTTTCTGCAAAAGCCAGACGCCTGAAGTGAAACAGACCGCGAAGACAACCATGTGGGCTCCTCTGTAGGCACAGATTAACCCATGCGGCTACAATCCGCCCATGCGCAACCTGTTCCGCAAGTTCACGCCGCAGCACGACACGCTGAGAAGCCATTGGCTGATCAAGCCTCTGGGCGGCCTGCTGCACCACCACAACCTGTGGCACCTGCACCGCCGCTCGGTGGCTGGCGGCGTCGCGGTCGGCCTGTTCTGCGGCCTGATCCCCGGCCCGTTCCAGATGATCTCGGCCGCACTGGTAGCTATCCTGTTCCGCGTCAACCTGCCGGTATCGGTGTTCACGACCTTCTACACCAACCCGTTCACGATACTACCGCTGTACATGGTCGCCTACGAGGTCGGTGCATGGGTGAGCGGTGCGGGCAACGCTTCGACACGCACGCTAGCCCCGTTCCCGGACATCCACTGGCACAACTGGGCCGGCGCGCTGTGGGACTGGTTCATCGCGCTGGGCAAGCCGATACTGGTCGGCCTGCCGCTGCTCGCGGTCGGCCTGTCCGTCGCCGGATATTTCGCGGTGCGCATCGCCTGGCGAATGGCGGTGGTGTGGAAATGGCACGCAAGAAAAAAGCGGCGGCCTCATCCGTAACCGGGCGAAGCTCGCCGCTCATCCCTGACAGCCGGCTATCAGGTGTTCTGCACCACGATCTTCGGGAACGCAGCGCTGTGGTCCTGCGCCATGTCGGCGATCCTGACCGCGACGCGGCGCGCGATCTGCTTGTAGACCCTGGCGATGTTGCCATCCGGTTCGGCCACGACGGTCGGATGCCCAGAGTCCGCCTGCTCGCGGATGCGGATGTCCAGCGGCAGGCCGCCGAGGAATTCCACATCGTAGTCGACACACATCTTCTCACCGCCGCCCGCGCCGAAGATGTGCTCTTCGTGGCCGCACTTCGAGCAGATGTGCGTACTCATGTTCTCGACGATGCCGACGATCTTGATGCCGACCTTCTCGAACATCTTGAGCCCCTTGCGCGCGTCCATCAGCGCGATGTCCTGCGGCGTGGTGACGATCACCGCGCCGGTGACCGGCACCTTCTGTGCCAGCGTGAGCTGTATGTCGCCGGTGCCGGGCGGCAGGTCGACCACCAGGTAGTCCAGGTTGTCCCAGCGCGTCTGGTGCAGTAACTGGTCGAGCGCCTGCGTCACCATCGGGCCGCGCCACACCATCGGTGTATCGTCCCCCTCGATCATGAAGCCGATCGACATCGCCTGCAGGCCGTGATTGCTCATCGGCTCCATCGTCTTGCCGTCCTCCGATCTGGGATTGCCGGATATGCCCAGCATCGTGGGCTGCGACGGGCCGTAGATGTCGGCATCCAACACGCCGACGCGCGCGCCTTCTGCGGCCAGCGCCAATGCGAGGTTCACTGCAGTGGTGGACTTGCCGACACCGCCCTTGCCGCTCGCCACCGCGATGATATTCTTCACGCCCTCGACCAGCTTCACACCGCGCTGCACTGCATGCGGCACCACCTTGCTGGAGACGTTGACGGCAATCTTGCCCACGCCCGGCAACGCCGATTTCAGGTGCGCTTCGACCATCGCGCCGATCTCGCCCCAGACGCTCTTCGCCGGGTAACCCAGCAGGATGTCCAGCGACACATCGCTGCCGCTGACCTTGACGTTCTTCACCGACTTGCCGCTGACGAAATCCCTTTTGGTGTTCGGGTCGATCAGATTCTTCAACGCGCCCTGCACATCCGCTTCGCTAATACTCATTGCTCACTCCTGAAATGTGAAATACCGGATCATTCTAAACGACCAGACTTTTTCTGTCGGGTATTTGTTGTCGCCCAAGAGGCACAACCCATCCTATCGCGCCCTGTAATAAACCTGGGCGAGGTGGACGATCTGCGAATAGGGATAATCCGCCAGTTCGCCGAATTTCCGCCGCGCCTGCCGCACCAGCAATGACACATCGTTCACCTCGTTGGTCCCGTCCACGGTGAATTGCATTCCCCTCAGGCCGCCGCACTGGAGACGCATCTCCTGGGCGTGGGGCAACGGCCCGTCTATGTGCAGCCTGCCCACCGCGAACGTGAAGTTGTGCCGCAGCGCATCGCGCAACGCGACGCAAAGCGCATGACTCTCTGACTCGCCGCATGCCACGACCTCACGCTCCGCGACATTATGCTTTTCCGCCAGCACGCAGGCGGCACAGCAAGTCAGGATGGATTTTTCAAACGGACAGGGCCGCCCGATCGATGTCGTGAGAACCTGCCGGTATGCGGTCTCGTCCATGCGGCGCGTGCTTAGTCGTCGCCGAGTTCCGGGGGGGCCACGCGCACTTGGTTGAGCATGTCCTCTGCGTCGAATTCCGTTTCGGCAAACATCACCTTGATGGTGCATACCGTGCCGGCTGCCAGTTCGCCGCGGATCTGCTTGGCCCGTTGCGACGCCTCGCGATACGCATCGTGTTGCTCCAGTTTCTCCAGTCGGCGTATCGGGAATTCAGTGATCTTATACAGGTAATAGGGCATCTTTCACTTTCATGATGGTGCAAATTCTCAGGGCTTGTCTTCCGGCTTCAGGAAGGTCGCCGCATTCGATCCCGGCATGTGCTTGGTCGAGCAGCTGCCTTCCCCGACACCAGCCAACTGTTCGGCCTGGTGCAGCAGGTTGATCACATCGATGTAGTGCTTCTGCTTGACCATCATCAGCGCGGTAAATCCGCCCTCGTTGCGCGCGGTCACATCGGCCCCGGCCTCCAGCAGGGTCTCCACCACTTCCGTTTCGCCATAGCCTGCGGCCATCATCAGCGGGCGGACGCCATAGGTGACCGGCGCCTCGATGTCTGCGCCCGCATCGATCAGGGCCTGTGCGACATCGGCGAACCCGCGCTTGAGCTCGTGGTTGTACATCGCCTTCATCAGCGCCGTCCAACCGCGCCCCTCGGCCGCATTCACATCGGCACCGGCCTTGAGCAGGATCTCGACGATGGGCAGACTGCCCGAGTGGGCGGCGAGCATCAGCGCCGTGCCGCCCTCGCCATCGCGGGCATTCACATCGGAACCGCCAGCCAGCAATTTCTGCACGCGGCCGGCATCATGGGCTTTTACTGAGTCAAACAACTCATTAGACATACGACCTCCGCTCCATCAGGCTGTTCAGAATATTATTCATTGCTGATGTTATCAGCAATAAACGGCCCTGCAAATGGATAAAAAAACCCGATGCGTCCGCGATGACCCTGCCGGACGCATCAGGCGCTTGTGGCTATTTCTGTACCGTTTTCTTCAACACGCCGCGAATCGCATCCGGCGAGTCCATGATGTTCATGAAGCTGTTCTTTCCCATCATGGAGAGATCGGGGAAGTTGATCGCGATACGGAAACGCGCATAGAGCGCGTACACCTTGTTGTCCGACACCAGCACCTCATAGGGCAAGTGGGCGGTGGATTTGATGTCACGGAAATCGATTTCGCTCATGATGAAACGGTCGTCCATGTCCTTGTCTGGCTCTGTAGCACCTTTCAGGCCGGCACCGAACAGCGTTTCCTTCTTGCTCGGCACATCCACCCGGTAGACCTTGCTGACGCCGTTGCTGTTGGACGACAGCTTGGCATCCACCGCCTGCACGGCCTCTTCGTAGCTGTCATATTCGGCCAGCACGTCCGGTTCGTCGAAATACTCCATACCCACCATGTAATGGTACTTGCGTGCCTGCTTCGCGGTCAGGCCCTTCGCCCCGAACTCCTCCACCCTGCCCAGCGCGCTGGCCAGACCTGCCGAGACATTGCTCAAATCGCCCTTCATGCGGTACACGTGCGACATGTAAACGGGATTGGTATAGCTCACCTGCACCTCGTCTTTCGCCTTGGTGATCGATACCCTTTGTATCGCGCCGAACCCGCCGTGTTCCGATTCTGCTGCATTCTTTTTCAACTCGTCGTTGGTGACGACCAGGATGACCGCATCGTCATAGGGTGAGTAGCTGCCAACCACGGTAAAGCCGCCAGCTACCAGTGCGGTCCTGACCTGCTCTGTTTTCTCCGCAACCGTACCGGCGCTCTTGGAGGCCAGCACAAAGGGCTTCAATTTCTCGTTGTCGGCAGCCATCGCGTTTGTAACTCCGAACAACAACACTAACGCCGAAACCACCAAATTCATGAGTGCGATCCTCTTCATTCCGGTTCTCCTTAACGGTTGGTTTTGCTGCGGTTGACCTTCACCCTGCCTGGTTGGGGTTGAACCATGCCAGTTTTTCCCTGAGTGTGACCACACCACCGACAATGATCAGCGTCGGTGCCTGCGGTTGCTCGCGCTCGGCGATCGCCGGCAGCGTCGCCAGCGTTCCGGTGATGACGCGCTGGTTGCGCGTGGTACCCTGCTGCACGATGGCGATCGGTGTGTTATCCGGCATGCCGTGCTCAATCAGCTTCGCGCACAGCGTATCCAGCCCGTGCAGGCCCATGTACACCACCACGGTCTGTCTGGGTCTGGCCAGCGCATCCCAGTCCAGGTTCATCGTGCCGTCCTTGAGGTGGCCGGTGACGAACATGCAGGACTGCGAGTAATCGCGATGCGTCAGCGGAATGCCCGCGTAGGAGGCCACCCCTGATGCAGCCGTAATGCCGGGCACGACCTGGAAGGCGATCCCCTCGGCCGCGAGCGTCTCGATCTCCTCGCCGCCGCGCCCGAAGATGAACGGGTCGCCGCCCTTCAAGCGCAGCACGCGCTTACCTTCCCTGGCAAGTCGCACCAGCAGCAGGTTGATATCTTCCTGCGGCAGCGCATGGTCGGCTCTGCGCTTTCCTACATAGATCCGCTCGGCATCGCGGCGCGTCATCTCGACGATGGGCTTGGACACCAGCGCGTCGTACACCACGACATCGGCCTTCTGCATCAGGCGCAGTGCGCGGAAAGTCAGCAGGTCCGGATCGCCGGGGCCCGCACCGACGAGGTAAACCTCGCCACGCTGGATGTTGTCCTCGTCCGCCAGCATCTTCTTCAGCATCGCCTCGGCACTCGCCTCGTCGCCGGTCAATACCTTTTCTGCGACCACGCCGTCGAACACATTCTCCCAGAAGATGCGGCGGTTCGCCGGATTGGTCACGCCCGCCTTCACCTGTTCGCGGAAGCGCTCAGCGAACGCGGCCAGGCGGCTGTAGTTCTGTGGGATCACTGTCTCCAACTTGCCGCGCATCATGCGCGTGAGTACCGGCGAGGCACCGCCGCTGGAGAACGCCACCATCAGCGGCGAGCGGTCGAGGATCGCCGGCATGATGAATGAGCACAACTCGGGATCATCCACGACGTTTACCGGGATGTTACGTGCCTGCGCCAGTTCGGACACCCGCCTGTTCACCGCACGATCGTCAGTAGCGGCAATCACCAGCGTCACGCCGTCGAGATGTTTCTCCTCGAAGCGTGCGGCCACAACCTCGACACCTGCCTCATTCTTCAGTCCGGCGTCTATCTCGGGAGCGACCACGCGCACGCGCGCGCCCGCTTCGAGCAGCACGCCGGCCTTGCGCGAACCAACTGAGCCCCCGCCGACCACGAGGCAGAGCTTCTTTCTGACATTGGCAAAAATCGGCAAATAATCCATTATTTCTGCACCGCCTTCAGGATCAGCGGCACCAGTGCCTCAGGCAACCGGATTTTGCCGGACAGTGCGAACTCGTGTGCGCGCTCGGACATCTTGTCCCAGGTTTTCCTGATGATGAGGATCCACTTGGCCTCGTCGTAGTCTGGTTTCTGCGCGGCGAATCCGGTCATGTAGTGTTCGATGAACACCAGATCGACCACATCTTCCATCAGCTGCGTGTCGGGATTGGTCTTCAGATCCTTCTTGCCGACGATGCCCTTCACGCGAGCGATCATCTCGTCGTCATAACCGGCTTCCTTCATCAGCTTGCCGGCGGTCTCGGCGTGGAACTTGTACAGGTTGGTGCGCCACAGCATGTAGCCCTTCTTGTCCATCGGGTAATCGCTGCGCGGGCTTTTCCAGCGCTGGATGTGCTGCGCGCGGCAGGCCAGCTTTACGGCTTCCGGAGCGTCGGGCGCGTAGCGCTCCTGCATTTCGGTCATGCGCTGGGCGTACAGCAGCTCCTTGGGGAATTCTTTACCGTCGAATATCTCCTTGTTGGGATCTTCGGCGTTGGCCTTATCGAAAGCCGCAATCGCTTTCTGGTAGTGTTCTTGTGTCATATCAATCTGTCCAGAGAAAATCTTGCAGCGGGAGTACGCTGCAGCACCGTCACTTCCGCAGCAGCAGAGATGACGGTGACTTGGTCCAACGTCTTGCAGTTACTTCAGCCGGGTGATCCCGAACTTCTTGAGAACGAACTTCTCGTAGATGGGCTCGGAATTTCCGTTCTTCATCTTCTTGATGAAATATTTCTCGAAGGCGATCTTCGCCCAGTGCACCCAGCGCCCCTTCTTGAACCAGCTGATGTTGCGCGGCCCGATCTGGGGAACGGCAACGAATGCGGCGCCTGTTGTGCCCATATCCGCGAGGCAGATCGCCCCCCAGGTGCCGGCGGCGTGCGTCGGTTTGCCCAGCAACTCGTCGCGGATGTTGTGCGCGATGGCAGTGACCATGGTCTCGATCATGAAGCCGGTCTTGGGCGCGCCCGACGGGACCGGGGTCGCTTCCACCGGCGGGATTGCAATGCACACGCCAGCCGAGAAGATGTTTGAATACTTCTTGCTGCGCTGGTGATCGTCCACGATGACGAAGCCGCGCGGATTGCACAGCCCTTCCACCGCTGCGACCGCGTCCACGCCCTTGAATGCCGGTAGCATCATCGAATACTTGAACGGCAGCTCGTGCTCCTTGATCACCTCGCCCTTGTCGTTGCATTCCGACACGAACATCTTGCCGGCCTCGACGCGGGTAGTCTTGGCGTTGGTGATCCACTTGATGTCGTGGCTGCGCAATTCGGATTCGAGCAGCCCCTTGGAATCGCCGACACCCGCCAGGCCCAGATGCCCAATATACGGTTCCGAAGTCACGTAAGTGATCGGCACCTTGTTACGCAGCTTGCGCTTGCGCAGGTCTGCGTCCATGATGAAAGCGAATTCATACGCCGGGCCGAAGCAGCTTGCGAATGGCATCGCGCCGATGATGACCGGGCCTGGTTCCGCCAGCAGTTCCTTGTATGCCTCATAGGCTTTCTCGGCATGCGGCAGCGTGCAGACGGACTGGGTATGACCGTCCGGGCCGGAACCTGGCACCTCCTCGAAGGCGAGTCGGGGACCGGTGGTGATGACCAGATAGTCGTAATCCACCGTGTCTCCATTGGCCAGGGTCAGCGAATTTTTCTCCGCGTCGATCTTGGTGACTGCCTGTGCAATGAAGTTGATACCTTTCTTTTCCACATGGGGGCGGATCTCGAAACTCACCTCTTCGGTGGTGCGCCAACCTACCGCTATCCACGGGTTGGAGGGTACAAACTGAAACTTGCTGGAGGCGTTGATGAGTGTGACCTGGTGCTGCTTGCCGATCTCAGCCTTGATTTCATAGGCCGCCGGCATCCCCCCTGTTCCTGCTCCCAATACAACGATATGTGCCATTTTGTTCTCCCTAGGGTTAACAACAAACAAACCGGATCAAGACACCCTTGCCACCGTCCCTCCCTAGTGGCTTTCGCCTGCTGTTGCTCACATGCGAACTGCGGGGGTGCGATCCTCTGGTACTACGTTCGCAACATGCCCTTGCTGCCTGGCACGCCGCACGAACGCGGCAAAACGCGTTGCCCAATAGCAGCTTCCTATAGTGCGCAGGTGCGTGTAGGAAGCCAGCAAATTGTGCAGGATCAAG
Source organism: Gallionella sp. (assembly GCA_036401875.1). Lineage (GTDB taxonomy): Bacteria > Pseudomonadota > Gammaproteobacteria > Burkholderiales > Gallionellaceae > Gallionella. The sequence continues at coordinate 48,933 of DASWTZ010000097.1, forward strand.
CCATCGCTTGATCCATCTATGCCATAGCCGCGTTCGACATGGTAAGCGAAGCGCATGCCCGGAGGAAGGTTTTCCAGAGTGGAATAGTGGAATTCATGCGCCTTGATCTGCCTGGCTGGCGCGTTGGGCCGCGGCCAGGGGTGGCCCTCGCCTTCCTTCAGATGCACGTATCCCCGCCCGACGGGTTTGTCATGCATCTTCACATCGCCCGGAATCGCGCCGACCATCTGGAAGGTGCGCCCCTGATATTCGATCCCGCGTGACAAATACATCAGCCCGCCGCACTCGGCGTAGGCCGGCAGGCCGGATTCGATGGCCCGTCTGATTTCCGCACGCAGCGAACTGTTGGCCTCGAGCTCGGCGGCGCAGGTCTCCGGGAATCCGCCGCCGATATAGAGCGCGTCCACCTCGGGCAGATGCGGGTCGTGCAGGGCATCGAACGGAACCAGCTCCGCCCCCGCCGCCTCGAGTGCATCCAAGTCGTCAGCATAGTAGAAGCCGAACGCGCGATCGCGCGCGATGCCGATGCGGATTTTTTCCCCGCAGGGCAACGGGCTCACCTCGGCCTTGTGCGGAATGCTCAACGCCGGCTTTTCCGACAATGCGAGCAGCCTGTCCAGATCGACCTGTTCCGCAACCGCGTCGCCGATCTGCCTGATCTTGGACGACGCGGCATCCGACTCATTGCTGGGCATCAGACCCAGATGCCGCTCGACGATACTCAGCCGCTCATCATGGTGTATCGCGCCGACGACGGGAACGTCGGTGTAATGCTCGATGACGGCGCGCAGCTTGGATTCGTGACGCGACCCGCCGAGATTGTTGAGTATCACGCCCGCAATGTTGACATCGCGATCGAACGCCTGGTAACCCAGGATCAACGGCGCGATCCCGCGCGTCATACCGCGCGCGTCGATCACCAGGAACACCGGAAGATCGAGCAGCTTGGCCAGTGCGGCGTTGCTGTTGCTGCCGTCGAGCGCAAGGCCGTCGTACAGCCCCTTGTTACCCTCGACCAGACTCACCTCGGCGCTATGGCGCGCGAAGGTGGCGACGATGTCGTCGCGTTCCATCAGGTACAGATCGAGATTGCGGCAGCTGTTGCCCGACGCCTGGGTCAGCCACATCGGGTCGATGTAATCGGGGCCTTTCTTGAACGGCTGGACGTTGTGTCCGCGCGCCCTGAGCGCGGCGCACAAGCCTATGCTGACCATCGTTTTGCCGGAGGATTTGTGCGCTGCGGAAACCAGCAACCGGCTGTTCATCTCAATGAGGTTGTTTGGTTTCGCCCGGCACGAAATCCAGCACCCTGATTCCGATCGCCGAGATGATGAAGGCTATGCCGATACCCCCCATACCCAGCAGGAATTCGGGTGTTGAAGGGCTGTACTGGCCTATCGCACCATCGGCAAAACTGCTGCTGACCTCATACCCCGGGAAGATCGACAACGGGAACGCCTGACCACCGATGATGAACACGTAAAGCAGGGAGAAACCGCCGATAATGATGAGTGCAGACGCTGCAATCACGCTTCTGGTTTTTCCCAGTGCCGGATGATAAATTAGCAAAAGCGGCAACAGATTCCCGAGCAGGACATAGCCCACCCAGAACAATGCCGGATAGATCCCGCCATCGACCAGGATGAACCGCTCGAAATCGGCCTGCTTGGCAAAATACAGGTTGGTCAGGTGATATACCGCCACAAAATACAGTGCGGCGATCACGAACACCCCCATCAGGTTACGCATGCGCTTCTGCACATATTCGTCAAGACTGAGCTGGTTCCACGAGTAGATGGTCGATTGAACGATATGGAACACTGCCATGCCCCAGGCGAACGAGATCACGATGAACATCGGCGGCAGCAGTGCGGTACCATATGCCTGCCGCGCCACCAGGAAGGAGAAGATGACGCCGGTACCTGTCGTCAGGACGAATCGCCAGACGAACACCAGATACCCGGCAGGCTTGGACCACGGGTGCATGCGCCGCTCCATCATCGTCCACAGATACACCACCACGGCCGCGAACATGCCGGAGTAAAGCACGATGTTCCACGCAAAGACGGATTTGAGGTTGTAATTGGTTGCGGCCACGATGATGCGATCCGGCCTGCCCAGATCCAGCATCAGCACCGTCAGTCCACCCGCGAGCATCGCGATGGACAGCAGACCGGCCAGTGGCGCCCTGGCCTTGTAGGCCGGCTTGTTGAACACCGAACCGATGGACGACACGTTCAGTACGCCTGAAGCCGCGACAATCAGGAAGATCGCGAACACATGGGGCATGCCCCAAACTATCTGGTTGTTCATCCCAGTAATGATGTGGCCGTAATGCTCCATCAGATAGACCGCATACAGACCGGCTAGGACAATTAGCGCGCCCAATGACAGCAGCGTGTAATAGAGCGGGCTTCTCAGCTGTGTCGAATAATTAGTACTCATGATTTAAATACCCTGATAACTGATGCCAGGATTGATTTCCAGATCGGCCCGCAACTGTGTCGATGCGACAGTGCGAAGCTTGATGGAAATCTCGCTGTTGGGATCGTTAAGATCGCCAAACAGGATGGACTTGTTCGGGCATGCTTCGGCACAGGCCGGTTTCAGCCCCTGGTCCACACGATGCACGCACATCGAGCAGCTCTCGACTGTCCCCTTGCCGCGCGGCACATCCGGATTCTGGTCATGCAGCGGCTCGTGCACGAAAGAGCGGGCCTTGTACGGGCAGGCCATCATGCAGTAACGGCAGCCGATGCACAGATGACGGTCCACCAACACGATCCCGTCCGCGCGCTTGAAGGAGGCGCCGGTCGGGCAAACATCCACGCAGGGCGGGTGCTCGCAATGCTGGCACATCACCGGCAACGTCACCGCACGTCCGCTGCGCATGTCCTTGAGCTCGACCTTGCGTATCCACTGCGAATCCGTCGGGCTCAGCCCCCCAGACAGGCCGTTCTCGCGGTTGCATGCCTTCACGCAGTCGTCGCAGCCCTCGGCGCATTTCGCCGTGTCGATCAGCATCCCCCAGCGAACCTTGCCGGAAACCGCTTCTGTATTACCGTGTGCCATATCGAACAGCATTACTCCCGGTGCAACCGAAACAGCGGCCAGGCCCACCGAGGTCTTCAGGAATTGCCTGCGTTGTATATCGACATCATTCATTTGCGCTGCTCCCAAGCCGATTTGCGTATGCCTGAATGGCATTCGAAACAGTCAATCTTGACTGCCTCATAGCGGTGACACCCCACGCAAAAGCTGTCTTCCCTTGCGATCACGCTGTTATCACTCATGCTGGCATGGCACTCGATACAGTTCTTCAGACTGTTCTTTTCATCGCGTATTCCCCGGTGCACCGTCTCGTCGCGCTGGTGCTTGAGCAGGTGCATATGGTTCTTGCGCATCCATTGTGAGTCTTCCACGCACTGGCCGCCCTTGCCCGCATCCAGTTTGGGCAGGTAGCCTTCAGCGGCCCAGGCGGCCGGGATGCACAGGCAAAGCAGTAGAGTGACAAGCCGTCTCATTACTCACCCAAACCCATCTGGATGTAGCCGGTCGGGCAAACATCCGCGCAGATGTGACAGCCGATGCACTTGTTGTAATCGGTATCCACGTAGCGGCCCAGCGTCGACTGGTTCTTTTTGACCCTGAACACGGCGGTCTGGGGGCAGTACACCACGCAGTTGTCGCACTCGAAACACATGCCGCAACTCATGCAGCGCTTGGCTTCGGCGACAGCTTTCTCCTCGACCAGCGCAACCAGGCGCTCCTCGAAGTTGCCCAGCGCGGTCTCCTTGTCCAGTGTGACGACCTCGCGCTGATTGCGCGGCACGTAGGAGAAGTGGCCAAGGAACAATTTTTCATGCGGGATCACATAGCGATCCGATCGGTTGTCGAAGTTGTGCACCGCCACGTTGGAATTGCAGGTGCCGCGCAGCGGCTCATGGGTCTCCTTGATCTCGATCCCCTTCTCCACCATCTTGCGCATGATGTCGAATTGGTGCGCGTCTATCTTGGGACGCTTCTCAAGGTCCTTGCCCCGCATGTAGTTGTGGATGCCGTCAGCAGCGATGGAACCGTGGCCGATGGCCGTGGTCAGCAGGTGCGGACGGATCACGTCGCCGCCGGCGAAAACGCCAGCCTGGCCGTTCACCACATAATTGCGGTCGGTCGAAACCGCGCCCTTGCCGTTGTCGAATTGCTCCAGCCCGGTGAAATCAACCGCCTGGCCAATCGCAGAAACGATCAGGTCGGCTTCGATGTCGTACTCGCTGCCTTCCACCTTGTTAATCTCCAGCTTACCGCCGGCGAACTTGGCTTCACATTTCGCAACGCGCAGCGCCGTGGCACGGCCATCCTTGCCGCGCACGATGCCGACAGGAACCATGCCGCCTAGGATATGGATGCCTTCGGCCAGCGCCTGCTCGATCTCATGTTTGTTGGCCTGCATCTTGTCGATCGGGAACACCGAGGTCAGCGCCACATCCGCACCCTGCTTGGCGGAAATGTCAGCCACGTCATGCGCCATGCGTCCGGCGATGGCCATCTCGGCATCGGTCGGTTTGGCATGCGTGATGTGGCCCAGACGACGTGCAACGGTCGCCACGTCGATCGAGGTGTCGCCGCCGCCGACCACGACCACGCGCTTGCCGACATGCTGCAGACGGCCATCATTGAATGCCTTCAGGAAAGCTGTCGCTGTCACGACGTTCGGCGCTTCGGCATCGGGAATCGGCAGCGCGCGGCCGGCCTGCGCGCCCATGCCGAGGAACACCGCATCGAAATCCTTGCGAATCTGTTCCATCGTGATGTCGCTGCCGACGCGGGTCTTCATGCGGGTTTTTACGCCCAAATCGAGGATGCGCTGGATCTCCGCATCCAGCACATCGCGTGGTGTACGGAAACCCGGGATACCGTAGCGCATCATGCCGCCCAGCTGCTCTTGCTCGTCGAAGATGGTGACTTCATGCCCCTTCAGCGCGAGCTGGTAGGCACAGGACAGTCCGGCAGGTCCGCCGCCCAGTACCGCGACCTTCTTGCCCGAAGGAGCGACTGCCGGTTTGTTGTACTTCAGCTTGTTGGCGATCGCGTACTCGCCCAGGAAGTGCTCCACCGAATTGATGCCAACATGGTCTTCCACTTCGTTGCGGTTGCAGCCGGTCTCGCAGGGAGCCGGACAAACACGGCCCATCACCGACGGGAACGGATTGGCTTCAGTCAGGCGGCGCCATGCATATTCCTGCCAGGGCATGGTCGGCTTGCCATCAGCGCCAACCGGGGGTTTTTCGGTGCCGCGCACAATCGCGAGATAGCCGCGGATATCCTCGCCCGCCGGACAGCTAGCCTGGCAGGGGGGAGTAGACTGGATGTAGGTCGGACATTTGTAGGTGTGGCTCGACTGGAAAATCTTCTCGTTCAGGCGCTTGACCTTGTTGTCGCCATCCTTGTAGCGACGGAACGTGACCTTCTGCGTAGTTTCGGTTGTTGCTGACATATCGTCCTACCTCCAATGAGTGATTACTTGTCCCCCAGCCTGATCGCAGTGCTGACCAGCTGATGTACCCCGCCCACCATTCTCCGGTCGAATCCGTAGATGGGCATGACCTTGGTAAATTGCGCCTTGCAGATGGCGCAGATGGTTGCCATGAAATTGACGCCATTTTGATCCACTACCTGTTGCAGCACTTCCATGCGTGGCAGCGCGCCCTTGACACGCAATTCCAGCAAATCGTCCGTGAGCAATCCGCCCCCGCCGCCGCAACAGAAGGTCTGTTCGCGCGTCGTCTCGGGGGACATCTCGACAAAATTGTTTGCAACCGCCTTGATGATGTTGCGCGGGATCTCGAACTGGCCGCCCTGGTAGCCGCCCATGTTCGATCCGCGTGCTACGTTGCATGAATCGTGGAAGGTGATGATGCGATGGTCGTTGGCTTCCTTGTCGAAGGAAAGCGCACCGCGCTCGATCATGTCCCAGGTGAATTCGCAGATATGCGTCGGCTGCCTGTAACGGTGATCGAGCTGTTTCTGCAGCATCATCGCGAAGCGGTCGGTCTCATCCGCACCGTCACCGACCCCGCTCAGCGTATTCCAGAAGCTGTGGGCGACGCGCCAGGCATGGCCACACTCCCCCACCACGATGCGTTTAACACCCAATTCCAGCGCGGCCTGGCGGATACGCAGCGCGATCTTGCGCAGCTGTTCGTAATTGCCGATGAACATCCCGAAGTTGGCCGCCTCGGAAGACATCGAAGACAGCGTCCAGCTGGTGCCTGTCGCGTGGAACACCTTGGCATAGCCGATCAGGCTGTCGATGTGCGGCTCGGCAAAAAAGTCGGCGGAAGGCGTAACCAGCAGTACCTCGGCACCCTTCACGTCGATCGGGAAGCGCACGTCGATGCCGGTATCCTCCTTGACATCCTCCTCCAGGCCTTCCAGCGTATCCACCAGCGCCGGGCCGGGCAGGCCGAGGTTGTTGCCTATCTTGTGCACCTTGCCGATGATCTCGTTGGAATATTTCTGGCCGTAACCGACCGAAGCGAGGATCTCGCGGGCAGCCATGGTCACTTCCGCGGTGTCGATGCCGTAGGGGCAGAACACCGAGCAGCGGCGGCACTCGGAACACTGGTGGAAATAGTTGTACCACTCGTCCAACACCTCGCGCGTCAGGTCGCGCGCACCCACCAGTTTCGGGAACAGCTTGCCCGGCAGCGTAAAGTAGCGGCGGTACACGCTGCGCATCAGGTCCTGACGCGCCACCGGCATGTTCTTCGGATCCTGCGTGCCGATAAAGTAGTGGCACTTGTCGGTGCATGCGCCGCAGTGCACGCAGGCGTCCATGTATACCTTGAGCGAACGGTACTTGGTCAGCAATTCGCCCATTTTTGCGATGGCACGATCGTGCCAATCCTCGACCAATCCGCCCGGCAACCCGCCGGGGAAACCCAGCGCTTCCTGGATCTTGTCGCTTGCGACAAAAGGGCCGCTCCCCTCCATCGCACCAGGCTTCAGCGCGGGGACGATGGGAATGACGCGGTAGGCTGGTGCTGCGATATCCGCCATGCTAGTTCTCCGATTCCATTTTTTTTGCCCAGGCGGCGATGTGACGCTTGTCGCGCGGGTTGTCGGTTTGATTCCGGCTGGGCGAGAAGAACACTCCAGGTGCATGCAACAGCTTGCTGACCGGGAAGATCAGCATCAGCACGGCAACCATCAACAGGTGTATATACAGTGCGGAATTCGACGGCAGGGCCTGCCAGTCGAAACTCATCCAGCCGAGGAAAAATGCTTTCACTGCGATCACGTCGGGATGTGCAACAAACGTCATCGTCAATCCGGACAGGGCGATCACGACGAACAGAGCCAGCATGAGGTGATCGGAAGGCGTGGAAATATAACGTATGCGCTCGACAAACAGCCGGCGCCCCCACAATCCCAGTACACCCAGCAGCATGGTAATGCCCGCATACATGCCGAACGGTTGCATGAACGCTACCCACGACCATACTGGTTCGGTGAAGTAACGCAAGTGGCGCAGGAGGACCAGCGCCAGGCTGGTGTGGAACAACCAGCCCATCCCCCATATCCATAAATTCGCCTTGAACAAACTCTCGAAGAACACCACCTCGCGCGTCATGCGCAACGCCACTCCTCCCACGGTGATAGGGGCAGGGGTGGTGGGTATCTTCAGCGGCGCGGGGGTCCGCGCATAGATGCTGATACGGTAGAACAATCCCACGACAAACAGCAAGGTTGCAAGGTAAAACAGGATTGCGAACAAAGTGCTCATATTAGGATCAAGGATTGATTAGGATCGTGGATTGGGGATCTCGGATGAGGATTGAGGATGAGTATTTACTCGCTCCTCCACCCCCACTCCGGATCCAGCCCCTTAAACGCAGCCGGTTGGCTTGGGCAGTCCGGCAATCTTGCACGCCTGCTTGCCTGGACCATACGGGAACAGGCCGTACAGGTATTCGCTGTTGCCCTTGTCCGCACCCAGCTTCTTGCCGATTGCCTTGGTCAAAACGCGGACTGCGGGAGCGATCTGATACTCATCGAAATACTCGCGCAGGAAGTTGATGACTTCCCAATGCTGCTCGGTCATCTTGATGTTTTCGGTGCCGGCGATGTACTCGGCAACTTCCGAGTTCCAGTCGGACAGGTTGATCAGGTAACCCTCTTCGTCGGTTTCGTAAGACTTTCCGTTCACTTCGATGCTAGCCATGGTATTGCTCCTTTTTGAATCAAGTTTAAAGCCAGGATTGGCAGTTGTTATTGGTCGTGACGAGGTCGACAAAACCGGCGTAATCCACAGGGGACACCCCTGCAACAATACGATCGGCCAGTCCGCGCGCTTCCAGGTCGGGTTGCAGGACATACACCTTGAAACGGCCCAACGACTCGGTGATTTTACCCTCGAAAGCGTTGCCCTTTGTGGCGGCATAAACCGCATCCTCGATCAGCAGGATCGCACCGGACTGTGATACGCGCAGGCAGCTTTCCAGCGCGGTATTGGTCAGCGGGGATTTATTGATTATGTGCAGCATGTAAACGATCCTCCCTTAGAAGCTCAAGACCACGTCTTGCTGATCCATCAACTCGCTCATCTCGGCACGGCTGAGCACGGTGACATCTACCAGCAGATCCTCCTCGCTGAGTCCGCGTGCCTCCATCGACTCCTTTTCCACATACAGCTTCTCGATGTCATAGCCCTCGAGCGCACGGTAGGCGGGTGAGAAGTTCTTGGTCTCGATGCCCTTGGTCTGCTGGCCCTTCTTGAGCTGGTACACGCCATCGTCAAGAAAAACCAGGGAAACATCCTGATCGAATGCCGCCGTGATCAGCACCACCTCCAGCGACTCCAGCGCGTAGATCGTGCCGTACGGAGCCTTGCGGTTAACGAACATGAATTTCTTGATATCGCTCATCTCGCCCCCTCAATCGCCAAAGGTAACCAGGCGGTCACACTTGATACCAGACTCCACCAACTGGCCGAGCCCCGAAATGCGGAAACCCTGCGCCAGATTCTCTTCCTTGATGCCGCGGCGCAGCGCTGCTGCCACGCACACCACCAAGTCCACCTTGTGCTCTTCAGCCAGCTTGGTCCAGCGATTCACGATGTTCCGGTCATCCTGGGGAGGCTCAGTCAGTTTCGACGCGTTGTTCACGCCGTCGTGATAAAAGAACACCCGCCAGACTTCGTGACCCTTCGCAATCGCCGCCTTGGCAAACAAATAGGCGGAGTCGCTGGCCTGATGCTGGTAAGGCCCCTCGTTCACTACGATACCGATCTTCATATCTCAACCTTTCCTTTTGGCCTTTCCGTTCAGAAACGGATATGGGTCGAGGAATTGAGGTTGGCACGCGAACCGCGCCAATCGTCAATCAGATACTTCGTGAACGGCAGCCCGGTCTTCTCGAAGAAGCGCGGCCAGCCGATACGGTCGATCCAGTCGGCCAGACGCTCCCAGGGACGCGCATCTTCCTTGTAGACGTGCAAGATGTTCTTGACCACTTCCGCCACTTCAGGCCAGCGCGGCGCATTGTTGGGCAGGCCGGATGCAACCATCTTCATGAAGGTCGGCTTGCCGCGCGCGTTGGAGTTCTTGCCGCCGACCCAGATCGCCAGCTTGGAATTCTCCGGGTCGTTGATCTGCATCGGTGGGCAGGGAGGATAGCAGGCACCGCAGCACATGCACTTGGATTCGTCGATCTCGAGCGAAGGCTTGCCGTTGACCATCGCGGGACGGATCGCCGCAACCGGGCAACGAGCAACCACAGCCGGACGCTCGCAGACGTTGGCAACCAGGTCGTGATTGATGACCGGTGGCTTGGTATGCTGCACGATGATCGCCAGGTCCGCCTGACCGCCGCAGTTGATCTCGCAGCATGAGGTGGACAGGTGCACGCGGTTGGGCATCTCTTCGCGACGGAACTCGTCATACAGTTCGTCCATCAGCGCCTTCACCACGCCTGAGGCGTCGGTGCCGGGGATGTCGCAGTGCAGCCAGCCCTGTGTATGCGCAATCATCGTCACCGAGTTGCCGGTGCCGCCGACGGGGAAGCCGCTCTTTTCCAGCTCGGCGATCAGCGGCGCAACCTTCTTCTCGTCCGACACCATAAACTCGATGTTGGAACGGATGGTGAAGCGGACGCGACCTTCGGCAAACTTGTCGGCGATGTCGCACAGCTTGCGTATGGTGTAGATATCCATCTGGCGCTGCGTACCGGCACGCACCGACCAGATCTCGTCGCCGCCATGCGCTACGTGGTGCAGCACACCGGGACGCGGACGGTCGTGGTATTTCCAATTCCCGTAGTTCTTCGCCATCAATGGATGCAGATACTTCTTGTTATCCGGCACGCCGGTTTCTTTGGGTTTGCGCATTTGCACAGGTGCATTCATGTTCTCTCTCCTCAGGCAGCTTTGGATTTATGGGCTTTGATCTTGGCGACTTCGTCATCCCAGCCATCGGTACGAACATAGGGATTCATGCGCGGCGAGTTGACCATTGCCGGATCGGCGTCGATCTCCATCGCATCCAGGAAGTTCGACAGACCGATACGCTCGATCATCTCGCCGGTACGCTCGTGCTCCAATGCGTTCTCGGCAAAGAAGTCGATCGTGCGCTGCGCGAAGTCGACCAGCTTCTCGACACCTTCGTCGTTATCCAGTTTGATGAACGGGATGATCACGGTACCCAGCAGGCCGCCAATCTTCAGGTGGCTCTTGCCACCCACCAACACGGTCGCGCCCTTGTCTTTTCCTGGCGCCAACGCACCGGTCATCACGTTGATGCAGTGCATGCAGCGCACGCAGTCGCGGTTGTCGATCTCGACCGCATGGGTATCGCTGACCGCCACGCTGGAGATGTTGTCGCCCTTCTTGACGTTCTTGATCTCTTTCAGCTGGAAGGTCTTGGTCGGGCAACGTGCCACCACGTCGTTCACCAACTCATCCATACCGTGCTTGGCGAACCACTTCTTCGCCAGCGCCTCATCGGTACGGATGTTGTCGCGCCATGTACCGATCACCGCCATGTCGGAGCGCTGCACCGAGTTCATGCAGTCATTCGGGCAACCGGAGAACTTAAACTTGAATTTGTATGGCAGGGAGGGGCGATGGATGTCGTCGAGGAAGGTGTTCAGCACTGCACGGTGAGCCTTTGCTTCGTCGTAGCAGGACTGCTCGCAACGCGCCGCGCCCACGCAGGACATCGAGGTTCGCACTGCGGGACCCGCGCCGCCCAGGTCGAAACCCATCTCGTTGATCTCGTCGAACGCCTTCTGGACGTTCTCGGTCGTCGCACCCTGGAACATGATGTCGCCGGACTGGCCGTGGAAAGCGATCAGGCCCGAACCGTGCCGCTCCCACAGATCGCAGAATTTACGCAGCGTGTCGGTGTCGTAGTGCATGCCCGGGGGAGGCATCACGCGCAGCGTATGGAACTCGGCCGCATCCTTGTAGACCGGCTGACCCTTGTCGTCCTTGAGTTCGGTAAAGCGAGGGATCACACCGCCGCCATAACCGAATACACCGACGGTACCGCCCTTCCAGTAACCCTTCTTTGTTTTATAGGAGGCCTCGAGCTGACCCAGCAGGTCAACCACGTAATCCTTGTTCTTTGCCAGCTCCTTCAAACCCGTCACAAAGCTGGGCCATGGACCGCTCTCGAGCTGATCGAGATTTGGGGTATCATGCAACTTCTTAGCCATAATAATTTCCTTTCAGTCGCGTTGCCTGTAGCTTACTGCTGGCAAACGTTTCAATGACCCGGCAGAGACGGGAACCAGTAACCTGTAATCCGTATGGAGAAAGCGCATTTCAACCCGTCGCTTCATCCAGATTCCTGAAGTATTAGAATACTACGATGTACCGTTTTTGCATTCCATCACCCTTAGCAACTATCCTCAATAACCCTTAAGGGTGGTACTCCACCTTCCCCCAGTAGTATTTCAAATATCAACGCAATAGCGATAGACTCTTGCCATGCCTGAACGGCCGCAATCAACCGACTAAAAGGTCACAACAGTTATGGCGCAGACCCTCGACTTGGCAAAAATTAAGGTTCCATTAGGCGGGCAGGAGATCGAATTGCAGCAGATCGACCATGCTGAAAACGGGATGAGCCTGATGCGCATACGCATACGCGAAGGCAAGCGCTTTACGATATTCGACATCGACCCGCAAACCGCCCGGCAATGGGCCGCAGCCATGCAAGGCTGGGCGGACGCCCAAAAACAGTAGCCATGACGCAAACAGCCGGCAAACTTCCTGAAATGATCGACATGGTGTTCGACCTTGCCGGCGAATCACCACATGCCTCCTATCCGTTCGACCTTTGGGACGAATTGCTGCGCCTGTCACCGTTGCTTGCGACTCAGGCGCAGGTGGGCATACTACCGTTGCGGCTGACCGGCAACAGCGACGGCATGCTGCTACCCAAGCGGACCAAGCTGGCGATACGCCTGCCCGAGGGAATCGCCGACCGGGTCGCAGAGCAAATATCGGAACAGCCGATCAAAATCGGCCACAGCCGCTTGCTGCTTGGCAAGGGGAAGAGGCGTCCCATCCAGCACTCCCCCACCGTACACGCACAGATCGTGGCCGGCGCGAGCGATGAAGTGCAATTCATTGCAGACATCAGCGCGCAATTGCGGGCGCTGGGTATCGTCGGCAACCTGATCTGCGGCAAACGGCAAACCCTGGGATCGGGACAAAAACACATAGAGGGCTTCAGCCTGGTCATTCATGACCTGAAAGCCGACGCCTCACTCAAATTACAGTATGCCGGACTGGGCGGTTTCCGCGAATTCGGCTGCGGCATTTTCATTCCTTACAAGGTCATCACCGGACTGGACGATGACTGATTTTTTTAACCTGATGGAGGTCACATGGGATACACAATCGCCGGAAATGAACTGGAAACAGATGCAGAGGGCTTTTTGCTGGAACCTGATTACAGCGAGGAAGCAGTAAACGTCATCGCTGTTGCCGAGAATATCCAGCTGACGCCCAGACACTGGGAGGTGATCAATTACATGCGCG
>DASWTZ010000098.1:0-9620 GCA_036401875.1 Gallionella sp.
CCGGCAAGCCGCAGGACCATCTGCTTCATGTCAGTGAAAAGATCGGACTGCGTGAGGGATCGACGGTCTACGCTGCCATGAACATCCTGATGCTGAAGGAACACACCCTCTTCATATGTGATACCCACGTGAATCTCGACCCGACCGCAGAGCAGATCGCGGAAATCACGGAACTGGCCGCCGAGGAAGTCAGGCGTTTTGGACTGGAACCAAGGGTGGCGCTACTGTCCCATTCCAATTTCGGCAGCTTCGAGGATTCATCGGCGCAGAAGATGAGCAGGGCGCGCAGTCTGCTGGAAAAAAAGGCGCCGAATCTTCAGGTGGAAGGTGAAATTCACGGCGATGCCGCAGTTTCGAATGTAATCCGTGCCTCGCTGTTTCCGGACTCGCGCCTGAAGGATAACGCGAACCTGCTGGTCATGCCGAATCTGGATGCAGCGAACATCGCATTCAACCTGCTCAAGGTACTGGCGGGCGATGGCATCACGATCGGTCCGGTACTGCTGGGCGCAGCAAAATCGGTGCATATCATGACAAACACCGCCACCGTGCGGCGCATCATCAACATGAGCGCACTTGCGGTTGTAGGCGTGAAGACACATTAGGGGAAGTGATGAACAAGCAGGAAATCGAACTGCTCCGCCAGGAAATCGAGATGTTGATGCACGAGCGGGCACGGTTGCTGAAAGTAGTCGGTGCAGCCGCTGTGCTGGTAGCCAACACCGAAGCAAAGAAGTTGCCGCAAGGAGCAATTACCTCAGCCGAGATGCTGTCGGAAATGCTGAACGCGCTGCCGGAGGAAACACTTAAAGACGCGCTGGATTCGGTTAGGGCGAAAATCGAGTAAGCAGCATGGACAAGCGGATTGGATTGATCCTGACCGGTGGGGGCGCCCGCGCGGCGTACCAGGTAGGGGTGCTGAAGGCGATTGCAGAATTCCTGCCGCGTGGTGCGCACAATCCATTTCCGATAATTTGCGGCACGTCGGCAGGCGCCCTGAATGCGGCGGTACTTTCGATAAATATGCGCAGCTTCCGCAAAGGGGTGCGCCATCTCGACAGAATATGGAAAAACTTCCATGCGAACCAGGTATACAGGACGGACCTGGTCGGCGTATTCAACAACACCTTCTACTGGCTGGCTGGCATGATTCTGAGCGGATTTGGGATCAACAAGCTTGAGCAGGTATCGCTGCTCGACAATACGCCGTTGATAGAGCTGCTCGATGAAATAATGCCCTGTGAGAAAATACAGGACAATATAGACGCAGGCCTGCTCCGGGCACTCAGCATAACGGCATCGGGGTACAGTTCGGGTGAATCGGTCACCTTCTACCAGGGTGCGGATGAAATCGCCCCGTGGCATGGGACCCGTCGCATAGGCGTCAAGACCAAAATCGAGAACAAACACCTGCTTGCTTCGTCGGCATTGCCCTTTCTGTTTCCGGCAATACAGATAAACCGCGAATATTTTGGTGATGGCTCGATGAGACAAATCGCGCCTGTCAGTTCGGCCATGCAACTGGGCGCAACCAGCATACTGGTGATAGGCGTGAATAATGGCACAAATGAATTGGAGGGTGAGCGCAATGAAATCGGCTCATACCCTTCGCTGGCCCAGATAGCAGGCCATGCGCTGAACAGCATATTCCTCGACAGCATGGAAGTGGATCTGGAAAGGGTGCGCAAAACGAACGAAATTGTCGAGATAATGCCGGATGAGATCAGGCAACGCAGCAATTTGAAGAAGGTCAACGTGCTGGTGATCACGCCGAGCCAGTCCATAGAAAAAATTGCATCACACTATGCCAAAGAACTTCCATGGACGATACGCATATTGATGCGTCTGGTCGGGGGAACCGCCAACCAGAGCGGGGCCACCCTGCTCAGTTACTTATTGTCCGAGGGCAAGTACTGCAAGACATTGATCGACTTAGGTTACCGGGATGCGATGAATCGTCGCGAAGAAATCCAGGCCTTTCTGGAAGAGAGGCCTCACCGAGACAACGAGATGCCGCAATGACAAAAGACATGTGCAGCGAAAGAACCTGGCAGTTGCTGCAAATGTTGTCGGATGGCAAATTCCACTCCGGAGAGGATCTGGCAGCACAGCTGGGCATATCGCGCGCCAGTGTATTCAATTCGGTGAAACAAGCGGCCGAGTATGGAATAGGCGTTCAGCGCATACGAGGACGCGGTTACCGCCTGCCACAGACCTGGGAGCGCTTGGACAAGGAACGGATACAGCAATGGCTGGGATCCGGACAGGCGGGATTCGATATAGAAATATTGCAGCAAGCGTCATCCAGTAATACCCTGCTGATGCAGCGGGCTGCAACCGGTGCGCCCAGCGGAACCATTCTAGCAGTCGAAAGGCAAACGGCGGGGCGCGGAAGGCTCGCCCGAACATGGCATTCCGGGCTGGGGACCGGGCTGACATTTTCGATGATCTGGCGCTTTGACTGTGGGTTGAATGCGCTGTCCGGATTGAGTCTGGCTGTGGGAGTGGGGCTGGTACGAGCATTGAGCAAGCTGGGCGTGCAGGGTGTAAGCCTGAAATGGCCGAATGACCTGATGACCAGTACTGGCAAGCTGGGCGGGGTGCTCATCGAAGCACAGGGTGACATGCTGGGACCGAGCGCGGTCGTGATCGGCATCGGGATTAATTACACCCTGCCCGAAAAACTGGTCGAACAGATCGATCAGGCGGCCAGTTCGCTCACTGAAATCTGTGAAGTGATGCCGTCACGCAATCAGTTGCTGGCCGCGATAATCCAGGAACTGGCGGGAATGCTCAAGGGATTCGCAGCGGATGGGTTTGCACCATTGCGGGAAGAATGGCAGAAATACCACGGAAATCAGGGCGGCGAGGTCAGGCTGAAGATGCCGGATGGATCGAATACGATAGGCGTGGCGTTGGGCGTGAGCGAAACAGGAGAGCTCTGCCTGAAAAATTCGCAGGGGATTCAACGGTACAATTCGGGTGAAGTGGGTGCCATGTGAAGAAGCTGCTGATAGACGCGGGAAACAGCCGAATTAAATGGGCCGTGATCCAGCATGACCAATGGCTGCAACGCGGCGCGATGCCGTTGGAGAAGCTGCCAATGTTAGCCAGTCAGATAACCGATATGCAGGGAATCTTTCAGGTCTGGGTGAGCAATGTAGCGGGCGAGGGGGTAGCTGCACGAATCAAAGAGCTGGGCATTCACGATACGCGATTCATCAGCGCACAAAGATCGGGGTATGGGATTGAGAACGGCTATGCTGATCCCGCGCAACTGGGAAGCGACCGGTGGGCGGCGCTGATCTCAGCATGGAACATCGTTGGGCGACAATGCATCGTGGTGAATTCCGGGACGGCAACGACAATAGATACGCTGTCGGAAAGCGGTAAATTCAGGGGCGGTCTGATCTTGCCGGGCATAGAGTTGATGCAGAGGAGTCTGGTTCACACAGCAGCCAATCTGCGGGCTGGGGGAGGTAGATACCAGCATTTTCCAGACGACACCTGCGACGGAATGTTCAGCGGCGCAATACAGGCAACGTGCGGCGCAATTGAAAGGCAGCAAAGATCATTGGGAAGCGATGATGTGCCGATTATCCTTGGCGGCGGTGCGGCACAACAGTTGCTGCCCCATCTGGGCATGCAGGTCGAGTTGGTCGAAGATATGGTATTACGTGGAATAAGTCTGATTGCCCGGGAAGAAAAAACAAAATGAAGAAACTATTGATTATCCTACTGGTGGCAAACCTCGCCTTCTTCGCCGCGATGAAGATGCGTCAGGAAAATCCGGACAAGGCGGTCAACGGAGCCCTGAACGAAAGCAAGATAAGACTGGTGAGCAGCAACCAAGCAGAAGTAAAGCCGGCTCCGGAGAAGGAAGCGGCCGTTATCCAGACCCGTCCGGAGCCCTCGATTTCGCCGGAATCCAAGGCCGTGAATCCGCAGCCGGCAGCCGTAGAGGCAAAGCCGGAAGCGCTGTGCATGGAGTGGGGTGAATTTGCGGGGTCGGAGCTGGAGCGCGCCAAAAAAGCCATTGCGGGTCTGGCAGAAAAGCCGGTTCTGCGGGAGACGGAGTACGAAAACAGCTATTGGGTGTACATGCCTCCACTGAAAGACCGTCGCGCGGTGATCCGCAAGGTGCGCGAGATAAAAAAACTCGGCATCAAGGAATACTTTGTGGTCGGAAGTTCAGATAAGTGGGCGAATGCGATATCACTGGGGGTATTCAAGACGCAGGAGGCTGCGGAAAAACACCTGAAGCAGTTGCAAACCAGGGGGATACGCACCGCTATCGTAGGCGAGAGGGGCGGCAAGCTGAAAACAACAACGTTTGTGCTGAATGCAGTGAATCCGGCAACCAAGACCAATCTGCAGCGGATACAGAAAGAATTTCCGGACAGCGAGCTGGTAAATTCAACATGCGCATTGACAAAGAAGGATGAAATCGGGAAAATGCCGCGCTCTTCGCGGTGATATAGCTCAGGTGGTTAGAGCGCAGCACTCATAACGCTGAGGTCGGTGGTTCAAATCCACCTATCACCACCAAATGAAAAAACCAGCCTAGGCTGGTTTTTTGTTCTGCTACAGTGCGACTAATCTTTTACTTGCTGGCAAACAACTCTTTGACCATAAACAAAGAGAACCAGATTGCCATGATCACGGTGCCAACAGAACATACAGTAGCGATAATTGCCATTTCTATTCCTCCTGAAAATTATAGTAGATCCGAAAAACGATGAAACCGGTGCAAATCGTAGCATAATTTTTTGAATAAGGAAGTCCAATTTCTGCATTATTAAGCCAGCAATCCACTCAGGATTTGGTTTGAGACAGATTCAGGAAAGCCTTACAGGACGAAAGTGACTAAGAAACTCTTTATTAAAACCTTTGGCTGCCAGATGAACGAATACGATTCGGACAAAATGGCGGACGTGATGCGGGCATGCGAGGGGCTGGAGAGGACGGAGGATCCCGCCGAAGCCGATGTGATCCTGTTCAATACCTGTTCGATACGGGAAAAAGCCGAGGAAAAGGTATTTTCGGACCTGGGGCGGGTGCGGCCCCTTAAATTGGCCAAGCCCGGCCTGCTGATCGGCGTGGGGGGCTGCGTGGCAAGCCAGGAGGGCGCCGCGATATTGAAGCGAGCGCCATACGTGGATGTGGTATTCGGCCCACAGACGCTGCACCGCTTGCCGCAGCTGATCGAGGCGCGCAGGACGTCCGGAACCGCACAGGTGGATATCAGCTTTCCCGAGATTGAAAAGTTCGACAACCTGCCTGCACCCCGTGAGGCCCAAGGCACGGCATACGTATCCATCATGGAAGGCTGCAGCAAATATTGCACGTTCTGCGTGGTTCCCTATACGCGCGGAGAAGAGGTCTCGCGTCCGCTGGCAGATGTGATGCGGGATGTGCGCCAACTGGTCGGGCGAGGTACCAGGGAAGTGACCCTTCTGGGACAGAATGTGAACGCCTATCGTGGCGCCGGCGAGGATGGTGAGACCGTGGATTTTGCGTTCCTGTTGCAGGCAATCGCCGCCCTCGAAGGGGTGGAACGCCTGCGCTACACCACTTCGCACCCCAAGGACATGACGCAAAGGCTGATAGACTGCTACGCGACCATACCCAAACTGGTCAGCCATCTGCACCTGCCTGTGCAATCGGGTTCGGACCGGATCCTGGCCGCGATGAAACGGGGCCACACGGCACTCGAATACAAATCCATCATCCGGCGGGTTCGCGCCGTGCGCCCGGATATCTGCATCACCTCGGATTTCATCGTAGGCTTCCCCAGCGAGACGGATCAGGATTTCGAGGCGACCATGAAGCTGATCGATGAGATCGGCTTCGATAATAGTTTTAGTTATCTGTACAGCCCGCGGCCGGGCACGCCGGCAGCAGAGATGCGCGACGATACGCTGCAAGAGGTGAAGGCCGCGCGACTGAAACGATTGCAGGACCGCATCATGGAGCAGGAAGAGGTGGTGGCGCAGGCGATGCTGGGCACGACACAGCGCGCTTTGGTGGAAGGCGTGTCGAAGAAGGATGCACAGGAACTGGCCGCGCGCACCGACAACAATCGCGTGGTAAATTTCACCGGGACCCCTGAACTGATCGGCGGCTTCGTGCAGGTGAAAATCACACAGGTGGTGCGTCATACGCTGCGCGGCGAATTGGTTGCGGGTGCAGCATGAGTCACGACAGCCCGACTATGAATTTTTCCTTCATACCGGTGGACAACCAGCGGCTCGCGCATTTGTGCGGCCCGTTCGACGAAAACCTGCGCCAGATCGAAACTGCACTGGAAGTGGGCATCGCGCGGCGCGGTGAACAATTCACCGTGCAGGGAGAACAGGCAGAACTGGCGCGCCAGGTGATCCAGGATTTCTAC
The DNA here is from genome assembly GCA_036401875.1 of Gallionella sp. GTDB lineage: Bacteria > Pseudomonadota > Gammaproteobacteria > Burkholderiales > Gallionellaceae > Gallionella. The sequence continues at coordinate 6,395 of DASWTZ010000098.1, forward strand.
CGGGAGGCGGACCACGACATCACGCTGGAACGGCTGCAACTGGGTCTGATCGAGGCGATGAAGTGGCAGAATGAAAGTCCGCCGGCGCAGGATTCGGTGCCGTTGCTGATGATGCGTAAATCCGAAATACGCGGTAGGACCCCGCGTCAGAACGGCTACATACAGGCGATACAGGAACACGACATTACCTTCGGCGTCGGCCCGGCCGGAACCGGTAAGACCTACCTGGCCGTCGCATGTGCAGTGGACGCTCTGCAGCGCGAAGCGGTGCGACGGCTGATACTGGTGCGGCCGGCGGTGGAGGCTGGCGAAAAACTGGGGTTCCTGCCGGGCGACCTGACCCAGAAAGTGGATCCTTATCTGCGGCCGCTCTACGATGCGCTGTACGACCTGATGGGCTCGGACAAGGTCAGCCGCGCCTTTGAGCGGGGCGTGATCGAGATCGCGCCGCTCGCCTACATGCGTGGCCGGACACTGAACCACTCCTTCATCATCCTCGACGAGGCGCAGAACACCACGCCGGAACAGATGAAGATGTTCCTGACGCGCATCGGATTTGGCAGCAAGGCGGTGATCACCGGCGATGTGACCCAGATCGACCTGGTGCGCGGACAGAAGAGCGGCTTGATCGAGGCGCGCAGCGTGCTCAAGGATGTGCGCGGCATCGCCTTTAGCGATTTCCACGCGGAGGATGTCGTGCGCCACCCCCTGGTACAGAAAATTGTCACCGCATACGAGCGCTATGAAAAACAAAAAAACAGCTGAGCTGCATCTCGCCGTTCAATATGCCAGCGCAGCGCAGAATATTCCCACGCGCGGCCAATTCCGCCGCTGGGTCAAAGCCGCGCAACAGCGCGATGCCAGCCTGACTTTGCGCATCGTGGACGAGGCCGAGGGGCGTGAGCTCAACCATAACTATCGCGGCAAGGATTACGCCACAAACGTGCTGACCTTCGTCTACGACGACAGCCAGCCGCTGACAGGCGATGTCGTGATTTGTGCGCCGGTAGTCGAGCGAGAAGCGCAGGCTCAGCGCAAACCCCTGCAGGCGCATTATGCGCACATGACCATCCATGCGATGCTGCACCTGCAAGGTTACGACCACGAGACCGACAGTGAGGCCGCCGAGATGGAAGCACTGGAAACACGTCTGATGCTAGAATTGAAATGTCCCGATCCCTATCAGGAAACCTGAACACCAATGGATTCACCAGAGAGTAGCAAACCCACCTTGCTTGAACGACTATCAACCCTGCTGCTGCGCGAACCTGAAGACCGCGAACAGCTCATCCAACTGCTGTACTCAGCCTACGAAAAAAACCTGCTCGACGCCGATGCCCTGTCGATGATGGAAGGCGTGATGCAGGTATCCGAACGCCAGGTCAGGGAGATCATGATCCCGCGCGCGCAGATGGACGTGATCGACATCAGCGAACCCCCGGAAAAGTTCATCCCGCATGTGATCGAAACCGCGCACTCGCGCTTCCCGGTGACGGACGGGGACAAGGACAACATCATCGGCATTCTGCTGGCCAAGGACCTGCTGCGCTATTACGCGGGCGAGGAGTTCAACGTGCGCGACATGCTGCGGCCGGCGGTGTTCGTACCGGAATCCAAGCGGCTAAACGTCCTGCTGCGCGACTTCCGCAGCAATCGCAACCACATCGCTTTGGTGGTGGACGAGTATGGCGGCGTCGCCGGAATGGTCACGATCGAGGACGTGCTGGAGCAGATCGTCGGCGACATCGAGGACGAATACGACTTTGATGATGACGAAGATAACATCATCGAACAGGCGCCCAACGTCTACCGCATAAAGGCAAACACCGTGATAGCCGACCTCAATGCAGCTTTGGGTACCGAATTTAGCGATGACGATTGCGACACCGTCGGAGGGCTGGTGCTCAAGGCAGCCGGCCAACTCCCCAAGCGTGGCGACAAGGTGCAAATTGCCGATTGCACCGTCACTGTTCTGAGAGCGGACAGCCGCAGGCTGCATTCGTTGCTGGTCGAGCGTCGGCTCAACGAGCCGCAGGACGACCAGCCACAACAGGGATGAAGAATTAGCCGCGAATATCATGGCCGTGGAGGACGTACGCGCCGGTATACCATCGCACGCAGGTCAATTCGTTTCACGGTAGAGGTCAGGACCATGGCGCCCAATGAAATAAAATCGCTCGACCTGCCGCTGATCTCGCGGGGCATGATCGCTGTGTTCACCGCGCAGTTCCTGTCTGCGCTGGCCGACAATATGGTGCTAATCGCTGCGATCGCGATCGTCAAATCCCAGGGTCTGTTCAATCTCATCCCGCTGCTGCAGGAATCTTTTTTGCTGCCGTACATCTTGCTTGCACCCTTCGTCGGGCAGCTCGCCGATGGATTTCCCAAGGGCCGCGTCATGCTGTTAGCGAACCTGCTCAAGCTGACTGGTGCAGTCGCGATGCTGCTGGGGGTCAACCCGCTTACCGCCTACGCCATTATCGGCATCGGCGCGGCAATGTATTCGCCGGCGAAATACGGAATCCTGTCGCAGATGTTCGCGCCAGCTTCGCTGGTGCGCGCCAATGGCATGATAGAAGGATCGACGATCATTGCGATCCTGCTCGGAGTGGTGCTGGGCGGCTGGCTGGCCGACCAGTCGCTGAACTGGGCCTTCGCCGGAGTCGTCGCGGCCTACGGCCTGGCCTCGATTGCCAACTTGTTCATCCCGCGCCTGCCTGCAGAAAATCCCGGCGAAAGTTTCCATCCCTGGCTGCGACTGAAAAAGTTCATGGCCGCGCTGGCGCAGCTGTTCCAGGATCCCGATGCCCGGTTTAGCATGCTCGGCACCAGCGTGTTCTGGGGCAGCGGCTCAACCCTGAGGCTGATGCTGTTCGCCTGGGTGCCGGCGGCGTTGTTGATTACCGACAACCAGACACCCGCCAACCTGATGGGTGCGGTGTCGATCGGCATCGTGCTGGGCGCGGCAGGAGCTGGGCTGTGGATCTCGCTGGCCAGCGTCAACCGCGCGCTGCTCGGCGGACTGCTGCTCGGCCCGGCGATACTCGCACTGCTCGCGGTGGATAACTTCGCAATCGCCGCCGCCGCGATGATCGCGATCGGCATCTGTGGCGGCGTCTTTGTCGTCCCGCTCAACGCCCTGCTGCAACAGCGCGGCCACGAAACCATAGGTGCGGGCAACGCGCTGGCGGTGCAGAACTTCGCCGAGAACATCGCGATGCTGCTG
>DASWTZ010000099.1:0-38897 GCA_036401875.1 Gallionella sp.
CCTGTTGCAGCAGATATTGCAGCAGCAACCCAACCACCCGTACGCGCTGCACCTGCTGGGCGTGATCGCGCACCAGGTCGGCAAGAACCCACTAGCCGCCGAGCTGATCCAGAGAGCCATCCGGGACAACGGCAATGTCGCGCTGTTCCATGCAAACCTCAGCGAGATCCTGCGCCAGATGAAGCTGCTCGACGAGGCGGTCGCGCACGGCGAGCGCGCGGTCGCGCTGGAGCCCAACATGGCGATGGCGCACAGCAATCTGGGCATCGTGTATTTCGACCGCAAGGAATACGAAAAGGCCGAGACCTGCCAGCAGCGCGCACTGGCGCTCGCCCCGAACTTCGCGCCGTCGCTGAACAACCTGGGCAGCATCGAACGCGAGCGCAAACACAAGGAACAGGCTCTCGCCTGGTACCGGAAAGCGATGGAGTCCAACCCGGATTATCTGGAGCCGCTGAACAACTACGGCGCTCTGATACTGGAGGACGATCGCACCGACGAGGCAGCTGAATTGTTGAACAAGGCGTTGCGCATCAACCCGAATTATCCCGAGTCGATCTGCAACATGGGCGGCGTCCATCTGGCGCGCGAAGAGAACGATGTGGCGCTCGCACACTACCAGCGCGCGCTGGCGCTGCGCCCGGTCTATATCGAGGCGCAGATGGGCCTGGCCAAGACACTTCAGGCGCTGGACAACCTGCCCGCCGCCGAAGCCGCCGGACTGCGCGCGATCCAGATCGACGCGAACAACCCCAGGGCTCATGCGCTGATGGGCGGCATCTACTCGGAGCTCACCCGCCCCGCGCAGGCCGAGCGGGAATATGACGAGGCGCTGCGGCTGGACCCGGAATGCGACGACGCGCTGCTCGGACTGGGGCACCTGAAGATGGAGCTCGGGCAGATGGACGGCGCGGAAGAACTGTTCCTGCGCGCGCTGAAGTTCAAGCCCGATAATCTGGGCGCGCGCGTCCATATCGCCCAGGTGAAAAAGGTCAAAGCTGGTGATGAGAATTTTGCCGCGCTGCTGGAAGAAGAAGAGAGATCAGCCGAATATTCCGACAACAAGAAGCTGTCGCTGCACTTCGCGCTGGGCAAGTGCTACGACGATAGCAAGGACTATGATCGGGCGTTCCTGCATTTCATCGCGGGCTGCAAACTCAAACGCGCGAAACTCTCCTACGACCCGGCCAGTGCCGCCCGCCAGTTCGAGACTGTGATGGAGATCTTCGACCGAGCGACGCTGGACCGGCTGCGCGGTGCGGGCGACCCCTCCGATGTGCCGGTGTTCGTGCTGGGTATGCCGCGTTCCGGCACCACGCTGACCGAACAGATCATCGCCAGCCATCCCGCGGTTTATGGCGCAGGCGAGCTTCACGACCTGTTGAGGATCGCGGAACGGAGCAGCGAAATCAAGAACGGACAAAGCGTTTTCCCGGACAACCTGCGCGGGCTCGACCAGCAGATGCTCACCGCATGGGGCGCGGAATATGTCGCCGGGCTGAGGCAGCGCGCGCCGAATGCTGCGCACATCACCGACAAGATGCCGGCCAACTTTTTCGCGGTCGGGCTGATCCACCTGATGCTGCCGAACGCGAAAATCATCCACGTAAACCGCAATCCGGTGGACACCTGTGTGTCGTGCTACACCCGGCTGTTCCACCGCAAGCAGGAGCACACCTACGACCTCGCGGAACTCGGGCAGTACTACGTCCAATATGCGCGCCTGATGGATCACTGGCGCAACGTGCTGCCCGCCGGCGCTTTCCTCGACGTGCAGTACGCGGACATCGTCGCCGACCAGGAAGCGCAGGCGCGCAGGCTGATCGAATACTGCGGGCTGGAATGGGACGATGCCTGCCTCGATTTCCACAAGACCAAACGCTCGATCCGCACCGCCAGCGTCACCCAGGTGCGCCAGCGTATCTACACCTCGTCGGTGGAGCGCTGGCGGCATTACGAAAAATTCCTCGGCCCGCTTCTGGATGCGCTGGGCGATCTCGTGCCGAGACGCTGAAGCGCCCCGTCCGCGCCGCAATCCACGCGGTACCTTGTCATGCAGCTGCGCATGAATGCAGTTTGCACTTGCACAAACGAACTCGCGGGATATACACGGTCTAATTCGCCATGAAACGTACTCTCTTCCTGCTCCTCGCCTACGCGCTGCTTGCCGCCGGCTGCAACACGGTGAACCTCGCCTATCGCAATGCCGACTGGTACCTGCAGCACAGGATCGGCGACTACGCGACGTTCGACGCCCGCCAGGAGGCGGCGATCCGTCAGGATGTCCGCGATTATGTGCACTGGCACCGCGAGCAGGCGCTGCCGCTGTACATCGCGTTCCTGCAGAACCTGAACGGGGCGGCGCAGTCGGCCGAGCCGCTGGCGCCCGGCGATGCCGCCCACCTTAGAAGCCTGTTGCATGAGTTGTACCGCATGACAATGCAGCCGATGATCGCTCCCGCCGCGCACATCCTGGCCGGGATGAACGGGAAGCAGGTGCTTGAGCTGGAGCGTTACCTTGCCGAAGAAGGTCGCGAGCGCAGGCAGGAGATGCTCGGCACCGGCCACGAAGAATATCTAGTGCTGCGCAGTAAGCGGACGCTGAGTTTCATGCACTGGCTGGCGGGCAGCCTGAGCGACGATCAGGAACGCAGGATCGTCGAGTTGAGCCGCAGCCTGCCGGTGACCGCTGAGATCTATATGCAGCAGCGCGAAGCCCGGCAGCGCAGGCTGGTCGAGATGCTGAAAGCCGGTGCTGACGAAGTGGAGATCGAGACATTCCTGGCAGACTGGCTGTACGCACCCGAGGCCGGCTATACGCCGGATCAGCGGCAAGCGATGCAGGAATGGGAGCTGGCGACGAACAGGATGATCGCGAATATCCACGCACTGCTGACACCGCGCCAGAGGGAACACATCAATGACTTGCTGTCGTCCTACATCGCCGACATGCGCGATGCGATCGCTTCAGGAAGGAAGGATTAGGCGTTATGGGCGTTTGCGCGCCACCAGGTCGATCAGTGCGGACATGCCGCTGTGGCCGGTGCCCTCGCTGATGACCCGGTCGTGCTCGGCGAAATGCAGCCACTCCATATCGGCGAAATCCTTGCGCAACAACGCTTCGGTGTACATATTCTCGGCGACCGGCGGACCGCCGGTCTTGTATTCGAGCTGGCGCGGCGTGTAGCCCTGCAGCAACAACAACCCGCCGGGTTTCAGGGAGCACCTAATGTTGGCGAACATCTGGTCGCGCAGCGCGGGCGGCGCGAACTGGATGAAGATCGCGGCCACGACATCGAACCGGTTCTCGCCCCATTGCCAGTCGGCGAGGTCTGCCTGCTCGAACTCGATCTCGACACCGCGCTGCTGCGCAAGCTTCCTAGCCTTGTCCAGCGCAACAGCCGATGCCTCAACCGACAGCACCCGCAGGCCCTGCTGCGCGAGCCACACGCCGTTGCGCCCCTCGCCATCCGCCACCGCAAGGCAGCTCATGCCGGGCTTGAGTAGATGCTGCTGCGATAGCAAAAACGCGTTCGGCTCGGTGCCGAACAGGTAGTGCTCACCCGCGTAGCGTTCGTCCCATACACTCATCTCACCCCCTCCATGTGCTGTTTCAATCGGTCGCTAACGAACCGCCGGATTGTTGCGCTGCTGGGATTCATTCACAAGGGCCGCGCGTCGCGCATACGCCTTAGCCTCCCGTGCTTTCCCCAGTTTTTCCGCCGTCCGTGCCATCCCGCCCAGGTCGTCGCCGATACGTGCACTGAGACCGAGCGCCTTGTCCATCTCCAGCGCGGCCGTGAAATGCTGCAACGCGGCCTCGTAGCGTGCCAGCCTTTCCTCGGCAACCGCCATCACGCGCATCGCATTGGCCTGCTCCTCCTTGCCGACTGCGCGCCTGGTGCTGACAGGTTGCGCCAGCGCCAGTGCGCCCTCCGCATCGCCCTTGAGCACCAGCAACCTTGCTTGCAGCACCTCGATGGAGGGTCTGACTGCGCAGTTCTGCCCGCACAATGCCTCGGCCGATTTCAGCGACGACTCGGCCTCACTCAGCCGATCCAGATCGGTGAGGATCACGCTCTTGCGGAAAGTGGCGGTCAGATGCGACTCCGGCGGATAGATGCCCGTCTTCTCCAGCAGTATCCTGTCCAGCAGGGACAACGCAGTTACATCATCACCTAGCTGATGGGTTACAGTCGCCAGATTGATCAGCGTCATGGCCGCAGCATGCGTATCGTCCAGTGATTGCTGCAGCCGCAACGCCGTGGCGAAACCGTTACGCGCATTGTGCAATTGACCTTCCCGCAATGCCCGCCGTGCATTCCTGTCGGCGGCAATCGCCTGCTCCTGGGCCGCGGGCAGTCTGGGCGCCGGAGCACTCCCGCATGCGGCCAGGACGCCCAGCAACAGGCACAGCAACAATCTAGTCATGGCTGTCCATCCCGACCGGCCCGGTCTCAGGTTCCGCATCATCACTCTTGAACGGCCAGGTGGTACTCAGGGAATCGACCACCTCCTGGGTGTCGCCTATCAGCGCGCGGGTCTCTCCGATGATCTCGGGCAATTGGGGCGCGGATTGCTGCAGCGCATCGTTGACCGCACCGCTTGCCTTGCTCAGGCTGTCCATCGTGGCATCCGCCTTTTGCAGCAGTTCGGGCAGCTCCCGATCAAGTTTCCCGGTCATCGCTTCCGCGTTTGTCGCCGTCTGGCGCAGCGAGGACATCATAGGGGTGGCATCCCGGTTGAGCGCATTCGTAAAATCACGTAGGTTCCTCAGGGTCTGGTTTACGTCGCCCTGCGGGTCGTGCAGCGTCCTGTATACATCGTCGAGGATGGGCATCACGCGGTCTTTCACATCGGTCACGGCCTGCCCCAGACCTTTTTCCCGTTCGAAGCGCAGCTTCCCCCCTTCTTCCAGGACCGGTTTGTCTTCGCTGCCACGGTTGATCTCCAGCACGCCGTCGCCGATTACGCCTTCCTTGATCAGCGTCACCACCGCATCCTGCCTGAGCAGGCCCAGATACCTGGATTCGATGTTGACCTCGACCTGCACTTGCCCGCGATCATCCAGCGTCAGACTGCTCAGCTTGCCGATCTTGAATCCGCTGAACTTCACCGGCATGCCCTCGCTCAAGTCGGTTCCGCTGTCCGCGACGAAATAGACCGGTGACTTCGCCGTAAAGGCGCCCTTCTTCACCTCCGACCACACAAAGGTCATCCCTATCCCCAGCAGCGCGACCAGCACAAACAGCGCCGACTTGCCGAACAGGTTCCGGAAGCGCTCGTCCCTCTCTTCTAGCAATGCCACATCGACCTCACTCAATTCTCTCCCATTGCACCGACATCGCCTTGTCGGCGACCATCAGCACCGCCCCGCCCTCTGCGGCATAGCTTTCCAGCGCCATTATCCAGTTCTGTACGAAATTTTCCCGGATATTCCCCAGTAGTGCGGAATCCACGACCATCACATCGGGTTTTTGCACCAGCGCACGCAACAGGCCGGCCAGTTTGCGCTGCCAGAGCTCGATGTCATGGGGGTGAGCCGCCATGAATGCATCGAACGAATTTTCCTCCATCCCGAGCACAACCAGCCAACGCCTTATTTTCATTTCTGTATCGACAGATTCATAACCGGCGTGATACCACAGCGGCAGCGTGACGTTTTCCCAGACCCTGAGGTTGCTGATCAGTCCGCCATTGGCGGCTGCCCAGCCGATGCGCCCGGGCTGGCTCGCGCTCAGCGGCTGCCAGAACAGCGGAATCGGTCCGTTGGCCACCCTTCGCTCGCCTGACGCACGAACGGCCTGTCTACGCCGTCTTCTATCGCCCCGCGCGATCTCGATTTTACCTTCCGTGCAGACTTGCTCCCCGGTGGCGCAATCGATCAGCGCATTCTTTTCATTCCGCGAAGCGAGTTGCAGCAGGCGCGTTTCCCCGGCATGCAACGTAAAACTGTACAGGCGACCTGAATCCTCGCAGCGCACGCCGGTGAATCTGTAGAGGGGATCCATATTCAGAACAGCACCGCAGTGATCAGGCCGTCGCAGGCGAACACCGCCAGCAGGCTGCCCATGACCGCTCGCGAGGCGGCGACGGGGATCTGCGTCATATCGCTTTTCACGTTCAGGCCGTAATAGCTGGGTACCAGCGACACCAGTATGCCGAAACAGAAACCTTTCAACATCGCCGCAAACATTTCGAGCGGACGGATCGTCTCAAAAAAATGGTTGACCTCGCCCCACAATGACACATCGATATTCCAGGCTGTCACGGTCATGCCGGTGGCAATGGCGATCACCAGAAAATAGAAGGTCAGTACCATGCTGGTGACGGTCATCGCCACCAGCCGCGACACCACCAGATAGGCCACCGGCGATATACCCATGCGTTGCAGGCTCCTGACCTCGCCGTTCACCTGCATCGCAGCCAGTTCGCTGGCGATCGCCGAGCTGCTGCGGCCGACGATCACGATGGCGGTCAGCAACGGACCCAGTTCGCGGACCACGGTCCAGATCAGCACCTGCAATGTCAGCATCTCGTTACGCCCGACCAGATTGCTTACCTGCATCACCATGATAAATCCCGTCAACATCCCCATAACCGAGATCGGTCCGACCGACTGGATGCCGGTGAAATACAGCTGCTTGAGCAGCGCCCTGCGCACCGGCCAACGCACCACTTCCGGCAGCGCCCGAAAAGCGCTCACCACGAGTACCAGGCCGTTGCGCAGCGACAATCCCTGTCTGCCGAACATGGCTTGAAGTCTCATCACAGTATTCTTCATTTTTGCGTACGCCGGATCATTCGATCATTACACGCGCGTGTATTCCCTGCGCCTTTCCGGGCGCATTTTAATCCAATATCCTGACGAGCTTTCCGGACTGAATCGCTGCCTTGCTGACCGCAGTGCGCAACGATTCAGCGCCTGATATATCAACCGGATCGGCTAGCGGAAGCTGTGTCAGCACCGCCTCGGAAAATTCGCGCACGGCCTTTAACCGGCTTTCGCGCGCACTATGCGAGGGTAACGGAACGATCGCCTGAAAGTACAGCGTGCCGTTGCGCAGCGCGACCGCCAGCAGGTAGGGCGCTTCGATTGTGCCGCCCGGCTGCTGGGCGGCGGATACCTCGTAATACTGGCCTGGGAGATCGCCTTGCGGCGGAGGGGCTCGCCGGAAATCGTCGGCGATCTGTTCGAGGAACGCCTGCTGATGGTCCAGTTGCGGTGCGAGGGTGAGGTGGTAGTAACCGGGACGGTGGATGATCAGGGGCTTAACCGGCTTGCCACGGATAAACAGCACGACAGCGGTGAGCAGCACGGCCAGGATCAGCAACTCATACATACCCACCCCTCCCCGACATGGCCTGAAGTGCGTTCTCGGACGGGGGAGCGATCAGCTTTCCCTGATGTTGCGGGCAAACCTGTTCTGGCGCTCCATCCACTTCTTGATGCGGTTGGCATCCCCGACACGTGTGTGCTTGCCCCAAGAGTTGAGCAGCACGATGATCACCGGGCGCTGGTCGATGTTCGCCTCCATCACCAGGCACAGACCGGATTCGTGGATATAGCCTGTCTTGCTCAGGCCGATGTCCCAGGCGGCGCTTTTGACCAGCGGGTTGGTGTTGCCGAAGCGCAGCTCGCGCCCGCCCTCTGCTGCCACCGAATAGGACGGTGCCGTGGAATACTGGCGTATCAGCGGATATTCACGCGCAGCGGCGATCATCTTGACCAGGTCATTCGCGGTGGAGACATTGCCCTTGTCGAGTCCTGTCGGGCCGACAAAGCGGGTATTCTCCATGCCCAGTGCGCGCGCCTTGTCGTTCATCGCCGCCACCATCGCCTCGGTGCCGCCCGGATAGCTCCTCGCCAGCGCAGAGGCGGCACGGTTTTCCGAGGCCATCAGCGCAAGCCAGAGCAGCTCGCCGCGCGTCAGCGTCATGCCGAACGGCAATCGTGATTTTGCGCGCCTGATCTTGTTCAGGTTGTCGTCCTCGACGCTGACCGCCTCGTCCAGCGGCTGCATCTCGTCCAGCGTCACCATCGCGGTCATCAACTTGGTGATGGAGGCAATCGGCACCACGCGTTCGGCGTTCTTGTTGAACAGCGGGCGCTGTTCCTGTTCGTCGTAGATCAGCGCGATATGGGAGCGCACCCTGGGAGCTGGTGCCGCATACGACACCTGCTTTGTGTACAAATTATCCGGATTGCGAAGAGTGTTGCCAGTTTCGGCGGATACGCCCTGTGCCGCCAGCAAGCAGCCCAGCAGGATTGCCTTCCCCGTTCTATTTTTCATTAACGTTTCTCCCCGGAAACCATCAGCAGTCGCGAAGCATACCTGAAAATCAATACAAATCAATCGGCAAGCTTCGTTTGCTCTTCCTGCTTCTGAAGGTTCCACATCTGAGAGTAGAGATGGTTGAGCGCCAGCAATTCACGGTGCGTGCCCCGCTCGATGATGCGCCCCCTGTCCATCACCAGTATCTGGTCGGCATCCACCACGGTAGACAGTCGGTGCGCGATCACCAGTGTGGTGCGATTCTGTGAGATCGAGCGCAACTCGGCCTGAATCGCACGTTCCGACTTCGAGTCGAGTGCGGAGGTCGCCTCGTCGAAGATCAGTATCGCCGGGTTCTTCAGGATCGCGCGGGCGATCGCGACGCGCTGCTTCTCGCCACCCGACAGTTTCAGGCCGCGCTCGCCCACCATGCTGTCATACCCCAGCGGCAGCGACTCGATGAAATGGTGGATGTGCGCGGCCTGTGCGGCGGCGATGATATCCTCGCGCGTTGCGTCCGGCCGTCCGTAGGCGATGTTGTAATAGATCGTGTCGTTAAACAGCACGGTGTCCTGGGGCACGATGCCAATGGCGGCGCGCAGGCTGCTCTGCGTCACCGAGCGGATGTCCTGCCCGTTGACCGTGATGCGCCCCGCGCCGACATCGTAAAAACGGAACAATAAACGGGAAAGTGTCGACTTGCCGGCCCCGCTGGACCCGACCACCGCCACCGTGTGTCCGTCCGGGATCGCGAAACTCACGTCATGCAGGATCTGCCGGTCGGGCGCATAGCCGAAGCTGACCTGCTCGAACTGCACCGCTGCGCTGCCCACCTGCAATTCCTGCGCATCGGGGGCATCGGCGATCTCGCGGTGCTCATGCAGCAGACCGAACATCTTCTCCATGTCGGCCAGCGCGTGACGGATCTCGCGGTAGACGAAACCGAGGAAATGCAACGGCATGTACAGCTGGATCATGAACACGTTGATCAGCACCAGGTCGCCTACCGTCATCCTGCCTTTCACCACCTCGTCGGCGGCCAGCAGCATCAGCACGGTGATGCCGATCGCGATGATGATGCTCTGCCCGGCATTCAGCCAGGCCAGTGAGACCTGGTTTTTCACCGCGGCAGTCTCCCAGCGTTCCATGCTGCGATCGTAGCGGCCCGCCTCGTATTTCTCGTTGCCGAAATACTTCACGGTCTCGTAGTTGAGCAGACTGTCGATCGCGCGGGTGTTGGCCTTGGAATCCAGGTCGTTCATCGTGCGGCGCACCACCATGCGCCATTCGGTGATAAACAGCGTAAACGCGATGTAGACCACCAGCGTGATGAAGGTGATGACCGCGAACCACACGCTGTATTTTTGCAGCAGGATGATCGCGACCAGCCCGATCTCCAGCAGCGTCGGCAGGATGTTGAACAGCGTGAAATTCAGCAGGAAGCCTATGCCCCGCGTGCCGCGTTCGATGTCGCGCGACACGCCGCCGGTCTGCCTGTCCAGATGGAAGCGCAGCGAGAGACTGTGCAGGTGCTCGAACACCTTCAGCGCCACCCGGCGTATCGCGCGCTGCGTCACCTTGGCGAACACCGCGTCGCGCAATTCGCCGAACGCCGTACTCAGCAAGCGCAACACGCCATAGGCCACGATCAGGAACACAGGCACCAGCAGCAGCGCCTGCGGCTGGCTCATAGCATCGATGATTTCCTTGAGTACCAACGGGACGGAAACGTTGGCGAGTTTGGACAGCACCAGCAGGCTCATCGCGGCAGCGACGCGCCACTTGAACTCCATCAGGTAGGGCAGCAGGGAACGCAGGGTCTGCCAGTCGGCGCGGTTGGTGTTGCCAGAAGCAGGAGTCGATGGGCGGCGCATGGCATAAAAATGAGAAGGCGTCGCTAAATTATAGCGTGCGTATCGATTCCGTGGGATGACCGGTCAGACGCTGTCGCTTCCGCGCCAGTAGCCGGTCAGGCCGGCCATCAGCCGGACAATGCTGTAACTTGCACGGGTCAGTAGGCGCATCCACAGGCCTTGTTTGCGCCAGATGGACGGATCGACACGTTGCGCACCCAGTGCAATTTCACCCAACAGGCTGGCGCGCAGTTCGCAGGCAAAGTGCGTGTCGTTCACCGCCAGGTTCGCCTCGCGCGCCAGCATGAGACTGTACGGGTCAATATTGGATGAACCGACGGTCGCCCACTCCCCGTCCACCACTGCGACCTTCGCGTGCAGATAGCTCGCCTGGTATTCATATATCTCGATGCCGCCGGCCAGCAACCTGTCATATAGCGCGTGTGTCGCATAGTGCTGCAACCGGTATTCCACCTGCCCCTGCAACAGCAATATCACCCGGACGCCGCGCCTGGCAGCCTGCAACAGCGCGCGGCGAAAAATGCGTCCCGGAAGGAAATATGCATTCGCCAGGATGATCTCGCGCTGCGCGCCGACAATCGCCCTGAGATAGGCGCGCTCGATGTCACGGCGATGCCGCACATTGTCGCGCTGCAGGAAGGTAATGTTGGCATCGCCCACGGGCGGTTTCGGGCGGATGCGTCGCCACCGGGCCAGCCTGCTGCGTCTGCGGAAATTGGCCCACGACACCATCGCCCACAGATGCCGTGTAGATGCGTGGATCTCTCTGGCCAGCGGCCCCTGCACACGCACCGCATAATCCAGCCGGGGCTCTGACAGGCTGCCGCCAGCCGGAATGTCGTCGGTGACATTGATGCCGCCGACATAGGCGATCTGCCCGTCCACGGCCACCAGCTTGCGGTGCAATCGCCTCAGCCGGCTGCGGCGCAGCGTGAGCGGCGAGATCTTGCGCCGGAACCACTGCACCTCGATTCCTGCCGCGTGCATTTCGTCGACCCAATGCTGCGGCAATTCCGCCGACCCGTAACCGTCGAGCAACACCCGCACCGCCACACCGCGTGCGCTAGCACGGCTCAGCGCGTCGATGACCAGGCGCCCGGCCTGGTCGGCAGCAAAGATGTAAATCTCCAGATGGATGGATCGCTGGGCCGCATCGATGTCTGCGCAGAGTTGCGGGAAGTATTCGACGCCGTTCTTCAGCAGGGTCAGCCGGTTGCCCGAGACTTGCAGCGCGCCGTTCATAGCAGATTCAGCCGCGCCGAGAGCGCGGCGTGGTCGGAGAGGCGCTGCCAGACCCCGCCGGTGTGGACATGACTGTGCTGGACCCCGAAACCGCGCACATAGATCCGGTCCAGCCTGAACAGGGGCAATCTGGCGGGATAGCTGCGCGCCACCCCGCCCCGGTGCAGGTGGAACACGTCGTGCATTGCCAGTTCTGTGGCCAGCGTATGGCTGGTCTGATTCTGCCAGTCGTTGAAATCGCCCGCGATCACCAGGGGTGCCCCCGGCGGAATCTCCTCCTGGACATGCCGGACCAGCATACCTGTCTGTGCCCTCCGTCCTTTCGCAAACAGGCCGAAATGCACACACAGGCAATACACCCGTAGGCCTCCGACATCGATCTCGCAGTGCAGCAGCCCGCGGCTCTCGAAGCGATGCGCCGACACATCCTTGTTGCGCGACTCGATGATGGGATACCGGCTGAGGATCGCGTTGCCGTGATGGCCCGATTCGTACACCGCGTTCTTGCCGTAGGCATGGTGCGGCCACACCTCCTCGGCGAGGAATTCGTGCTGGGCACCTTCGGGATAATTGTGGAAGCGCGCCGCGTGCCTGGTGTGCTCCCCCTGCGCCTCCTGCAGAAACACGATATCAGCATCCAGTTCGCGCAGCCGGTCGCGCAACTCGTGCACCACCACGCGGCGGTTGAAGTGGGAGAAGCCCTTATGGATGTTGTAGGTAGCGATGTTCAGCGTAGTCATGGGTGGTATTCTACCCACAATGTATGACAGGAGGCGCAGACGCTGAGCGCCGATCCGCCGCGTCAGTCGGCATCAGGAAACAGAAACCGGATTGCCGGATTCCTGTCCTGCGGAAATGGCACTACGCGTTCCCTATCCCCCGCGTCGGCAGGCCGATCTGCTTGGCGAATTCCAGCATGCGCCGGATCGGCTGCACCGCCCGCGGGATGATCGCCGGGTCGACGTGTATCTCGTTCCTGCCGGTTTCCAGCACATCCGCCAGGTTTTGCAGGCCGTTCATTGCCATCCACGGGCAGTGGCTGCAGCTGGTGCAGTTCGCGCCGACTCCGGCAGTAGGGGCCTCCAGGAAGAGCTTGTCCGGACACAGCGTGCGCATCTTGTGCAGGATGCCGTTGTCGGTGGCGATGATGAATTCTTTCGCGTCCAGCGACTGCGCGGCCTTGATAAGCTGCGTGGTGGAGCCGACCACGTCGGCGAGTTTGACCACCGAACGCGGCGATTCGGGATGCACCAGCACCTTCGCGTGCGGATGCTGTGCCTTGAGTTCGGAGAGTTCCCTGGCCTTGTATTCGTCGTGTACGATGCACGAGCCCTGCCACAGCAGCATGTCGGCGCCGCTCTGCTCCTGCACGTAGTCGCCCAGATGCCGGTCCGGCGCCCACAGGATCTTCTTGTCCTGCTCCTTGAGGTGCCTGACCAGCGGCAACGCGATCGAGCTGGTCACCATCCAGTCAGCGCGCGCCTTGACCGCCGCGCTGGTGTTGGCATAGACAACCACGGTGCGGTCGGGATGCGCATCGCAGAACGATGCGAACTCGTCCGCCGGGCAGCCGAGGTCGAGCGAACACTCCGCCTCTAGGTCAGGCATCAGCACGCGCTTCTCGGGGTTGAGTATCTTGGCAGTCTCGCCCATGAAGCGCACGCCGGCAACGACGATGGTCTTAGCCGGATGCTGGTGACCGAAGCTGGCCATGTCCAGCGAGTCGGAGACAATGCCTCCGGTTGCTTCCGCGAGGTCCTGCAGGTCGGCATGCACGTAGTAGTGCGCAACCAGCACCGCATCCTGCTCCTTCAGCATGCGCTTGATACGGGCGATCAGCTCGGGTTTCTCGGCCGCGTCCGGTTCGCTCGGGACCTTGGCCCAGGCCGAGGACGTCGCGCAGCCGGGATGTTCATACGCAAGCTGGATCGTACCAGGAGCGGTCATCGCGAGAGATTCTCCATTACATGGTGCTTCTCATCCATCCGCGCGCTGTCTATCGGCCGGGAGGAGATCATGGTTCTCCTGACCTGCCCGCGCAACAGGGCCTCGACCACCTGCAGGCGCAACCGCATGGGTGCGAACTCAATATCCAGCGGGTCTATCATCAGGAATTCGCATGTCGATTCTGCGTCCACGCGGGCGGAGCGGTAAGGCTCTTCGCCCGACAGGTAGGCGAACTCCCCAAAGAAATCGCCCTGGCCCAGCGTGGCCAGCATGAAATTCCCTTTGGAGACCGCCACCCTTCCTGACACGATGATGAAGAACGGCATACCGACATCGCCTTCATTCAGCACGGTTTCACCGGCGGCGGCTTCCTGCCATTTGGCGATCTTCAGGAACTGCATCATTTCCGCATTGGCGAAGCCCTTGAAGAAATCCAGCCCGCGCAGCTTCTTGTAATGGGGGTGGACCTGCGCCATTTTTGCCGTTTCCGATTCGCGCTCCTTCTGAAGCTGCTCCTGCTGGGTCTGTGACAGTTTCATCCTGAGGGTCTGATCGAGTGTCAACTGCAACTCGGCCACCGCCTGACTCAACGGCTGCAGGCTGTCCAGCGCATCCTTCAATTCGCCTGCATAGTTGGCCCGCACTTCCTCCGCCGTCATCGTCTTAGCCTCAAGATTGTGAAGTTTGCTGACCAGCTTGGCGAGCCGCACCTCGGCATAGGTGGAGACCCGCAACCTGAGCTTGTGAAACCCGACTTCGATCTCTTTCTGCTTCGCCCTGGCCGCCTCCAGCTGGGCACGCACCCCCGCCAATTCGGCCTCGAGTTCGGCGCCGCTTTTCTCTTTTGCCGCCCTGTCCTTCTGGCCCTTCCCGTCCTGCTCCGCAGGACTTTCGAATGCATGGCTATCCTCGATGAATTTTGCAGATAACAGGTGTGCAAAGATCGCGTCCAGATTGACCCGTACGCTGGGCGGGACCTTTTGTGCGATGCCGTCGATGCTGGTCTTGCCATCGATCATTGCGATCAGCAACAGCTCATCGCCCGAGATCCTTCCTTTCGGATCATCGAGCAGTTCGTTGCCCAGCCTGGTTCTCGCAAAAACCCTGTTGTTGCTCATCTCGCTACTCCCGAAGGGTGTGCATGATTCCAGCCAACCGCAAGATCGCCTCGCGGTTGCTGGGTGAAAAAACTTTCTCCGCTGCCTGCTGCCAGTCCAGCCATTGGCTGGCCAGGTGCTCGCGCGGCGCGATCTGTATCTCCACACGATGCGGCAACTGCAGGCCGAATACATGCTCGGTATTGCGTGTGACGCCCGGCGCATAGCGGTGTCGCCAGTGCGAATAGATCTCGTATTCGTTCTGCATGGACCAATCGGTCAATGCGTAGCGGCTGACATCCAGCCCGGTCTCCTCGCGCACCTCGCGCAATGCGGTATCGCGCAGCTCCTCACCCGGTTCGCGGCTGCCGGTGACCGACTGCCAGTAACCTGGATGATCAGCGCGTTCCAGCAGCAGCACGTCGAGATCGGTGGTGTAGATCACCACCAGCACCGACACCGGCTGTTTATAGTGCGCCATGCCCCCGAAAATTGCCTTATACGAAGAATATCCAGAACGCCTTGTTGCGCTGTCGCCAGTACACCACGGTGTCGGCGAGCAGATCCTGCGCGATTTCCCTGTCGTTGGCCGACAGGCCGAAGGTATCGCTGACGTTGCGCAGCAACAGCACGTATCCGGATGCTTCGCGCCAAGACAGGTCGCACAGTGCGTCCGCCAGCGCATCCCAGTTCGCGCCGAACTCGGGCGGAAAGCCGCCTGCCTGCGCCAGCACGGTGATCAGGTTCTGCTTGCCCTTGACCCCCTTGAGATCGGCGTCGAACATCGCGAAATTGGCCTCGGTGGCGGCAATGCGCAATTCGTCTACGCTGCATGTCAGGGTATAGCTGCCCGCTGCGGAAGGATTGATCAGTTGTTGTGCCAGCGGATTCATGGCTGCTCCCCAATTCGTTTGAATGTCTTGTAATGATCGGCGGTGTAATAACACTCGACCGGCGGGCCGCACACGATGCGCCTTGCGCCTCGATGGCGCAGCCCCGGCGTCTTCACCGTGTATTCGCGGTAGTAACCGCGCGGCTGCTTCGGCAATATCCGCTCGTAATTCTTGAACACCACGCCGTCACGATCATGGGCGAACGGCCCCCCTTGCCTGATCGCGCGAAGGGTGTCTCGTGCCTCGGCAGGCAGTTCGGCAACTGCGATATACGGCAGTCCGCCCTGTTCCGCAGCCGCCTGCACCTGCGGCAACCACAGCAGCATGGCCAGCAGCAGCCATGTCCGCAGCACGGGACGCAGAGGACGCGACATCTGTTATTCCTTGGCGACTTCCACGGTGGACTGAACCTGCTGGCGCAGGCGGATGTGGAGATCGCGCAACTGGCGCTCGTCCACTGCGCTCGGCGCATGGGTCAGCAGGCATTGCGCACGCTGCGTCTTGGGGAAGGCGATCACGTCGCGGATCGACTCGGCGCCGGTCATCATCGTGACAATGCGGTCCAGGCCGAACGCCAGGCCGCCGTGTGGCGGTGCGCCGTATTGCAGCGCATCAAGCAGGAAGCCGAACTTGAGTTGCGCCTCTTCCGCACCGATGTTGAGCGCGCGGAACACCAGGCTCTGCACCGCTTCCTTGTGGATACGCACCGACCCGCCGCCCAGCTCCCATCCATTCAGCGCCAGATCGTAGGCCTTGGCCAGACAGCGTCCCGGATCGCTCTCGAGATACTGGATATGCTCGTCCTTGGGACTGGTGAACGGATGGTGGCAGGCTACCCAGCGCTTGGCTTCCTCATCGTACTCGAACATCGGGAAGTCCACCACCCACAGCGGCTCCCATTTTTTCCCGTTGGTATAGCCCTTGTCGTGTCCGATCTTGCTGCGCAGCGCGCCCAGCGCGTCGTTGACAATCTTTGCCTTGTCCGCGCCGAAAAAGATGATGTCGCCGTTCTGCGCGCCGGTTCTGGCTACGATGGTCTTCAGTGCCGCCTCGTGGATGTTCTTCACAATGGGCGACTGCAATCCGGTCTCGTTCAGTTGAGTCACGTCGTTGACCTTGATATAGGCCAGGCCCTTGGCGCCGTAGATGCTAACGAACTTCGTATATTCGTCTATCTCGCCGCGGGTGAAGGCAGCCCCGCCCGGCACGCGCAACGCGGCCACGCGGCCGTTCTCCGAATTCGCCACGCCGGCGAACACCTTGAAGGCCACGTCCTTGACCGCATCGGTCACCTCGGTCAGTTCCAGCGTCACGCGCAGGTCCGGCTTGTCCGAGCCGAAACGCGCCATCGCTTCGCCATAGGTCATGCGAGGGAACGGGTTGGGCAGATCGACATCCAAGGTCTCCTTGAAGATGCTGCGGATCATCTCCTCCATCAGCGCCATGATCTGTTCCTCGTTCAGGAACGAGGTCTCGATATCCACCTGGGTGAATTCCGGCTGGCGGTCGGCGCGCAGGTCCTCGTCGCGGAAGCACTTGGTAACTTGGTAGTAGCGGTCGAAGCCGGCCACCATCAGCATCTGCTTGAACAGCTGCGGCGACTGTGGCAACGCGAAGAACTCGCCCGGATGCACGCGCGACGGCACCAGATAGTCGCGTGCGCCCTCCGGCGTAGACTTGGTCAGCATCGGTGTCTCGATGTCGACGAAGCCGCGGCTGTCCAGGAATCGGCGGAATGCCATCGCAACCTTGTAGCGCAGCATCATGTTCTTCTGCATCTGCGGACGGCGCAGATCGACCACGCGGTGAGTCAGGCGCACGTTCTCGGACAGATTGTCGTCGTCCAGCTGGAACGGCGGCGTCACAGCGGTGTTCAGCACCTCGATCTCATGGCACAGGATCTCGATTTCGCCACTGGTGATGTTCGGATTGGTCGTGCCCTCCGGGCGGCGGCGCACACGGCCGGTAACGCGCAGCACGAACTCGCTGCGCACCGACTCGGCGATCCTGAACATCTCAGCTCGGTCTGGGTCGCACACCACCTGGGCCAGCCCCTCGCGGTCGCGCAGGTCGATGAAGATCACCCCGCCGTGGTCACGGCGGCGATGCGCCCAGCCGCAGATGCTGACGGTCTGGTCGAGTTGGTCGGTGTTGAGGAGTCCGCAGTAATGAGTTCGCATGGTTCAGCTTCAATCAGGGTTAGTCTTGTTTGGAAATCCTTGCCGCATTGATGGTTTCGGGTGTTGCCACCACCCCCATCGACACGATGGTGCGCAGCGCCACATCCACCGTCATGTCCAGCTCGATGGTGTCCGCGCGACGCAGGTAGAAATAGAAACCGTTCACCGGGCTGGGCGTGGTGGGGATGAATACCGCCACATACTCCTCGTCGAAACGGCTGCCCACCTCGCCCGGCACATTGGTCTGGAAGGCCAGCGACCATGCCTGTGGGTGCGGATAACGCACCAGCAGCACCTTGCGGAACGAGTTGCCGCTGCCGCTCAACAGCGTGTCGCTGACCTGTTTCACGCCCTTGTAGATGCTGCCGACGAACGGCACATGCAGCATCGCCTTTTCAGACTGCTCCCACAGCCGCTGACCGAACACGTTACGGATCAGCAGGCCGGTCAACAGCACCACCGCGAAGGTCAGGATAATGCCCAGACCGGGGATATGGATACCCAGCACTTCGTCCGGATGCCAGTGCTGCGGCAACAGCAGCAGTGTCTGGTCCATCGTGCTGATGGTCAGGTTCAGCACCCAGATCGTGATGCCGAGCGGCACCCAGACCAGCAGGCCGGTGATCAGGTATTTCTTCATCGATCAGCTGGCCATCGGGCAGGAACCCGTGCTGGCGCAAGGCGCACATTCAGTCTTGGGTTTATCCTTGAAATCGGTGACGTAATAACCGTTGCCCTTCAACTGAAAACCGGCGGCAGTCAATTGTTTGGCAAAGCTTTCCTTACCGCATTCAGGGCAAGTGGTGAGCGGTGCATCGCTCATTTTCTGCATCACGTCCTTCGTCAGGCCGCAGCTGGAACAGGCATAAGCATAAATAGGCATGGCATCCCCCTATTGGGTAATTTTCAAAGGGGCGCATTATACATTAGGGGCTCTTGATATTCATAACCTCCGGCGGGAATTTCAGCTGGCGATCTACTGCACCCGTACACTCTGAGGCACCCTGTGGCAGCAGCCGGGGCCTGCGGCCCGGCCAGGCATGACTAGCAAAGCTATTTCTTCAACTGCTCCTGCAATGCCTGGCCGGTTTTCTCGATGGCCTGACCGCTCTTTTCCAGTGTCTCGCCCGTTGCCTTCTTCAGTTGCTGGTTCAGCGAACGGGTATCGAACGGGTTGGAATACCACGGCATTCCGCGACCGAAATTCGTGCCCAGCCACATCCCGATGGCCATACCAATCGCAAGACTGAGCAAAATGACTTTGAATTGTTTCATCTATTCCTCCACTATGGCAGCCGATAACCTATTTCCGACAAGGCAGGAAACCTGCCGGAATATTAGCACGGTCCAATTCGCCTGTTTTCAATAAATCATCCCGCTATTGGCGGAGATTAGCCGAAAATAGCGGGATTTCGATGCAAATCGTAGCCTAGCGGGTATTCAATATGGACTCCATGTTGTTTTCCAGATCGTTCACCACGACCCATTCCGAGGCGCCCGCCTTGCGCACCCTGGCCTCCCAGCGCGACAACCTGTCCAGGTAGAGACGGGGATCGACGTTGTCGCTACCTAGCTTGGTCACGTTCAGTGCCACGATGCGGATACCGTCCAGATTGATCGGAAAGTCCCGCACCGTCCCCTTGCCCAACTCCTCCTGCATGTCGGAGAACACGACAATGGTCTTGAGGCCGGACTTGGTCTCGTTCAGGTATTCCGCCCCCTGGATCAGGCCGCCGGTGATATCGGTATAAGCGCTGCCCTTGATGCCCCTGGCAAATTCCTCGATCTTGCCCTTGAATGCGCGCTTTTGCTGGGTCGCCTGCGAGGGACGCTTGTCGAAGGTGACCTTGGCGACGATGTCTTTTTCCGAAAAACTGCGTGTTTCCACCTTGGCCACCGCCAGCGAGTCCCCGGGATTCAGCGTGGCCAGCAGGTAGTTGATGATCCTGGTTGCCTTGTTCATCTCCTGTGCATAGGTGCCAGAGGTGTCCACCAGCATGTACACGCCTTGAGTATGGGCACGCTGGTCCCCGCATGAACTGACGAACACCGTGCTGAACAGCAGGGTCGAAACGAGCAATATTTTCCTCATGATGCGCTCCTTGTCCTGGTCTGGCCCATGCCGATCGAGTTGCCGCCGAACGCAATCACCCAGCGCTCAACCATCAGCGGAATGACGATAGGGATGTCGTAGAGCAACTCGAACACCTTGGCGATGCGTTTGAACAGCACCCCGGTGAACCTAAGCGCGAATCCCAGCCCGCGCATAGACTGCACCAGCAGCACACCGATGACGGTACGCAGCGAATTCACCACGCTTTCCAGCGGGATCGCCACGAAGGCCAGCGCGAATGGCAGCACGAAGCCCATGATCATCTGCCCGGCCATCGGTATCTTCGAGAACCAGCCCTCTGTGACCGGCGGCGCGGCAGAGGCCAGGTCGCGCATCAGGCTGGCCTTGTCGGCGATCAGCATGTCGCGCATCAGCGCCAGCGACGATTCGATACCGGCCAGAATTATCAGGAAGATCAGCGAGGCCCACATCAGGCGGCGGCGCATCTGGTCATCCATGCTGGCGATCTTGGGGAACAGTTGCGTGATGCGCAGCGATTCGAGCAAGAACAGCCCCATCGACGCCTCCATCAGGATGATCACCAGCGCGGCCACGTCCGAGGTCTTCAGGCTGTTGGTGATGTAGTCGCTGGCACCGACCATCTCCGACATCGGCAGCGCGATCAGCTTGAAGTTGATGAACGCGCCGCCCATCGCGATGACCATCACCAGCGAGGAGATCGCCAGTTGCACGAAGGCCGACACCGTCAATGCATGCTGGGTCTTGTCATCTTTGGCTCGTATCCCCTCGAACTTGGCCATATGCCCGTCGATCTGCTTGGCGTTGTTCTGCAGGGTCAGCGACTTCTTGTCCATCTCGCCGATCAGTCTCTCCACGCTGCGCCAAGCCGGCTGGATCGTCTTCAGTATCTTGTGCCGTTCCTCATAGGAGCGGCGAAACTCAACCACGGTCTTGTCGTGGATCTTCTGTATCGACTTGCCGATATCCTCGAGCAGCTTGCGCGGGATGTCGCCGCCCGATTTGATCTGCGAGACCGACTCCAGTGCGCTCACCCATTCCGGAGACGGAGGCGGGACCTCGCCGCATTTGCGGTAGTCATCCTCGATGCGCGTCACCTCTTCCATCAGTTTGCGCTGCAGTGCGGGAAACTCCCCCATGTCCCTGCGTATGATGGCGGTCACCCGCTCGAATTCCCGGTCTATCAGGGCAGCCTCGCCCTCCTGGCTGTGCGCCAGCAACACCGAAAGATTCCGCTGGTGCAGTTTGTCCGCACTCAGGGACAGCCAGCGGGAAATGAAACGGGTGGACTGGGAGACCAGATTGCACACCGAATGGATCACGCCATGCATCGGCTTGCGCGCCGCATACATGAACAGCATGACCAGGATACCCAAGGCCAGGACGGACAGCGCCACCTTATCCGGCCAAAACAACCACGAATGCCAGTCGATCATTTCACACCTCTCCCGTTCGTTGATGTCTGGAGCGCTGCACGGTTTCGATCACCGATTCGCATCTGCTTTATAAAGCCCCACTCCGACGGGAGACACTTTGCTCATTCATCAACCGGGCGGCAATACCGTTCGTGACTATCGACCTACCGTTGATTCCCTCCGGTTTGCCGCCTGTCTGACGACAGGGATAAAACAGGCAAAAGCGACCGGTTCAACTTGCGAGCCACTGGCCGCACCACCAAGGGATCTATCTGGATTATGTCGACCGGCTTGCGACGGCCCACTCGGCAACACCGTCACGCAGATGAAGGGCCGAGTAGCCTTCCTGCCTGAGCAACGCGACCGCATCGACCGCCATCAGGCAGTAGGGGCCGCGACAGTAGGCGACTATAGATCGGTCTTTGGGCAGCTCAGCCAATCGCTGGCGCAGCTCTCCCAGCGGGATCGACCTTGCGAACGGCAGATGGGCGCTCATGTATTCCTCGGCAGGTCTGACGTCCAGCACAACCACCTCGCCCTTGCGCGCCGCCTTCATCAGGCTGGCCCGGTCGTTGGCGACCAGCTCGTCCGGCTGAGTAGCTATCTTCTGCAGGGCCAGCTGCAAATCGACCAGCCGCTCCTCCGCCAACGTATGCACCTGCACCCACAGATCGGCCACTGACTTGTCGGCCAGACGGTAAAGGATGTTCTTGCCCAGCCTTTCGGTCTCGACCAGCTGGGCCATGCGCAACTCGCGCAGGTGCGCGCTGGTCAGCTTCACGCTGATGGAAGCCTCGCTCGCCAGCGTCTCGACCGATTTTTCGCCCTGGCACAGCAGCTCGATCAGCTCAAGCCGCTTCGGGCTGGAGAATACCTTGCCGATGCGCGCCACCTGCTCATACAGTTGGTCCTTTATCCTGCGTGCGTTCCTCATCCTACATTCCATATAAAGATAGAACATCTGGTCACCACTTTATCCAGATTGACACCAATTCACAATGAGTGCTCTAATCATTCCAGCAATCGTTGGAATGTAACGCGATCAAGGAGCCGGCAATGAAAGCATTGTTCATACTCAACGACGCCCCGTACGGCAGCGAGCGCACCTATAACGGCTTGCGGCTGGCAGGCGCCCTCTCCAAGCAGGAAGGGAATGAAGTGCGCGTGTTCCTGATCGGCGACGGCGCCTCGGCGGGTCACCGCAACCAGAAGGTGCCGCAGGGTTTCTACAACATCGAGGTGATGATCGGCAACGTAACCCGGCATGGCGGCGAGGTCGGCGTCTGCGGCACCTGCATGGATGCGCGCGGCATCGGCGACGGCGACATCGCAGACCGGACGCGCCGCAGCACCCTGGCGGAGCTGGCCGAATGGACTGCGTGGGCGGACAAGGTTCTGGTGTTTTAACTACAAGGGTTACAGGGAGCGCGTAATGTTTTTCAAGCAACTGGCCACGAAAGAGTCTTCACTGTCTTATTTCTTCGGCTGCGGCACGCTGGGCAAATCCATGGCGGTGGATGTGGTCGCCGGCGATGAGGAGTGGTACATCGAGGAGGCAAGGAAGGCGAACGTCAGCATCAATTTTGTGGTCGACACTCACGTCCATGCCGACCATTACTCCGGCGGCATGAAGCTCGCGAAGTTGGCCGGTGCGCCCTACTGCCTGCACGAATCGGACAAGGGACGCGTCAAGTTTGAGTTCGAACCCCTGAGCGACGGACAGACGCTCAACCTGGGCAATGTCGTTGTCGAGGTGCTGCACACACCCGGCCACACACCGGACAGCGTCTGCCTGCTGGTCACCGACCGGCGCCGCGGCGAACAGCCGTGGTTCGTGATCACCGGCGACACACTCTTCGTCGGCTCCATCGGCCGCCCCGACCTGCTCGGGCGCGAGCGCGAGATGGCGGCACAACTTTACGACAGCCTGCATGCCAAGCTGCTGCACCTGCCCAACGAACTGGAAATCTTTCCCGGTCATCAGGCCGGCAGCGTGTGCGGCGCAGGCTTGTCAGGCAAACCCTCCTCGACCATCGGCTTCGAGAAACGCTGGAATCCGGGACTGGCGATGGGCAAGGATGCCTTTATCGAGAGTCTGGTCAGCACAATCCCGCCGCGCCCCGCCGAGATGGACAGGGTGGTTGCGGCCAACCTCGCGGGCTGACGCCCCTCCAGCCCAAAACCTGTCCGCAGGTTACGCAGATTAAAAACAGAAGAGTGCTGGGCTGCCGGTGCACCTCAGGGAGGTTGCCTGTTTAATCTGCGTAATCTGCGGATGATGTTTCTCAAAAACCAGGAAGAAATATGCAACACGGTATCCGCGCCAACCTTACCCAGTTCCTGCACCAGTTGCTGCAGGTGATGCTGGTGGGCTTCACGATCGGCATGATGCGCACGGTGCTGCCCGCGCTGTCCGAATCCGAATTCGGCGTACCGAAAAACTCGTTCATGCTGCTCACCGCCTTCGTCGTCGCGTTCGGCCTGGTCAAGGGCACGCTCAATTTCGTGGCCGGACGGCTGTCTGAGCGCATCGGTCGCAAGAAGGTATTGCTGCTGGGCTGGGCGGCGGCGCTGCCGATTCCGTTACTGGTGTATTTTGCCCCTTCATGGGACTGGATCGTCGCAGCCACGGTGCTGCTCGGCATCAACCAGGGACTGACCTGGTCGATGACGCAGACCGCCAAGCTGGACATCACCCGCGCCGACCAGCGCGGCCTGACCATCGGGCTGAACGAGTTCTCCGGTTATGTCGGGTTGGCGCTGGCCGGCATCATCACGGCCTATCTGGCGACGATGCTGGGTGCGCGCTCCGGCTTGCTGGTGTTCGGCATGACGACGATACTGCTGGCCATGCTGCTCACGCTGCTGTGGGTCAAGGACACCCTGCCCTGGGCCAGGGCCGAGGCGGCCAGGCATGCCGCAGCGCCGCCGACGGACAGACTGCCGCGCTACCCGGCCAACATCAATGCGCACCCGACCACCTGGGAGGTGTTCACGCTGGTGTCATGGCGCGACAGGCGTCTTGCCGCGATCAGTCAGGCCGGACTAGTGGAGAAATTCGTCGATGCGCTGGTGTGGGTGTTCTATCCGGTGTTCCTGTACCAGCGCGGGCTAAGCCTGCCCGAAATCGGCTGGGTCGTCGGCATCTACGGCTTCGTCTGGGGCGGCTCGCAATTCTTCACTGGCAAACTCTCCGACCATGTCGGCCGCCACAGGCCCAACGTGTGGGGTATGTGGATATGCGGCGCGGGCGTGGCGATGATGATGTTGCAGGAGGGCATGGCCTGGTGGTCGCTGTCTGCCGCCGTCTCCGGCTTGGGCATGGCCTTGCTCTACCCCAACCTTTCCGCTGCGATAGCCGACATCTCGCACCCGAACTGGCGCGGCTCGGCGATCGGCATCTACCGCTTCTGGCGCGACCTCGGCTACGGGATCGGTGCACTGGGGCTGGGCATTGCCGCACACTTCAGCGGCTCGGTGGAGGCAGCATTCTGGTTTGTCGCAATCTCGATGTTCCTGTCGGGTGGGCTACTCTGGCTGTTCGGCGAAGAAACCCATCCGCGCCTCGCTGGCTGAGTGCCTACTAGCGAAACCGCTATTTTTCGTTGAACGATTCCAGCCTTGCCCTGATCCGAGGCAGTGCTGCAGTGGCGGCCTTCTCGCCCTCCAGTATCGCCCAGTGCTTGTCGTCCAGATTGGTCTGGTCGATCTCCTTGGTGACCGGGCTGATGACCACATCGGCCTGCTGCAACTCGTAGCGGTTGATCGAGCCGCTCATAATGTCGAAAGTCTGCATCAGCACATCAAGCATCGAGCTGGTCTGGTTGTTCGCGGGCAGATTGGAGATGTTCACCGCGATCACGATGTCGGCACCCATATCACGGGCGACGCTTGCGGCCACCGGCTTGACCAGCCCGCCGTCAACATAGCTCTTGCCCAGTATCTCCACCGGCTGGAATATCCCGGGGACCGAGCAGGATGCGCGTACCGCCTGACCGGTATTGCCGGCGCGAAACACGACCTCCTCGCCCGTCTGCAGATCGGTGGCGACTGCGGCGAAGGTCTTCTGGAGTTTTTCCACGGGCAGCTGCTTGACCATGCGGTCGATGAATTGTTCAAGCGGCTCACCCGACAGGAAGCCGCGGTTGGGCAGTATCCAGGAGGTGACGGACGCACGCTGCATCGGCAGGGATATCTCCTGCAACTGGTAGCCGTTATAGCCGGCCGCATAGAGCGCGCCCACCGCCGACCCGACGCTGGTGCCAACGACGATGTCGGGCACGATACCCTGCGCCTCGAGCACCTTGATGACCCCGACATGGGCAAAGCCCCGCGTGCCGCCGCCGCCCAGCACCAGACCTATCCTGGGCTGGCGGGCCGCCGTCGAGAGCCTGCCCAGCCAGCGCCGCAAGCTGGATCGCCACTGCCGGATGGATGCGGAAATCTCGCCGTCTGGCATGGCCGATCAGTACTCGGCTTCGCGGACCATCGGCAGGCATTCGGCTTCCCAGCGGGTGAAGCCGCCTGCCAGGTTGAGCACGTTCCTGTAGCCCATCATCTGCAACACCGCAGCCGCCATCGCCGAACGGCCGCTGGTTGCGCAGTACACGACGACCTGCTGGTCGCGCGCCCCGGACAGCGGCGGATAATGCTTGGGATAGCTGGTGTCGGCGGCGGCCTCGATGATGCCGCGCGGGACCAGGTGGGCTCCGCCGATATGGCCGTGCTCGAACTCGCCGGGCTCGCGCACATCGACGAGCAGCATGTCCTCCTTCGCATCCATCTTGGCCTTGAGCTCGGCAGGCGTAATCTCGGCGACGCAGGATTTGGCGGCGCGCACGAAATCCATCAGGCCGGCGGGTTGTTCTGGTTTGAACAGGTTGTACATATCAGTGTCCTCCTTGGTAAATAGACTGGGTAAATAAAACTGGGGTAAATGAATTGGATAATTCACATATCGCAACGGTTCCGGGCATGATCGCCAGAACGGTCACCCGCACGCCCCGATCGCACCGCAGCTGGTGCAGAACTCGCAACCATCCTTTTTGATCAGGGTGGCGTTGCCGCATTCCTTGCAGGCCTTGCCGGGAATGGTTTTGGACCCGGCGGATTTTAACTGCCCTTCGGGTATCTCCAGCACCCCCATCTGCTGCACCGGGTAGCCGTGCTCGTCGAGGATACCCAGCATCGAGTAACGGTGGATGATCAGCTTGGCGACGTAGGACACCGTCGAGGGGTAGCTCTCCATCTTGACGCTGCCCGGCACGCGCGCCATGAAGTCTCCGAGCGGCTCGCCGAAATTGAGCAGCTTGCGCAGTTTCATGCCTATCCACGCGGGATCGATCACGCGCATGTCGAGGCTGAGCACCTTGCACAGCCCGTCGAGTGCGCGCGGATAAACCCCGGACAGCCACATCGAATATGGACGGCGCTGGCCATCCGGCAGCACCAACTCCTTCAGTCCGAGCACGAAATCGTCACCGCTTCCCGCGTTGGCAATGTCCACGGTCCAGCTCATCGTGCCGTCGGTGCCGGTCTTGGGTTCCTTCTTCGCGAACAGCGCGTCCATCATCGGGGTCGTGACGTCCTCGCATATCTCCAGTGCACCAAGCTGCTCGATGCGGTATTTGAGCAGGTGGGCAAACGCGGCGACCAGGCTGGGCATGCGCCTCACTTCGCCGTCTGGCGGCATCGGCATCTCGAAGGCGTCATCGCCTGCGGTCTTCATCAGCATCTCGAGCTTCATGCGTATCCACACCGGGTCACGCGTGCGCATGTCCATCGACAGCGACTTGGCGAGCGCGCCCAGACCGCGCGGCTGCTCCGATCCGTTCACCCACACCTCGAACGGATGGTTACACCCATTGCTGGTGTGCGAGACGAACGCGACGAAACTGCCGAGCGGGTGCTTCACCACCTGCGACACCCAGCCCTCGCTGCCGCTGGGCAGTTTCGGGCGGCCCGGCCAGCGCAGCGAGGCCAGCGCCGGCGTGGGCGCGGCATCCAGCACGATGCGGCGGTCCTGGTCGAACACGAAATCCTGGGGTTGGTCTTCCTTCTTCTCCGGCGTGACCGACAGTACCGAACCCAGCACGCTGTTCGGCCGGTAGGTTGCCAGCCCCTTCAGGCCAGCCTTCCATGCCTCGGTGTAGAGATCCTTGAAATCGTCGTAGGGATAGTCCGCGGGCACGTTGACGGTCTTGCTGATCGCAGTGTCGATGAACGGCGCGACGGCGGCGACCATCTTCATGTGGGCGATCGCGGAAATCTCCAGCGCGGTGACGAACGCCGGCGGCAGCTTATCCACGTTGCCGCCCATCTTTTTGTATAGGCGCCAGGCATGGTCCTCGACCGGATAGTCCTTGGTCGTGCCGTCCATCATGCGTTTCTTGCGCGTGTAGAACCACGAGAACGGAGGCTCGATGCCGTTGGAGGCGTTGTCGGCGAAGGCCAGCGAAATCGTGCCGGTGGGCGCGATCGACAGCAGGTGGCTGTTGCGGATGCCGTGCCTGCGTATCCTGTCCCTGATCTCGTCCGGCAGCCGCGAGGCGAAGCGCGGCGCAGCCAGATACTGCTCCGCATCTAGCAGCGGGAACGCGCCGCGCTCGACGGCCAGTTCGCTTGATGCCAGATACGCCTCGTCGCGCATCACGCGGGTGATGTCGGCGGCGAAGGCGCGCGCCTCATCTGTGTCGTAGCGCAGCCCCAGCATCACCAGCGCATCGCCCAGCCCGGTGTAACCGAGTCCGATACGGCGCTTGTTCTGCGCCTCCTGCTGCTGTTCAGGCAGCGGCCATGCGGTGACGTCCAGCACGTTGTCCAGCATGCGCACCGCAACGCGCACCAGTTGCTTGAAAGGCTCATGATCGAAAGCGGCATGCACCGTGAACGGGTTCTTCACCATGTGCGTCAGGTTGATCGACCCGAGGCAACAGCAGCCGTAGGGGGGCAGCGGCTGCTCGGCGCAGGGATTGGTCGCCTCGATGACCTCGCAGTAGGACAGATTGTTGTCGCGGTTCATCAGGTCGACGAACAGCACGCCCGGCTCGGCATGGTCATAGGTGCTGGCGATGATCTGCCTCCACAGATCGGTGGCGCGCACCTTGCGGTACACCCACTTGCCGTCAGCCCGCCGGAATGCGCCCTGCTCCTTCAACGCGGCGGCAGGTTCGGCGGCATGCACCAGCTCGAACTCCGAGTCATTCTCCACCGCCTGCATCAGCGCATCGGTGACGCCGACCGAGATGTTGAAGTTGCGCAGGTCGCCTTGGTCCTTGGCATGGATGAATTTCTCGATGTCGGGGTGGTCGCAGCGCAGCACGCCCATCTGTGCGCCGCGCCGCGCGCCTGCGGATTCGACGGTCTCGCAGGAGCGGTCGAACACGCGCATGTAGGAGATCGGCCCGCTAGCGCGCGAGTTGGTGCCCCGAACATGCGCACCCTCGGGACGGATCGTCGAGAAGTCGTAGCCGACCCCGCCACCGCGCCGCATGGTCTCGGCCGCTTGCTGAAGCGCGTCGTAGATGCCCGGCCGGCCGGCCTCGTCGATGCCCGAGATCGCGTCGCCCACCGGCTGCACGAAGCAGTTGATCAGTGTTGCCTGGATATCCAGGCCCGCCGCCGAATTGATCCGCCCGGCCGGCACGAAGCCGCTCTCCTGCGCCTGGAAGAACACCTCCTCCCAGTGCGCGCGCTGTTCCGGCCTCTCGGCCTGCGCCAGCCCCCGCGCCACGCGGCGGCGCACATCCTCAAGCGAGGTCTCGCCGGGTTCGGCGTATTTCTCCAGCAATACTTCGGTACTGATCTCTTGTGTCATGCTGATACTTCCTCAGATAGCGGTTTCATTTTCCAGCATCGCCATGGCGCTGTTCATCCTTTTGTTTCTCACGTGCCAGTGCACTGCGGAACGCCTCCAGTCTGCCGTGGAAATCATCCTCGTCGCCGTAACGCAGGAAACGCGCATAGCGCGAATGTGCGCCACGTATCTTGTGCGCGTGCTTGATCGGGCAGAAATACTGCTCGGTGCGCGCGATGATCTCGCCCGCATAGGCCAGCAGGCCGACTGCGTAGGAGCAATACAGGCAGTGCGCCTTCTCGATGACGTTCAGGTAGGCCAGCAGGTGGTGGTCGTACACGATGTAGTTGGCGCGCTTCACCCTGGCGATGCGGTAAACGGGGAAGCAAGTGAACTGGTAGAGGCTCACGAACAGGTCGAACAGCGCCAGCGGGACAGCCATGCCGTAGATGACCGGCATCGTCAGGTAGTTCTGCGGGCGTACCGTCAGGAACCAGCGGAACAGGCCCAGCCTGACGCGGTCATGCGCCTCGCGGATGGCCTGCTCGAACACGACGTGCCTGCCCTTAATCCGATAGCGCAGGCTGCCTTGCTGTTTTTCGACGGCCTCATGCAGCTCGCTCTCGAGCGCAGCGATCTGGTCGACGATCTGGCTTATCCGGTTGTTCATGCCCACCTCCCGATTATGTGCGCGACGCGACCCGATATCAGTCGCCGTCACGGCAGATCACGCGAACAGATTTATCAGCCCGTCCAGCCCGGCGAAGTTCAGCGCGTAGCTGGCCTGCTCGCGCACCACCGGCTTGGCGTGGTAGGCGATGCTGACGCCCGCCTGCGCCATCATTTTCAGGTCGTTCGCGCCGTCGCCCATCGCGATCACCTGCTCCGGCCTCAATCCGAGTTCATCGCGCACCCTTACCAGCCAGTCGGCTTTGCCCTGCGCGTCGACTATCGTGCCCAGCACCCTGCCAGTGAGTTTTCCGTCGACGATCTCCAGCGTGTTGGCGTGTGCGTAGTCAAGGCCGAGGCGGGCTTTCAGTCGTTCGGTGAAGAACAGGAATCCGCCCGACACCAGCAGCGTCTTGATGCCGTGTTCCTTCAGTTTCGCCAGCATGAGCTCCGCGCCAGGATTCAGTTGCAGGCGCTCGTCGTACACGCGCTGCAGCGCGTGTTCGTCCAGCCCCGCGAGCAGCGCCACGCGGCGGCGCAGGCTTTCGGCAAAGTCGATCTCGCCGCGCATCGCCGCCTCTGTGATCGCCGCAACCTGCGGTTTGAGCCCCTGCATGTCGGCGATCTCGTCGATGCACTCGATGGAGATCAGCGTCGAATCCATGTCCATCACCACCAGCCCGAAGTCATCGAGCGACCTGCCCGCCGGCACGAAGCCGGAATCGAGCCGGTTCTCCATGCAATAGGTGGCAATCCCGGCATGCTGCTGCGCCCCGATCAGGCGATAGGCGTGGGAGGCGATCTGCTCGGTGCGCCCGCTTCGCGTCAGGCTTGCGAGGTGATTGAGGTAGGCGGTGGGTATGGCTTGGGTGGACTGGATGACGAGATTCATTATTATTGCCGGACGGTTGATCGATGTGATGCGGTGTGCAAACCGCTCCGGCCTATTTTAATGCAATTCGCAGTTCGGTCCGCAATTCACTGAGCCGAATGGCTCGGCGGGCGCAGCCGCCTGACTAGTGCGCACCCTCGAACGGGATCAGCGATTGGGTGGCGAGCATGTTGCGCCGCTCCAGCACCAGCGACAGGAACTCATCCGCCGGGAGCGGCCGGCTGAACAGGAAGCCCTGCCCCTGATGGCATCCCTGCTTGCGCAGGAATTCGACCTGCGCATCCGTTTCCACACCTTTGGCGACCACGGTCAGGCCCAGACTGTTTGCCAGCGCGATGATGGTCGTCACGATCGCGGCGTGGTCGGCGTCGTCGGGCAGATCGCGGATCAGCGAGCGGTCGATCTTGAGCAGGTCGATCGGATAGTTCCGCAAATAGCCCAGGCTCGAGAAGCCGGTGCCGAAATCGTCCAGCGAGAACTTAACGCCGAGTTTCTTGATCCCTTCGAAATTGGTGCGTATGGACTCGCTCATGCCCGTCAGCAGGCTCTCCGAGATGTCCAGATGCAGCCAGCGCGGGTCGATCTCGGATTGCTCGATCACCTCGCCGAGCAGCGTCGGCAGCCCGGTCGATGCGAAATGGCGCGGCGACAGGTTGACCGCCATCGTGAAGTTGTTCATGCCGTGGCCGCTGTCGCGCCAGGATTGCAACTGCGAGCACGCCTCAACCAGCACCCATTCGCTCAGCGGCGCGATGAGTCCGCAGCGCTCGCACACCGGGATGAAGTCCGCCGGCGACATCCAGGTGCCGTGGGTGTTCGGCCAACGCAACAACGCCTCGGCACCGACGATGGCCCCGGTCTTCAGGTCAATGATCGGCTGGTAGTAGAGCACGAATTCATTGCTGCCCAGCGCCCGCCACATCTCGTCTTCCAGCTGCACCTCCTGCTGCACCTGTTCGCTCATGTGTTCGACAAATATCTGGTGACGGTTCCGTCCGAGATGCTTGGCGTTGTACATCGCCAGATCCGCATGCCGGATCAGCGTCTCGGCGTCCTTGCCGTGCTCCGGGTAGAGGGCGATGCCGATGCTGGCGGTGATGTGCAGCTCGCGTCCCGCTATTTCGACCGGCAGGGAAACGGCGTTCAGTATCTTGCGGGCGATCTGGTACAGGTTCACGCTGGAACGGATATCGGGCAGGCTCACGACGAATTCGTCCCCGCCCAGGCGGGCGACGGTGTCTCCGTCCCGCAGGCAGCCGCTCAGCCGCCTGGCCATGACCTTGAGCACCTCGTCGCCCGCGTGATGCCCTAACGAATTATTGATCGCCTTGAAGTTGTCGAGGTCGACACAGGCCACGGCCAGCAGCGTGCCGTTACGCTCCGCCGCCGCCAGCGATTGCCGGACCCTATCCAGCAGCAGTGCCCGGTTCGGCAATCCGGTCAGCGCATCGTGCGTGGTTGCATAGTGAAGGTGTTGCTCGGCACTGAGCCGCTGCTCGTATTGCCGCCTGATGACCTTGTCCGCATGCCTGACGATGAGGAACAGGATCGTGTAGAGCGCGACCAGGACGGCCGCGACGCTCTGGGTAACCAGCTGCAACTGCCGCTTGTCGTTCGCCAGCACCTCGGTCACGTCGGTGTATACCTCCAGCACTCCCTCGACCGGTTCGCTCGAATTGCGGCGCAGCATGACGTAACTCGAGAGCATGTCGCGATTGCTGATCTCGCCGTTCAGGCCATGGAACTTGTCATAGTGGGACAGCTTGCTGAGCACCCTGCCCTGGAGCGCGTTGATGAATCCCGGCTTTGCGCTGTAATCGGTTCCGATTTCGGTCGGATCGGTCGAGTAGATGATGCGGCCGTCCAGCGAGATGAGCTTCACCTTGACGGTTGTGGTGTCGCGCATCGCGGCACGCACGCCTCGGTCCAGATTGGCGATGTCCGCATAGCTGCGCAGCTGCTCCCTGTCCAGTTTGGAAGCGTTGCCTGCGAAGCTGCTGAAGGGGGGCCAGATGATATTTGCAAATGCCTTGGCCAGCGCGATGTTATGGCCCTCGCCCAATTCCTGCAGGCGTCCCCGCTCGAAATACCGGTACAGCGAACCCAGGACGATTGCCGCGAGCACCATCGAGACCAGACTCGCGATAGAGAAGTAGCGCAGCAATCGGAACATGATGTTTCCCTAGTAGTGCAGTGCGACCAACCGGCCGCTGAATGCAACGGCTTGCGGTAGTTCCTCGCAGGAATATTTCCCGCTTCCTGCATGAATCAAATTGTTGGGGATGCCGTAATCCTGCCAACCCCGTCACAGGGGATCAATGCGCAGGTCATTGAATCATATTGGAATGCCACGGATACTGTCAATGAAGATAGGGTTATGCGCGGCGCCGGATTGTTTCAGTCGGCCGATGGCGCAAGTCCGTATCATCGCGTTCACCCCCTGCCGGCATTTCATTGCGCAATTAAGTGGTTAGGTGTAAAACGCGACAGCCAGTAGCGGGTTCATCGCACCGGATGAACCGTGTACGACCGGATGACCAAATCCGTTGAGCATGGCGAAACAGGATATACAGAACTGCTGCATGCGCGGTGATCCGGGCAGCACATAACAACGTTGGAGCCCATCAAACATGAAGCACGGCCTGACCGGTACCACCCCACTGCTTTTTCTTCTGCTGCTCGTCTCGGGTTGCGCGCCCTTCAAGCAGTACCGCACCCAATACGACCTGTGCGTCAACCCGACACCCGAATTTTCAGCCGCATGCGACGCTCATGCCCTGCAGAAGCTGCCGTCCGCCAATAACGGCGGAGACTACCTGCTGGGACTGATCGAATTTGACGACCAGGGGCAACTGTGGGACCGCAAGCAGATGTGGTCCGTGATGGACCGCTTTGCCGCCACTGCCGCGAAGCAGGACCTGTTGATGGTGGTCTTCGTGCACGGCTGGAACCACAGTGCAGCGCCGGGCGACCTGATACTGGAAAAATTCCGCGAGGTGCTGGCGAAGCTGAGCGAGAGCGAGGCGCTGGTCAGCAAAAAGACCGGTTTGCCGGAACGTAAGGTCGCCGGGGTCTACCTGGGCTGGCGCGGCGGCTCGATCACCGTGCCCGGCGTCAACGGCGTCACCTTCTGGGACCGCAAGAATACCGCGAGCAAGGTCGGCCACGGCGGCGTGCCCGAGGTACTCGGCCGCCTGGAACAGCTCAAGCGCGACAAGGACAGCACGATGAACGGCAAGAGCAGCACGCGCCTCGCGATCATCGGTCACAGCTTCGGCGCTGAGGTCGTCTACGACGCGCTCTCCCAGGTGCTGGGCAACCGCTTCGTGCTCACCCTCGGCCCCGCCGGGCAGCAAAGCGATGTGGGGAGCTTCGGCGACCTAGTCGTGCTGATCAACCCGGCGTTCGAATCCCTACTGTTCGCACCGCTGAGCGACATGTCCACCGAGCGCGGGATGTATTTCAAGTCGCAGTTGCCGGTGATGGCGGTGCTCACCTCCGACGCCGACTACGCCACCCGCTTCGCCTTCCCGCTGGGGCGTTTCTTTTCGACGGTATTCGAGGAGGAACACGACAGCTACCGCTTCAATGCGGTGACGCGCCAGCAGGAAACGATAGACGAGAGCGACGCCAACATGATCGCGCTCGGCCATTTCGGACCCTATGAGACGCACAGGCTGTATCCCTCCGCCGACACGCCGCGCGAGGACATCCAGGAATTGGGCGCAATCGACAGTGTGCGCGCAGCGCTTTCCGCATCCCGCGCCTGGGAGAACGACAGGCCCGGCAGCAAGATCCAGATGGCCGGGCTCACGCTGGAACGCAGCGCCACCTCCGCCGGACGCAACCCCTATCTGGTCATCAAGACCGACGACCGGCTCATCACCGAGCACAACGACATCGACGATCCTCGCCTCATCGAATTCATCAAACAGCTCGTCATCCTCTCGACGCAGTCGGATGAACAAAAGGCGCTGATGGCGAAGGCGGCCAACGGCGCCTCGATACCGCAACAGTAACCGGTCAGTTTTTCGGCTTCGCGTGCGCGGGGCGGAAGGCCTTGCACTGCCCGGGATCGGATTCCAGATACGCCCCCTCGATCAGGTCGAGGCAGTAGGGGATCGCAGGGAACACCGCATTCAGGCAGTCGTCGATCGCGGAGGGTTTGCCGGGCAGGTTGAGGATCAGGCTCCTGCCGCGTA
Source organism: Gallionella sp. (assembly GCA_036401875.1). Classification (GTDB taxonomy): domain Bacteria; phylum Pseudomonadota; class Gammaproteobacteria; order Burkholderiales; family Gallionellaceae; genus Gallionella. The sequence continues at coordinate 34,575 of DASWTZ010000099.1, forward strand.
TCCCGGCGGTCTGGCGTGACAGGATCGCGGTCGGCACGAACTTCAGCGAGGCGGCGCGCATCAGCTCGCCAAAGCCCGGCATCATCTTCTCGCACACCGCCTCGGTCGCCTCGGGTGTGACGTCGCGCAGCGCCGGGCCGGTGCCGCCGGTGGTGACGATCAGGCTGCATCCCTCGACGTCAGCAAGCTCGATCAGCGTCTTTTCGATCAGCGCCTGTTCGTCCGGGATCACCCGCGCCACCGCCTCCCATTCGCAGGTCAGCACGCGCTCGAACCAGGCGCGCATCGCCGGCCCGCCCTTGTCCTCGTATTCGCCGCGGCTGGCGCGGTCGGAGATGGTCAGTATCCCGATTTTTACAGTGCTCATGTTCATACCCTGAATCCCGTCTCTTCCTGAAACGCCGTGCCGTCCAGCAACTGGACGGTGACCTGCTCGCCTTCAGCCAGCCCGTGGCTGTCCGCGGGCACCACCAGCAGACCGTCCGCCTTCGCCATCGACATCAGCACGCCGCTGCTTTGCGTGCCGGTCGAACTGGCGACGTAACCCGCCGCATCACGCGCCAGCTGCACGCGGATGAACTCGGTACGCCCCGGGCGGAACTTGACCGGATGCGCCAGGCGCGCCGTCACGGTGCGGCGATACGGGCGTGGATTGCCCATCATGCGGCGCAGCGCAGGCAGCACGAATTCCTCAAAACACACCATGCTGGAGACCGGATTTCCCGGCAGCCCGAACACCAATGTGCCGCGCGCATCCTGCGATGCTTTTGGAACCCCGCCGAATGCCAGCGGATGGCCGGGACGCACCGCCACGCGCCAGAACTTCATCGCGACACCCAGCTTCTCGATGGTAGGGCGTACGTAGTCGTGCACCCCGACCGAGGTGCCGCCGGAAACCAGCAGCACGTCATATTCGAGCCCGCGCCGCAGGTGCCGTTCCAGCTCGGCCGGGTCGTCGCGCGCGATGCCGAGCAGCACCGGCTCGATGCCGAGCGCCTGCACCTGCCCCATCAGCGCGTAGCTGTTGGAATCGGGAATCCTGTGCGGATCGAGCGGCTCGTCCATGCCCTCGAGTTCGTTGCCGGTGGAGAGGATCGCCACGACCGGGCGGCGATAGACCGCAAACCGCGCCGCCTTGACCGTCGCCAGCACGCCGATTGCGCCGGGCGTGACCTTGGTGCCCGCCGCCAGCACCACCTGACCGTTCCGCATGTTTTCGCCCTGCGGGCGGATGTCGTTGCCGGGCTTTACCGCGATATTGACCTGCACGCTGTCCGCCGATGCTGCCTGCGTATCCTCGACGCGGATTACCGCGTCCGCTCCGGCCGGTACGGGCGCTCCGGTCATGATGCGCGCGCACTGCCCCTGCATCACGGTCCTGGCCGGCAGGTCGCCCGCCTTGATGTCCTCAATGACCGCCAGCCGGGCGGGCACATTCGCAACGTCCGCGCTGCGCACCGCGTAACCGTCCATCGCCGACACATCGTAAGGCGGCAGATCGCGATTGGCGCGGATATCCTCGGCCAGCACGCGCCCCAGTGACCGTTCGAGCGTGACCGTCTCGCGCCCCAGCGTCGCGACCGTTTCCAGAATGACGTGCTGCGCCTCGTCTACCCGCAAATGTTCCATTATTTTGCTTCCTCCCGGTTCATTGCCAACGCCACATCCTGCGGCGTATCCAGATCAAAAAAACTGCGCAACTGCGGATCGGCCTCGATCATCTCAGCCTCATCCACGTAGCGGACCTGTATCCCGTCGAGCAGGGCACGCAGGCTGTGTTTACCGCTGCTGCCCAGCAGCCGGCGCGCCTCGCCCGCACAGCTTTTGGCATAAAACGCCGCCAGCGGCTGCGGGCAGCCGCGCACCACCGGCACCACCGCCTGGCAACCCGCGCGTTGCCGCGCAAGCTGCTCGATCAGCGGGGCCGCGATGAACGGCATATCGCAGGCCACCGCAAATATCCAGGGTGTGCCGGCGCGCTCCAGCCCCGCGACCAGCCCGGCCAGCGGCCCGCTGTGCGCTGGATCGTCGCAGACCTGCGGCAGTGCAATGTCTGAACGCGACTGGCGGACGGCGACGATGACCTCGGCGAACAGCGGTTGCAGGGTAGCGGCCACACGTTGCAGCAGCGTCCGCCCGTCGAGCACGAGGCCGGCCTTGTCCTGCCCCATCCGGCGCGAATCGCCGCCGGCCAAGATCAGCGCGCTGCACTCTGCGATCATCTGCGATCGAGGATGAATTGCGCGATCGCGGCCGTGTCTTCCAGCCCGAAGTGCGGCAGTTGCGGATAGACCTCGTCCATATCGGTGACGATAGCGATCAGCCCGTCCCCGACGGCGCAACGCGGTGCCTGATCACATGCGCGGCGCAGCACCTCGATCTTCGGGGTGGCGCACAGCGAGAAACCCTCCGCCAGAACTAGGTCGGCCTCGCCGAGGAAGCGCCGCGCCAGCTGCTCGGGATCACGCTCCTCTTTCGCGTCGGCCACCAGTTGCAGCGCGTCGCGCGTCAGCAGCATGCTCATCACCGCGCCGGCCTGCTTGTAGCGGTAGCTGTCCTTGCCCGGCGTATCGAGTTCCACCCTGTGGTGCGCGTGCTTGATCGTGGCAATGCGCATACCGCGCGCGCTCAATTCGCGGATCAGCTTTTCCACCAGCGTGGTCTTGCCGGCACCGGAATGGCCGACGATGGAGATGACCTTGGGATTCATGGATGCGGCACCACCCAAGCGTCGCCCTGCGGCGTGATCTCTTTTTTCCAGATCGGCACGCGCTGTTTCAGCTCGTCTATCATCCAGCGGCAGGCTTCCAGCGCAGCGACACGGTGCTCCGCACCCGCCGCGATGAACACGATGTTGTCGCCCCCCTCCACCGTGCCGATGCGGTGCACGATGCGCGCATCGAGCAGGCCGAACCTTGCGATGGCATCGCTGCGCAGTTTTTGCATTTCGGATAGCGCCATGCTGCCGTAGGCGTCGAAGCTTATCCGCTCCACCTCGCGCCCTTCGGAGAAGTCGCGCGCGCAACCCAGGAAGGTGCCGATCCCGCCGATGCGTTTCGAGCTGCCCTTGAGGGCCGCGATCTCCTCGTCCTGGGAAAAATCCTCTGTCTGGATGCGGACCGCCGCTTTCATCTCAGCCCCCGGAAAACTTGGCCATGAACGCCACTTCGCTGTTATCCGTCAGCGCGATCGACAGGTCGTGAACATGCTCGCCGTTCACGGCCATGAAGCACACGATCTCGAACGCCTGCGGGTAAGCTGCCGCCAGTTCGTCGCGCAGATCTTTCAGGGACATTTCCGGACGGTGCTCGGCCTGCAGCGCGTTGCTGCCGATGCGTTCTGCCACCGGGCCGAAGAACAGCACCCTGATCATGCCGGCTCTCCCCGCTTCCACACCCCGCTCTTGCCGCCGCGCTTCTCTTCCAGCTGCACGCACTCGATGCGCATGCCGCGGTCGATCGCTTTGCACATATCGTAGATCGTCAGCAGCGCCACGTTCGCGGCGGTCAGCGCCTCCATCTCGACCCCGGTCTGCCCGCTGCATGTTGCCGTGGCGAGCACCCGGATGCCGACGCAGCCCTCGCCATCCGCCTCCGCTATCTCGCTGAACGCGATATCCACCCCGCTCAGCATCACGGGATGGCACATCGGGATGATGTCTGGCGTGCGCTTGGCGGCCATCACCGCGCCAACATCGGCCACGGTCAGCACATCGCCCTTGCTCACCCGGCCTGTGCGAATGCGCTCCAGCGTGGCGGGCTGCATACGCAGGATGCCGCTGGCTACAGCAGTGCGTGAGGTCTCCGCCTTGGCGGAGACGTCCACCATGCGTGCACGACCGGATTCGGAAAAGTGGGTCAGATCACTCATTCTGGTTCACTCAATATTGGGTGCGCGGCAAAATGCGCGTGCCGGGCTGGCAAGTCTACCAGACTGTTTATTATATTATTCTAATATATCATGTGGCATCGATTCGAGCGGCGGAGACACTCGTCAGAATTCGCTCAGGCCGATGCAAATCAGATTCACTTCCGAGTCGAGCACATGAAGTTCCCCAGCGCCTTGCACATCCCGGTCTTGGCCACGCTGGTAGCACCGAAGAACAGGTAGGAGACGTAAAGGCGGCTGCTGAGCAGCCGCCTGTTTTTTGGCTCATGGCGCGCAATCCAGTTATGGACAGTGACTCATTCGGATCATCGATCAAGGGCGGAAGCGTGTAAGTGCATCCTTTACGGTCAGATAATGGTCCGTACTCCAGAAACGTCTGTTTGCATAAGGTGAGTTCGGCATGAGTTGATATTCGAAAACATTCTCACGGAGTGA
>DASWTZ010000100.1:0-28368 GCA_036401875.1 Gallionella sp.
AAGAATTGCTCATCGGTCAGGACCGACAGGCAGGCCGCGCCGTGCTTTGCATAGCTGGATGCGATCTCGGCGGGACGAAAATCGGCGCGTATCACCCCCTTGCTCGGGCTGGCCTTCTTGACCTCGGCGATCACCGCAGGCTGCCCCGCCGCCACCTTGCTGCGTATGGCCGCGACAAAATCGCGCGTCGGCACCGCCTGCTCCGCCTCGGCGCGTATCACGTGCAACGGCTTGGCCGACAATGCGGCTGCAACTTCCTGATTTTTTACCGCGAGTATCTTGCTTAGGATGTCAGACATGCTGTTTGTGCTACTTGGAATAACCTGGCCGAATTTTAACTCAGGGCCGGCGTTCTGCACCCCCTTTTCTGGCAGGGAATAATGCCAGACAGCATCGGCAGCGCACGACAAGCTTTAATTCATGCACCATGCCCGTGGCACTAGCCAAATCGGCCTCCTACAATCACACAGCGAGGTGATAAAATACGCGCCACTCGCAACACTGGAAGCAACATGGAAGACCTCAAGCAATACATGAAATCCGTCGGGCAGCAGGCGCGCGCCGCTTCGCGACAGATGGCGATGGCCGACACCAACGCGAAGAACCGCGCACTGGAAAATATCGCGACCTCGATCCTGCTCGACAGCGCGACGCTGATCGCCGAGAACGCGAAGGATGTCGCCGCCGCCAAGGCCAACGGCCTCGATGCCGCCTCGGTAGACCGCCTGACGCTGACCGAAAAGACCGTCAAATCCATGGCAGAGGGCCTGCGCCAGATCGCCCAGCTTGCCGACCCGATCGGCGAGATTTCCGACATGAAGTATCGCCCGTCCGGCATCCAGGTGGGCCGAATGCGTGTGCCTCTGGGCGTGATCGGCATCATCTACGAATCCCGTCCCAACGTGACCGCGGATGCGGCCGGCCTGTGCCTAAAGTCGGGCAACGCCGCCATCCTGCGCGGCGGCTCCGAGGCGATCCATTCCAACCAGGCCATTGCCGCCTGCGTGCACCGTGGGCTGCGCGAAGCCGGCCTGCCCGAGACTGCGGTGCAGGTGTTGAACACCACCGACCGCGCCGCGGTGGGCGAGCTGATCACGATGAAGGACTACGTGGACGTGATCGTACCGCGCGGCGGCAAGAGCCTGATTGAACGCATCTCGAACGAGGCCAGGGTGCCGGTGATCAAACACCTCGATGGTATCTGCCACGTGTATATCGACGACGAGGCCGACCTGGAAAAGGCCATCCGCATCGCAGACAACGCCAAGACCCACCGCTACGGGGTGTGCAACGCGATGGAGACGCTGCTGGTGCACAGGAGCGTCGCTGCGCAGGTGCTGCCCGACCTGTGCCGGATCTACCTCGACAAGGGCGTGGAGCTGCGCGGCGACGAGGTCTCGCGCAAGATCATCGCCCAGATGAAGGTCGCGACCGAGGAGGACTGGCGCACCGAATACCTCGCGCCCATCCTTTCCGTGCGCGTGGTGGGCGACCTGGACGTGGCCATAGAGCACATCAACACCTACAGCTCGCAGCACACCGACAGCATCGTCACCGAGAACTACAGCAAGGCGATGCGCTTTTTGCGCGAGGTGGACTCGTCCAGCGTGATGGTCAACGCCTCGACGCGCTTCGCCGACGGCTTCGAGTTCGGGCTGGGTGCGGAGATCGGCATCTCCACCGACAAGATCCACGCGCGCGGCCCGGTGGGACTGGAAGGGCTGACGTCGCAGAAATACATCGTACTGGGCAATGGACAGGTCAGGGTTTAACAACATAACTATCCGCAGGCCACACAGACTCGCGCAGATTATTAGTCCTGCTTAGTTTTAATCTGTATCAATCTGCGAAATCTGCGGATAAATCGTTTTTGAATAAGGAAAATAAAATGAGCCAAACCATCGCAATCAAAGTGCCGGACATCGGCGATTTCAAGGATGTCGCCGTCATCGAGGTCAGTGTCAAAGTCGGTGACACGATACAGGCCGAGCAATCGCTGATCACGCTGGAGACCGACAAGGCGGCGATGGAAGTGCCGTCTACTGCCGCCGGCGTGGTCAAGGAACTGAAGGTCAAGGTCGGCGACAAGGTATCCGAGGGCGCCGTGATCGTGATGCTGGAAACCAGCGCAGCCGCGCCAGCGCCCGCCGCAAGCAAACCGGCGCCGCAGGCGGCAACTCCTGCCGTGCCACAGGCCGCACCCACCCCTGCCGCAAAAGTCGCCAAGGGCGACCTCCATGCCGAAGTCATCGTGCTCGGCGGCGGCCCCGGCGGCTACACCGCTGCGTTCCGCGCGGCCGACCTCGGCAAGCAGGTGATACTGATCGAGAAGCATACCAACTTGGGCGGTGTGTGCCTCAACGTCGGCTGCATCCCATCCAAGGCGCTGCTGCATGTCGCCAAGGTTATCAACGAGGCAGAAGAAGTCAGCCATCACGGCGTGACCTTCGGCAAGCCGAAGATCGACATCGACGCGATCCGCAGCTGGAAGGAATCTGTGATCGCCAAGCTCACCGGCGGCCTCGCCGGCCTGGCGAAACAGCGCAAGGTTCAGGTGGTGCGCGGCATCGGCAAATTCACCTCGCCGAACAGCATCGCGGTGCAGACCGCCGAGGGCGAAAAGGTCGTCACCTTCGACAACGCCATCGTCGCGGCAGGCTCCAGCGTCGCGCGCATCCCCGGCTTCCCCTATGAGGACGAGCGCATCATCGACTCCACCGGCGCACTGGCGCTGAAGGACGTGCCAAAAAGAATGCTGGTCATCGGCGGCGGCATCATCGGCCTGGAGATGGCGACCGTTTACGAGGCATTGGGCTCGAAGATTTCCGTGGTCGAGCTGATGGACCAGATCATGCCCGGCGCCGACAAGGACATGATCAAGCCGCTGCACACCCGCATCGCTAAGCGCTACGAAGCCATCATGCTGAAAACCAAGGTCACCAAGATCGAGGCGCAGAAGGGCGGCCTGAAGGTCACCTTCGAGGGAGAGCAGGCCCCCGCCGAACCGCAGATCTACGACAAGGTGCTGATGGCCGTCGGCCGCCGCCCGAACGGGCGCGAGATCGCTGCCGAGGCGGCCGGGCTGATCGTCAACGAGCGCGGATTCATCCCGGTGGACAAGCAGATGCGCACCAACGTTCCGCACATCTTCGCGATCGGCGACATCGTCGGCGACCCGATGCTGGCGCACAAGGCGGTGCACGAGGGCAAGGTCGCGGCGGAGAACATCTCCGGACACAAAGCGTTCTTCGAGCCCCTGACCATCCCGTCGGTCGCGTACACCGATCCCGAGATCGCGTGGATGGGCCTCACCGAGACCCAAGCCAAGGCACAGGGCATCGCCTACGAGAAGGCCAGCTTCCCCTGGGCCGCGTCCGGCCGCGCACTCTCCATCGCGCGCGAGGAAGGCGCGACCAAGGTGCTGCTCGACCCGACCACCCGCCGCATCCTCGGCATGGGCATCGTCGGCGTGAACGCCGGCGAGCTGATCGCCGAAGGCGTGCTGGCGCTGGAGATGGGCGCGGACATGGAAGACATCGGTCTGACGATCCACCCGCACCCCACGCTGTCGGAGACGCTGTGCTTCTCCGCAGAGATGGCCGAAGGCACGATCACCGACCTCTACGCGCCGAAGAAGAAGCACTGAGCGAATAGATCCGATCTGTTGTAGCACGAATCAGAAAGCCCGGCGATGCCGGGCTTTTTTGTGGTGAAGTATTTTCGCTGGGCATGGTTCACAGCTACCTTGTCAACTGAGGTAAAGTACCGCACCGACATAGTGATGCGCGCTATAACGCGGAAAGACAAAACGACCGCTATCATGAAGAAACTGCCCCGCCCCCCCCTGCTCGCCCTGGCGCTCCTGTTGTTGGCGGCTTGCGGCCAGCCCGCCGAGCCGTTCTATCAGGGTTATGTGGAAGGCGAATGGCTCTATCTCTCCGTTCCGCAACCCGGTTACCTTGAAACTCTGAGCGTGGCGCGCGGCGACCGTCCGGCCAAGGGCAGCAAGGCGTACACCCTGTCCGGCGAACAGGGCCGCGCGCCGGATGCCGGGCGCACCGCGGCGCTGGAAGCGCAACTGCGCGCCGCCGAGTCCTCGCTCAGGTTCGCCGCAGCGCAGCTCAAGCGGCAGGAAGAGCTGGAAAAAGGGAATTTCGCATCGGCGGCACGCACCGAGGAGTTGCTCGCGGCGCAGGCCCAGGCTGCCGCGCAGGTGGGCGTGCTGCGCGAACAGCTGGCCAACCAAACGGTGCAGATTCCCGAGCAGGGCGAGGTCACCGAAATATATTTCCGGCCCGGCGAATGGGTGCCGCCCGGCCAGCCGGTGCTGAGTCTGCTGCCTGACGGCAGGCGCCGCATCCGTTTCTTCGTGCCGGAGACCCGCTTGGCCGGCGTGCGCATCGGGCAGGCAGTCGAGGCGCGTTGCGATGGTTGCCCCGCGCCGATCTCCGCCACCGTCAATTTCATCGCCGCACAGGCCGAATACACACCGCCGGTGATCTACAGCCAGGGCTCGCGCGAGAAGCTGGTGTTCCGCGTGGAAGCCTCACCCTCGCCGCAGGATGCGCAACACCTGCGCCCGGGATTGCCCGTCGAGGTAAGGTTCAAATGACCCTAGCCATCGATGTGCACGGCATCAACAAGCGTTTCGGCGACAAGCACGTGGTGCGCGATCTCGCGCTGCAAGTGCAGCAGGGCGAGATCTTCGGCTTCCTCGGCCCCAACGGCAGCGGCAAGACCACCTCGATCCGCATGCTGTGCGGCCTGCTCACGCCGGACAGCGGCGCGGGCACCTGCCTGGGCTACGACGTGCTGAGCGACAGTGCTGAGATCAAGAAGCACGTGGGCTACATGACGCAGAAGTTCTCGCTGTGGGACGACCTCACGATCGAGGAGAACCTGAATTTCGTCGCGCGCATGTTCGGCATGCAGGACCGCAAGGCCGCCGTCGCGCGGGCGATCGACGAGCTGGGCCTGACGAGCCGGCAGGACCAGCTCGCCGGCACGCTCTCGGGCGGTTGGAAGCAGCGCCTCGCGCTGGCCTCGTGCATGCTGCACCGGCCCAGATTGCTGCTGCTGGACGAGCCGACTGCTGGCGTGGACCCCAAGGCGCGGCGCGACTTCTGGGAAGAGATACACCGGCTGTCGGCGGAGGGCATCACCATCCTGGTCTCCACCCATTACATGGACGAGGCCGAGCGCTGCCACCGGCTGGCCTACATCGCCTACGGCAGCCTGCTCGCCAGCGGCACCTCGACCGAGATCATCGCGGCGCAAAACCTGACCACTTGGGTCGTCACCGGCCTACGCGCGCACCGCTATGCCGAATCCCTGCGCAGCCTGCCCGGCGCGGAGCAGGTCACCACCTTCGGCACAACGCTGCATGTCTCCGGCCGCGATGCCGAGCTGCTGGGGCTCGCGATCGAGCAGTTCGGACTGGAGCACAAGCTGCTGGTCGAGCGCGGCACGTCGTCGCTGGAGGACGCGTTCATCCACCTGATGCACGGTGCGCGCGACCCGTTCGAGAATTGAGATGCCCGAACGCCTGCGCCCACATTTCCGCCGCATGTCCTGGCACCGCTGGCTCGGCATCGTCACCAAGGAGTTCATCCAACTCAAGCGCGACCGCCTGACCTTCGGCATGATCCTCGGTATCCCGATCATCCAGCTGCTGATCTTCGGCTTCGCGATCAATTCCGACCCGCGCCACCTGCCGACGGCCATCATGCAGCACGAACCCGGCGTGTTCGCGCGCGACTACGTCGCCGCGATGAAGAACAGCGATTATTTCGACATTGTCGGCACGGTCGAGACCGAACGCGAAGCCGAACACCTGCTGAACCACGGCGACGTGCAGTTCGTCGTGTCCTTCCCGCAGGGATTTGAGCGCGCGCTGGTGCGCGGCGAGCGCCCCGCGATCCTGGTGCAGGCCGACGCCACTGATCCGGTGGCTGCCGCCGGCGCGCTGTCTGTGCTCAGCCGCCTCGGCGACGAGGTGTTCACGCACGACCTGCCCGGCTTCCGCCCGCCGGTGCCAGGCGGCCTCGTCGAGCTGCGCGTGCACAAGCGCTACAACCCGGAAGGCATCACCTCGCACAACATCGTGCCGGGGCTGGTCGGCGTGATCCTGACCATGACCATGGTGCTGATGACCGGGCTGGCGATGACGCGCGAGCGCGAGCGGGGCACCTTCGAGAACCTGCTCGCCACCCCGGCCACGCCGCTGGAGGTGATGACCGGCAAGATCGTGCCCTACATTCTGATCGGCCTGATCCAGGTGACGGTGATCCTGCTGGCGGCGCGCTGGGTATTCGACGTGCCGATGCTGGGCAGCCTGACGCTGCTGTACGGCGTGGTGCTGCTGTTCATCTGCGCGAACCTCACGCTGGGCATCACCTTCAGCTCCATCGCGCGCAACCAGTTGCAGGCGATGCAAATGACGTTTTTCTTTTTCCTGCCGTCCATCCTGCTATCCGGCTTCATGTTCCCGTTTCGCGGCATGCCTGAATGGGCGCAGTGGATAGGCAACGCGCTGCCGCTGACGCATTTCCTGCAACTGGTGCGCGGCATCCTGCTCAAGGGTAACGGTCCGGAGCTGCTGTGGACGCACACCTGGCCGCTGCTACTGTTCATCGCGGTGGTGCTGGGCGTCGGCCTTAAGACTTTCCGCCGTACACTGGACTAGACGATTGGACGCACTAAACGGATTTTTCACCTCCGACCTCAGTTTGTGGGGTCTATTCCTCTCCAGCCTGCTCGGCGCAACGCTGCTGCCGGGCGGCTCGGAGCTAGTGCTGGCAGGGGTATTGAAACTGCACCCCGAACTGTTTTGGACCGCGCTGCTGGTCGGCACGCTGGGCAACACGCTGGGCGGGATGATCTCGTTCGGCATGGGCTGGCTGTTGCCGCAGACGCAGCAGCTCAAGCATGTCGAAAAAATGCGCAGGTACGGCACACCCGCGCTGCTGCTGGCCTGGGCGCCGCTGCTCGGCGACGCGCTGTGTCTGGCCGCCGGGTGGCTGCGGCTGAGCTGGTGGCAGGCGGCACTGTTCATGGCGACCGGCAAGTTCGCCCGCTACTGGACGGTCGCCTATGCCCTGTCATAGCATTGAGGGGCAGCGACGCAACCGAACGCGCAGTCAGCGCGATTCATCCCGTGCACGGGGGGTGCTTCCGGATTTCCTCACTGAAACTAACGCAAAGGCGGCGCATGAAGCAGATCGACAAGAGTGAACACAGGCTGACCCTGCCTGAGGTACTGGGTATGCTGGTGGCCGATGGCCTGGTCAGCCAGACCACGGCCGAACTGGTGATCGCCGAGCGCCGCGGGCATCGCAACGATGCCCACCCGCTGTCCGTTATCGCGAGGCGCCAGCTCAAATCGCAAATTCCGCCGAACAAGCTGCTGCACCAGGACGCGCTGGCGGAATGGCTGGCCGGACGCGTCGGCCTCGAGTATTACCACATCGACCCGCTGAAAATCGACTTCTCGACCGTCACCGAGGTCATGTCCAGCGACTATGCGGCGCGCTTCAGCATCCTCCCGGTACAGGTGACCGCGGGCGAAGTGGTAGTCGCCACGTCCGAACCGTTCCTGCACGAATGGGAGAAGGTGCTCACCCACACCCAGCGCAGAAGCGTTCGGCGCGTCATCGCGTCGCCCGAGGACATCAGCCGCTATCTGGTGGAGTTCTACAACCTCGCCCGCTCGGTGAAGAATGCATCGCAGACTGATCGCCAGAGCAAGCTCGGGATCAGCTCGTTCGAGCAGCTGGTGGAACTAGGCAAGACGCGGCAGCAATTCGACGCGAACGACCAGCATATCGTCACGATCGTCGACTGGCTGTGGCAGTACGCCTTCGAACAGCGCGCCTCGGACATCCACATCGAGCCGCGGCGCAACTTGGGGCTGGTGCGCTTCCGCATCGACGGCGTGCTGCACCAGGTGTACCAGATACCGATGTCGGTGATGACCGCGATGACCAGCCGCATCAAGCTGCTCGGGCGCATGGACGTTATTGAGAAGCGCCGCCCCCAGGACGGCCGCATCAAGACGCGCACCGCCGACGGACAGGAAGTCGAATTGCGCCTTTCCACTCTGCCGACCGCGTTCGGCGAGAAGCTGGTGATGCGCATCTTCGACCCGGAGGTGCTGGTACGCGATTTTTCGGAACTCGGATTCTCGACCGAGGATCTGGCGCGCTGGAACGAGATGACCTCGAAGCCGAACGGCATCATCCTGGTCACCGGGCCGACCGGCTCGGGCAAGACCACGACGCTGTATTCGACACTGAAGCACCTGGCCACGCCCGAAGTCAATGTATGCACCATCGAGGACCCGATCGAGATGGTCGAGCCCGCCTTCAACCAGATGCAGGTGCAGCACGGCATCGACCTGAATTTCGTCGACGGCCTGCGCGCGCTGATGCGCCAGGATCCCGACATCATCATGATAGGTGAGATCCGCGACCTGGAGACCGCCGAAATGGCGATCCAGGCCGCGCTGACCGGACACCTGGTGCTGTCCACGCTGCACACCAACGACGCGCCCTCGGCTATCACCCGTCTGCTGGACCTTGGCGTGGCGCCGTTCATGATCAACGCCACGCTGCTGGGCATCATGGCACAGCGGCTGGTGCGCACGCTGTGCCCGCACTGCAAGCAGCCCTACCCGCTGGGCGATGAGGAAAATGCCGTGTGGGACCAACTGGTCGCACCGTGGAAGACCAGCCGGCCGGCGCAGTTCCATCACGAGGCCGGCTGTCTGGAATGCCGCATGACCGGTTACGCCGGGCGCATCGGCATCTACGAGATCCTGCTGATGTCGCCGGAATTACGCAAGCTGGTCACGCCGACCACCGACGTGGCGATGCTCCGCGAGGCGGCCTACCGGGAAGGCATGAAGCCCCTGCGCATCTCGGGGGCCCTGAAGGTCGCGGCGGGGACGACCTCGCTGGACGAGGTCCTGAAGGTCGCGCCGCCGGCGGATCAGTTGTAGTGCGTCATCAGTATTTCCAGTTCATCCCGCCCATCAACACGGTGCGGACATAGTCGTAACGCAGATCGGTCGAGGTCTGCGAGTCGTAGACCAGTTCAGCCCAGAACGCGCTGTTCTTGCCCTGCGCCAGCTCCGCGCTCACCTTCAGGTCGTTGCCGCTATAGGTTTTCGAACCGCCCGCCGGCCTGTCGAATGCAAAGCCGTTCGGATAATCGCGCGACCAGTGATGCAACGCCACCCTGCCCTTGATGCTGCCCTGCTCGAACAGCACGCGCCCACCGATCCGGTTCTGGGTGTAATCGTTGTAACCCACGAAGTTGTCGGCGCGCTGCGACAGATCCACATCAAAATAGGCCAGCCATTCCGTCGAAAAGCGCTTGCGCAGGGTGGCGCCGAGCGCATCGTAAGTATAGACCAAGAGCGGGTTGGCATTGGCCAAGGTGCCGTTCGCGTCACGCGCGTGACGGTTGGTATAATCACGCACGCTGTGATCGAAGTTCAAGCTCAGACTGGCCTGTGCGAAGACCGGCATGCTGGCATCCGCACCGATGGTGATGTAGGTGTGGTCCAGCGGATTGACCCCGGCCGGGTTGTCGTAATCGTTCATCAACAGCTTGCCGCTGAACCCGTAGTCGATACGTCCCGTGCCGTGCCTGTACTTCGCCTCCCCGCCCAGGCTGGTGTAGTTGTAGCGCGCCGATATGTCTGCGCCACCCGCAGTCGTCTTGTCCGCGCCTGAGTCGTGATCGACATATACCTGGTTGTGCTTCTCGATGATCGCACCGCCGTACAGGCTGTTCTTGGCTTTGCCGTCACGCGCGAAAACAAGTTCGGCGCCGCCATTCAGGTTGACGCTGTATTGGCTCGCGCTGGTGACGCCGCTTCCGATGTACTGGCTGCCATCCAGTGCCGCCGAACCGGTCAGCGTCACATTCTGCGCACTTTTCTTCGCCACCTCTGCGCCCACTTCATACGGGACAAAGAATCCGGACTTGGCCGACGGATTCACCACCGCATTGCCTGCAGCCAGATCAATATAGGAAGAGCTGGGCGCCTTGAAGGCATTGCTGTCATATCCCAATCCGGTCTTCGCGTACCACTGAAAATCGGCCGGCGCTGCCGGCTGGGTTGCCGCCGATGCCCATACGGGCCCTGCCATGACAGCGGCCAGTGTTAGGGTAAATATTTTCTTCTGTTTCATGGTCTCCACACCTTTCCTGTTCAAGTTGCTCGAATAAACCGCTTACTGCTCTATGAAACTCTGCATCTCCGCGTCATTGCCTGCACCCTGCGGGTTCAGCTGTCGCGCCTTGTCCAGCTCGGCCTGCGCCTCGGCCTCACGGCCCGACTGGCGCAGCGCCCTGGCAAGTTCGAGACGCAGTCGTGCATCTGCCGGATCGGTGGCTACGGCGTTTTCCAGCACGCGGACCGCCTCGGCCTCCTGCTTGTCCATCAACAAGGCACGGCCCAGAAATCTCAGGGTCTTGCTGTTGGCCGGCTCCAGCGCGACGGCCTCGCGCAGCGCCGCGACCGCCTCCTTGGGCTGGTTGTTTTCCACATAAGCGTTGCCCAGGTTGAACCACGCGATCGAATAGCTGCTGTCGCGCGCCAGAATTGCCCGGTACTGGCGGATCGCCTCGGCGAATTCCCGGCGTTTTGCATGTCGCACCGCGAGGTTGAGCTGGGCCTGGTGATAATCGGGACGTATACTCAGCGCCTTGCGGTAAGCCTCTATCGCCTCCTTGTCGCGACCGGTATTGCCATAGACTAGGCCGAGGTTAAACCAGGCCTGCTCGTAATCGGGCCGCATGCGCAACGCCTTGTTGAAGGCCTCTTCCGCGCGCTTGCTGTCCTTCTGGCGCAAGTGAACCATGCCGATGTTGTACCAGGCTTCGGGATACTGCCTGCGGCTCTTCAGTGCCGACTGGTAAGCGGCCAGGGCTGCGCCGTAATCCTTCATGGCCGAATAGGTCAGCCCCAGGTTGAGCTGGGCCTCGGCAAATTTTCCGGAAGCCGCTTTCAACGCGCGCTGGTACTCGCTTATCGCCTTGTCATAGTTCTTCTCGCCATAGGCGGCACGCCCCAGGTTGAAGTAGGCGTCGGCACGCGCGGGATCACGTTGCAGCAGCCATTCGAATTCACCGCGCGCATCCTGCCAGCGCTTCTCCGCCAGCAATACCTGTCCAAGTACGGCATGCGCGCGCACGTATTCGGGATCGAACCGGATGGCTTGCTGCAGCGCCTGCTCGGCTTCGCGCCGCTTGCCCTGCTCATTCAGTATCGAAGCCATGTTGACCAGCGCCGGCGAATGGTTGGGCGCCAGCTCCAGGATGCTGCGGTACTGGGCCAGCGCGCGTGCACGCCCATCTGCATCATCTGGCTCCAGTGTCGCGAGCGCGACGCGCGGCTCCGGATCGCCCGGCCGCAGCCTGATCGCCGCTTCCAGGACCTGCGCCGCCTCCTTCGGCTGCTTCAGGTCACGCCGCACCAGTCCCAGGCTCAGCAATGCGCGCACCTTGCGTTCGCCGCCTGCCAGCTGCGCAGCCTGCTCTAGCGCCTTGGCCCCTCCGGCTTTATCGCCCTGCCTGATCAACAGCAACGCCAGATTGTATTTCCCCTCGAAGTGGCCAGGCTGTATCGCCAGCAGTGCGCGGTAACCGGCGACCGCCTCGCTGTTCTTTCCGCTACGCGAGAACGCCAGCGCACGATTGAACAGGGCGCTGCCGTCTGCCGGGTCCGCCGCAACCGCCTGGTTGAAATAGTCGAGCGCCCGCGCAACGTCGCCCTTCTTCAAATGCATCACGCCGAGGTCATTTAGCGCCTTTGCAGTGTGCCCGCGCGCGAGAATGCGCTGGTAGATCTGCTCGGCCTCGCGCCAGTTCTTCCTGGCCATCAACTCTGCCGCACGTTGCTGCTCCGTATCCGTTCCTGCCGAAGCGATCGGTTCTGCCTCGGCCTGAACGCCTGCCACATCGCCGTCGGACTGCGTCGATAGCAAGACCGGCTGGATGTCGATCACGGTCACCTTGTCCGCATCGTATTCCGCGCGGAACTGCACATAGAGCAGCAACAGGAATATTCCCAGAAGCACGATGATCACCGGGACGAAACTCTCCCTGAACAACCGCATCCATTTTCCACCGTTACTCGTCATCTAGCTGCTCCATGCTGGGTTATTTCCTGAAGTTTCGGCAACATGCCGCGATCATTCACATTCTGTATTTCCAGGCCCGGCCGCACGTTGATCTCGAGCAGCAGCGGCCCGTCCGGCGCGATCGAGATATCCACGCCCAGATACTTGAGCGGCACCGCCCGGGCGGCCTTCCTGGCCAGTGCGATTATCTCCGGCCAGTACGGCATGGTTCTGCCGACCAGCGGGATCCCGCTGTCCGGATGTTTGTCTATCGGCTGGCCGAGGAAGCGGCCGTTGGTCGTCATGCCGGTGGCAATGTCGATGGCGACGCCGAGCGCGCCCTGGTGCAAATTCGCCTTGCCCTCCGACTGGCGCGTCGGGATGCGCGTCATTGACATCACCGGCTCGTCGTCGCACATGATGACGCGCACGTCGGCCAGCCCCAGCGGGCTCAGTTCGGCCATCACCGGATGCTGGACGATCCGGCTTTCGATGACGGCCTTGTCGCCCAAATCGTGCGAATAGACGCCGTAAATGATGTCGGTGATATGTTTTTGCAGATCGAATGCGGTATACACCTTGCCGCTGATGCCCAGCCAGTCCGGCCCCTTGCGCCCGACGATCACGATGATTCCGTTGCCGCCGCTCCCCTGCGCCGGCTTGATAACGAAGTCATGGTAGGCACCGAGGTCTTTTTCCAGATCGTTCAGCTCGTAGAAGTAGCTGTACACACGGTAGGTCTCGGGCATGCGCACGCCTGCCGGCACGAGCACCTCTTTGGCCAGCAGCTTGTCGTCTGCAATCGGGAAGTCCTTCCGGTCGTTGCGTGTGTAGACGAAATGCAGGTTGCGCCGGTTCATCGACAGGACCTTGGCGGCGCGCTCGCGCGTCCCCTCCAGATCGGTGAAGAAACGAAGCAGGGATCTCATTTTGCCGCATCCAGGATCAAGCGGCGGAAACGCAGGAATTCCATCACACGTATCCCGATCCACTTGCCCAGCCACAGGTTGATCGCGACCACAGCCAGCAGCAGCTCCGGAAAGGCGAGTATCAGGCTCTGCATGAACAGCGACTCCATCACCGCATAGCAGGCGGCGATCACGATCAGCGTCATGAAGGTGATTTTTGCCACTTTCATTCCTCCCTGTTCCGACTCCATCAGCGCGACGCGTTCGGCTGTGATCGCCAGAATTGCGATCGGGAACAGAGTCATGTGCGCCAGCTCGAACAGTCCCATGTGCACGCCGCCTACCGTGATCGCCATCATCACGATCACCACCGTGGTCAGCATAATCGCCATCTTGGGAGAGTGCAGCAGCTGCATCCAGTCCAGCGCCCTGCGCACCACCGCCGAGACTAGGATGATCGAGAGGAAGCCGACCATCCCCCACAACAGGCCGGTGTCGCGCGCCGCCGAGGCGATCAGAGCCGGCAGAAAGGTGCCGAAGGTCTCGAGGCCGATCACGTTGCGGAACACCACGGTGACCAGCGCTCCCAGCGGCAGCATCAGCAGGATCGTCAGCAGGTTCTGTGATATGCCAACGCGCTCAAAGAATGCATAAAAGTTGGTGACGTTCAGCATCGACTGGCTGAGCGCGCTCTGCGTATCGGGCTGCGCGACCAGTTGCTTGGATACCTTGAAGAAGTATTGAAAATTCACGTTGGCCGTGTGCTTGAACAGCACCTGGTCGCCATAGTACAGCGTCAGGAAGTTGGCCGGGATTTCCGCGAAGTGGTCGTTGATCGTATCGAACGGCACCCAGTGGCCGTTGATATAAACCTCGACCCACTGATGGCTGGTGCGCTTGCTGCCGGCCTGCATCACCAGACCGCCCACCAGACGCGCCGGAAGATTGAGTTTGCGCGCCATCGCGACGAACAGGCGGCTTTTTCCGTTGCAACTGGCCTCCCCCAGCTTGAGCGCGGTCAGCGCGTCCGTATAGCCGGAAAAGTTCCGGTTCGCGATATTGTCCTGCAGGTGGCGATGGATCCGGGTCACCGCCTCCAGTATCGTCGGCTTCTCGGCAGTCACGATGCTGCGCAGGGCGGCATTGATCTCCGGGTCATCCTTCTGGATCCCGGGTTCGGCGATCAGATAGCCTGCCAGCGCGGCCGGATAGCTCTCCGGGATGGCCAGATCTTCTGGAATATTGAAGCGCACATGACGCGCCCGCACCGAGTAGGCGTAAAGCACGCTTTGCGGTCCGCGCACATTTTCGGCGGTCCAGCTCGCCTCGCGGTTGAGCTGCTCGGTCTTGATCTCGGCGGTGAACACACCCGAATTATTCTGCTCGTTATCCACCGTCTGGCGCGAATCGGACCTGGGAAGATAGGTGTGCAGATTGATATCCTCGCCATGTCCATCGACCTGCATGCTGACCTCGACGTTGTAGCTCGGCGCGGGTATCAGCCCCGCCAGCGGATAGTCGAGCACATAAAGTTTGTAGCCTGCCACACTCATCGGCAGCAGCACCATGATGCCCAGCACCAGAAGGTATGCGCTGCGCCGCTTGTTGTCGTTTTTTGTATCAGCCATCTGTACGTATCTTCGCTAAATGAACAATGAATTTGAAACCTGGCTTTGTCTGGATTGGCTATCGCTCAGAGCAGATAGGTCACGGTCGCGCCGACGCCCCAATCGGGAACGGCATTGGTATAACCCTTCAGCACGTACCCCTGAGCCTTCCAGGCGTTGTCTATCCTGCGATTCAGGAAGAAGATCGTTTCCATGCGCTGCGATCCTGTCGCGGTGGCCTTTTGCCCCAGATTCAGCATCGCCCCGCCCTGCAGCGCCTGATCAAACTTGTAGCTGCCGCCCAACGACCCGTAGAACACATTGCGTAACGAATATCCCGCCGGGCTGCCATGTACCCTGTAACCCAGCGTTCCGAAAGTCGTGGCACGCTCCTGCACCCTGAACAGCTCCGACTGGGCGGCATAGTCGTTTTTCCCGGTCCCCAGCCCCTCGCTGCTGCTTGCGGTACCCAGCTTCACCTTGCCGGTCACGTTCAGAACCAACCCGGACTCCCCGCCGTTGTATGCATTGCGCGTCGCGCTCAGCTGCACATCGCCCAGGCCTGACCGGGTCACCGGCGCCGCATCCGCTGCGGTGCCGGTCAGGCTGACGCCGTTCAACAGATTGATCGCGCTGGCCGGACCAGTGATGCGCAAATAGGGCACGGTCAGCTTCAGCGACCACGCGTCAACCTGGTATCTGGCTGTAAAAGGCACATAGACCATCTCGGTAGACCGCGCCCCGCCATATTTTCCGGTGGTATACGCCATCCCCGTTTCCAGGCCGAATTTCTCCGCCGCGTCCGCGCGCGCCGCCGTCGCCGCAAGCGAGGCGAGAAGAAGGGCGATATATCTGACGTTTTTCATTTTCGGTCGAACCGGTTGTTCCAGCTGGGCATTACGGCACGCATGGTACGTGTGCAATTTGCACACGTCAAGCGGGTAATGTGCTACGATGACCGCATCGTTAAAAACAACGGTCATACCGATGGATAACCAGAGCAGCCCAAGTACGGAAGCGAATTCGCCGATCACCGGTGCCATCCGCCATCTGTTGCGCCCCCTGGTGCGCCTGCTGCTTTCGCACGGCATTTCATATCAGGTGTTCAGCGAACTGGTGCGCTCAACCTACGTAAAGGTGGCCGAGGAAGAATTCACCCTCGATGCCAAACCCCAGACCGACAGCCGCATCAGCCTGCTGACCGGCATCCATCGCCGCGAAATCAGCCGCTTGCGCAGCGAGCGCACAGCTAGGGTCGCGCTCCCGCAACATGCCTCGATGAGCGCACTACTGCTCACCATCTGGAGCGGACATCCGGAATACCTGGACGAACATTCCTCTCCCCGCCCCTTGCCGCGCCTGGCCAGCAAAAGTGGTGATGTCTCCTTCGAGTCCATGGTACGCTCCGTCAGCAAGGATTTTCGCGCCCGCGTGGTGCTGGACGAGTGGCTGCGCCAGGGCATCGTGACGCTGGATCAGGAAGACCGCGTGCATCTGGCTACCGACGCCTTTGTCCAGCCGCAAGGCATAGAAGAAAAAGTCTTCTATTTCGGCCAGAACATCCATGACCACCTTGCCGCCACGGTGCACAATCTCGCGGGCAGCGAACCGCCCCTACTGGAGCGCTGCGTCTACTACGACAGGCTGAGCGCGGCATCTGTCAGGGAACTCGGCGATTATTCGCGTACCGCCGGAATGAAAGCCCTGCATACGGTCAACAAGCGTGCGGCGGAACTGCAACAGCGCGATCAGGATAATCCCAATGCGGCATACCGTTTCAATTTTGGCATCTACAATTTCAGCGAATCAGGGCCCACGAATGGAAATCCCGGGAAATAGGATGTTGCTGATCAGGTTGGCTGTATTGGCCGCCCTGGCGTTCACCTCGGGAAGCTCCTGGGCCGCCAGCCGCTGTGCGCCCGCATCGGCTCCCTTCGACGGCGGCGGGGGCACAGGCATGGGCGGAACCGGGGTGATCACCAAGGGCACAGGCATGGGCGGAACGGGTGCGCCCGGTGACGGATCAGCTCTGCTTGCAGGCACGGTGACATTCAGCAAGGGCACCGTCAGGGCACAGGCGAACGGGCAGCGCCGGCTGCTGGCCAAAGGCGACCCAGTCTGCGTCGGCGAAACGATCGTCAGCTCATCCACCGGCGCGCTGCACATCAGCATGACGGATGGCGGATTCGTCGCACTCCGCCCCCGGACCGAACTCAAGATAGAAAAGTTCGCCTACAACCGCTCGCGCCATGACATCAGCACAATGACGCTGCTCAGTGGCTCCAGTCGTTTCGTTACCGGCAAGATAGGCAAGGCACATCCGGAGAATGTCCTGATCCTGACGGCCAACGGCATGATAGGCGTACACGGCACCGATCATGAAGCAACGGTCATCCGCCCCGGCGACCCCCGTGGTTACCGGCCCGGCACCTACGACAGGGTAAACCAGGGCGTGACCTTCATCAGGACCCGTGCGGGCGAGATCGACATCCGCCCCAATCAGGTGGGACACTCAACCGGCGACGAAGTCGCGCCAGCGATCCTAAACGAACTGCCGGCTTTCTACAGCATGCTGCCCTCCATTCAGGAAGACGATGCCACCGAGCATCGCAGTGCCGGCAACGCGAATGTACTCGAAGATCGCGCTACCGAACACGCGCCGCAGCTCCCCGTCCTTCCGGAGATGCCGGATTTGCCCAGCGTGCCGGAATTACCAGAGCTGCCGGAGCTGCCGGAATTGCCCGAGCTGCCCGAATTGCCCGACGCGCCTGATCATTGAGATGCCATGACCAATCGTCCATCCTCTCCGTCGATGATCTCCCTGCATCTGGTGATCCATGGCCGCGTGCAAGGCGTATTCTTCCGCGACACGATGCGCCGCGAGGCGCTAGCCCAGTCCGTCACCGGCTGGGTACGCAACCTCAGCGACGGGACCGTGGAGGCAGTTGTGCGGGGTACTCCCCCAGCCGTGAATGCTATCGTGCAATGGGCCCATCGCGGCCCACAGCATGCCTTAGTGGAGCGGGTCGATATCGAACCCGATGGCGGCAGGTACGACGGCTTCGAGGTCATCGCGTAAGCGAAACCACTTCACTGCTGCCGGGTCGTGATTCCCGTCACCTGTTTCCCGGCCTCGATGCGGTGCGCCGCTACGCCATCCGGCAGATCGGCCCGTCGACCGGGTTCTCCACGCTATGCGCGATGGCGGAAACCAACGCATGTATCTCTTCCGGTGCGAAGTGTTCGGAAAGGCGGCGGATGATCGCATCCGGGATCCTGACGACGCATGGCCGGCCGTCGGCAAGCTTGATCTCGACCCCCATGACATTGCTGGTAACCCAGCCTTCGTCGGATTCGGCCAGAACCTCCTGCTCTTCCATCAGCAACTCGTATTCGGCATCAATAGCCTCTGCAACCGAGTCGTCGAGGTCCTCCGGCAGCGCCGCCACAAACCCGTCCATCTGGTCCTTGCGCACCCGGCATGGGATACCCCTGTCCATGACGAACTGGACGAACCGGTCGCGCAGTGCCTCATGGATGAATATATAGTCGATGCTCATATGGCCTCCCTGACGATCGCCTGTGCAAGGCGACGAGATCGCACCACTCTACTCCGAAAGAAACCGCCGGACAGTAACACCGCCGGGCTACCCCCGGAGCGGTATTGATTTCACTCCGCGATGGACCGGATGACGGAACAGCCCATTATTTCCCCTGCAACATTCCCAAACCCCAGCCCACGCCAAATCCGGTGACGTCTCCGGCAACGATGCCCAGCCCGCCTTCACAGCGGCTCGCAGACAGGTCCACGTGCAGCCAAGGTGTCTCGTGTTCGATGAAGCGCTTCAAAAAGCGTGTCGCGAGGATGTGGTCGGCGTCGCCCTCCTGCGCACACTGCTTGATATCGGCGACCTTGGAATCCAGCCCGGCCTCGTAATCCTCGTCCATCGGGAAGGCGCACATCCGTTCGCCGGTCTGGCGACCGACGGACACCGCGCGCTGCGCCAGCTCATCGCTGCTGCCGAACACACCGCTGTAACGCGCGCCCAGCGCGGTCGCCATGCTGCCGGTCAGCGTCGCGAAATCGATGATCAGGTTAGGCTTGGCGCGCGAAGCAAGTGTCAGCGTGTCGGCCAGTACCATGCGGCCTTCGGCGTCTGTGTGGATGATCTCTATCGTGGTGCCGTTGAGTGCTTTGACGATGTCGTTCTGCTTGTAGGCCTTGGGGCTGATGTGGTTCTGCGCCAGCGCCACCCAGCAGTCGATATTCACCGCCAGCTTCTGCTGCGAGGCAGCCAGCAGGATGCCGAGTGCAACCGCCGAGCCGTTCATGTCCTCGTGCATGTTGTGCATGTAGCGCGACGGCTTGAGGTTGTGGCCGCCGGTGTCGAAGCAGATGCCCTTCCCAACCAGCGCGACGGTCTGCTTCGCCTTCGGGTGACGGTAGGTCAGGTGCACGATGGCCGCATCCTCAGGGTCGCTGCCCTGCGCCACCGCGATGAACGCGCCCGCGCCGATTTTGCGCAGCTTCTTCATGTCGTACTCTTCGTGCTTCCAGCCTTCGCGCTGCGCCAGTTTCTTGATGCGCACGCGGTACATCGCCGGGGTCAGTTCGTTCGGCGGCGTTATCGTCAGTTCGCGGCACAGCAGGTTGCCCTCTGCCTGCGCCTTGAGCGCAGCGAAAGCCTTCCTGTCGGCGTACCCATACAGCTCGATCTTCTGCAACGGCTTGCGCTGGTCCGCCTTTTTCTTGTGCAAGGGCAGCGGGGCGCCGTTCACCCATGCCCCGTAAACGGCCAGCTCGGCCAGTTTCCCGCGCTGTGCAGCATCGCCCGTCACCGAGATCGAGATGTTCGCCGGCTGATCCTCCAGCAGCAACTGCACCGCCTTGCGCGCCTGCACCTGCTGCGTGTACGCGTCCTTTTCAAAATCGAGCATCGCCCACACCACCAGCGAGCCGCTGTCGGTCGTTGCGGCGACCGGGGATTTCGCCAGCTCATCGGGCTTCATGCCGCGGCGCCTGAGAACCGCGGCGAGCAACGCGCCATGTGGCAAGTCTTTCGGTATGGCCTTCGCCTTGGGCAGCAATGCCAGCAAATGTGTCGCTTTAGGCGCTGTGGATCGCGCACCGGGCTGCGCCTCGGTCAGTATCAGTTGTGCTAGCATGAAAACCTCTCAAATTCATTGATGCCGCGATTATACGGGCATTCCCTATGCAATATCTGCCCGGCTCTCCGGCAGAGAAAGACCGCTATGCGCAACCGGGGACGGTCGTAGAACTGCCAGAGGGGAACACGATGAAACTGGACAAACTGATAGGCATGGCACTGATCGCGGCTTTCCTGCCGCTCACCTGCACAGCCGCCGACCAGCGCGTGATCGCCTTCGCCCAGGACACCATGGCCAACGATTTTCGCAAGGCCCAGGTGGAAGAGGTGCGAAGCGAGGTCGCCAGGCACCCGCAACTCTCCTTCGTCTATTCCGATGCGCAGGGCCAGACATCACTGATGATCCGCCAGATCGAGCAATTCACGGCGCAAAAGGTCAACCTGCTGATAATCGGCACCAACGACAAGGATGCGGTGGTCCCAGCCGTCGCAAAAGCATACCGCGCAGGCATTCCGGTGATCGTGCTGGACCGCGGCATCAGCGGCAGGGATTACACCACCTTCATCAATTCCGACAACCTCCGCATCGGCGCGCTGGGCGCCCAGTACATCGCAGAAAAGCTGGCCGGCAAGGGGCGGGTATTGCTGTTCGAGGGCATACAAACAGCCGATGTAACCCAGCTGCGCAGCAAGGGTTTTCTCGATGAGATTGGCAAACACCCCGAAATCCGCGTGATCAGGCGCACCGGCAATTATCTTCGCAGGGATGCCCTGATCGAGATGGAGAAGCTCATGGCCAGCGGCATCAAGGTGGACGCGATTTTTTCGGAGAGCGACAGCATGCTCAGCGGCGTGCGCATGGTGCTATACAAGAAGGGGATCGACCCGGGTTCCATCATCATGGTGGGGTGCGACTACACCAGCGAGGCGCGCGAGGCGATACGCAACGGGACGCAGAGCGGCTCGGTGCTGTTCCCGCTGGGCGGGAAGAAAGCGGTCGAAGTCGCACTCAAGATACTGGCCGGCCAGTCCGTCCCGCGGCACATCAGCATACCGGTCAAGCTGGTCACCCGGGAAAATGTCGAACAGGTGGCGCCCATCTTCTAGTTGGGCGGATAATGGCACTGCGAAATACATTTTCCTTGCAGTTGCACATCCGATGAAGATCATTCCGGCAAAATTCAACCTGATGACCAAGCTATCGCTGCTGGTCACCTTTGCCGTGTTGCTGGTGCTGGTCATCCTGGGCTTCTACTTCGACAACTTCCTCAAGGACCGCTTCCTGGACGACACGCAGCAGCGCATGCAGCGCGGCTTCCAGCGGCTGGCCTACAACCTGAAATACACCGAGCAGGAACTACGCGATGGGATCACGCTGTTCGCGACCGATGAAAAGATGCTCGCTTCCATCGCGCTGATCGGCAACTATCAGGACAAAAGGAACTACAACGCCTTCCTGATCGACGAGGAGAAGAAGATCATCGCGAGCGAATTGCTCAAGCGGGTCAAGCTCTCGTTCAACAGCAACATCGTGCTGTATGACCCGGATGGCGAATTGATCGCCTATGTCAGCAAGGGCGAAACCGGCTACCAGCTCAATTTCGTTTCCTTTGAGGAGGGTCTGCCGAGGCTCTACCGCAGGAACGAGTCAGAGGCAACCTACAGCCCGGTACTGCGCCCCCTGGGTGAAGAAGCCTTTGCGCTGATGCGCAGGGATGTCCATCCCCTGACATATGAACGCTCCGGAAGCATCGTCACGTTCCAGCGCCAGAATGACGATGTCGTGATCAAATCCCACCTGACCCTGTTCCGCGAGGATTCCGGCCAGACCATCGCCCATGTCGAAATGTCAAAAATCCTGGATCGCGCCTATTTCGATCAGTTTTCCAACGACATCAACATCCACATCGGCCCCTCCTTTGACAGGAAATACGGCAGCCATGCTCAGCGCCTGGATGAAAGTTGGAGTGTCCCCGCCATCGACATCATGCAAAGCGACCAGGAATACGTCGGAGCACTCGAAATAATGGCTGTCCCGAATGCGGTTTATTTTGTTGCGCGCATGGACAAGCAAGCGCTGAATGCCGCGCTGAACGAAAACCGCAGGGATTTTTTCGTCATGCTGGTCCTCGTCGCGCTGGCCACGCTGGTCCTGATGCGCTATGTGATTCGCGGCAGCCTGGAACGTCCGCTGACCAAACTGATGGCGCAGATCAGGAAGATCGAAAACAGCGACTATTCGCCCAGCCATCTGGTCGCGACCGGAGACGAGCTCCAGGACATCTCATCCAACGTAAACCATCTGGCGCAGGCGGTCGCAGAGCGGGAGGGCTTGCTGGAAAAGGCGCGCAGCGAACAGGAATACCTCTCCAACCATGACGCGCTGACCAACCTGCCCAACAGGCGCTACTTCTCGCAGCGCCTGCAACAGGCACTGGACACCGCGTCACGTAACGGCACCCAGCTTGCAATCATGTTCCTCGATCTTGACCAGTTCAAGCAGGTCAACGACACGCTCGGGCATGTGATCGGGGACCAACTGCTGATCCAGGTCGCGCAACGCCTTCTCCCGAGGGGCACCGACCAGCTGCTGGCCCGCATCGGCGGAGACGAATTCATCGTGCTGATCGATGGTGTCGGCAACGCCAAGGAACTGAAGGCAATCGCCGAGCAATACCTGGCGCTATTCAGCACGCCCTTCCTCTGCGCCGGCATGGAGCTGGGCATCTCTGCCAGCATCGGCGTTGCGATGTACCCGAAAGACGGCAATGACAGCGTCACGCTGATCAAGCATGCCGACCTGGCCATGTACAAATCCAAGGACAGGGGACGAAACAGCTTCAGTTTCTATTCCGACGAATTGGCGGAATATATGCAGAACCGCGCCGACCTGACCCAAGCCCTGAAGCTCGCGATCGAGACAGGCGACCAGTTCGAGCTCTATTACCAGCCCAAGATTGCGGTGGCCACCGGCCAGATTCATGCGGTCGAGGCCCTAATACGCTGGCACAGCCCCGGCTTCGGCAACGTGCGGCCCGACCAATTCATCCGGATAGCCGAGGAGACCGGCCTAATCGTGCCCATCGGCAAGTGGATCCTACAGCGGGGCTGCAGCGATTTCGTGCGGCTCCAGCAGGAGGGCATTGCGCTGGAACACATCAGCATCAATCTCTCCAATGTCCAGTTGCGCAATGACGACATGGTGGCCGCGCTCAGGCAGGTCATCGCCTCATGCGGCATCGCACCCCGGCAGATCGAGCTGGAAATCACCGAGAGCTTCATCGCCGGAGACGTCAGCAATGCGCTGCAAGTGCTGCACGCCCTGCGCGACATGGGTGTCAGCCTGTCCATCGACGATTTTGGCACGGGCTATTCGTCGATGAGCTACCTGAAAAAACTTCCGGTCACGCGCGTCAAAATCGACAAGTCATTCATCGACGGCCTGCCCCACAACCAGGATAGCGTCACGCTCACCCGCGCGATTATCGCGCTGGCCCGGAACTTTGGCCTATCCACCACCGCCGAAGGGGTCGAGAACGAGGCACAACGGCTGTTTCTGGAGCAGGAGAAATGCGACGAAATCCAGGGCTACTTTTATGCGAAACCGTTGTCCCTCGATCAATTGCGCGAGTTTTACCGCACGACCACCGGCAAACCCGCCGGCAATGTCATCCATCTGCCGAATTCCTCGCTTTAAACCGCCGATTTCCGCCGCCTGACAAGTGCAAGGCGGGACGGGGATCCTGCCCGGATGTGCTAGCATTACGGGCTGGATAAAAGAGCTTTAAACCATGCGCCAATACCTCGACCTGATGCAGCACGTGCTGGACCACGGCACCAAGAAATCCGACCGCACCGGCACCGGCACCACCAGCGTGTTCGGCTACCAGATGCGCTTCAATTTGCAGGACGGCTTCCCGCTGGTCACCACCAAGAAATGCCACCTCAAATCCATCATCCACGAACTGCTGTGGTTCCTGCAGGGCAGCACCAACATCAAGTACCTCAAGGACAACGGCGTCTCCATTTGGGACGAGTGGGCCGACGAGAATGGCGAGCTCGGCCCGGTGTACGGCAAGCAATGGCGCTCGTGGGAGGCGGTGGACGGCCGCGTGATCGACCAGATCAGGATCGCTGTCGACCAGATCAAAAACAATCCGGACTCGCGCCGCATCATCGTGTCGGCGTGGAACGTCGGCGAGCTAGACCGGATGGCGCTGGCTCCGTGCCACGCGTTCTTCCAGTTCTACGTCGCCGACGGCAAGCTCTCCTGCCAGTTGTACCAGCGCAGCGCCGACATTTTTCTCGGCGTGCCGTTCAACATCGCCAGCTACGCGCTGCTGACGATGATGATGGCGCAGGTGTGCGGTCTGAAGTACGGCGACTTCGTTCACACCTTCGGCGACGCGCACCTGTACTCGAACCACATGGAACAGACCGCACTGCAACTGTCGCGCGTGCCGCGCCCTCTGCCGTCGATGAAAATCAACCCGGCGGTGAAGGATATCTTCGGTTTCAAGTTCGAGGACTTCACGCTGGAAGGCTACGACCCGCACCCGGCTATCAAGGCTCCCGTAGCTGTTTAGGACTATCGCCATGGGCATCGCGAAGACTCCTCCCGACAAGCTCAAGGCCCAGCAACTGGAGAAGCTGCTGCACGAGCTGCGGCATTTCCGTACCGAAGCCGAAAAGACCCGCAAGAAATTGCTGGTGGACTGGAAGCCCCGGATCGGCGACAAGGAGTTCGTATCCTCGGCCGGCAACATGGCGGCCTATATCGGCCTGCGCCGCCACGACCTGAGCGAGATACAGACACTGCTCGCGGCGATCGGGCTGTCATCGCTGGGACGCACCGAGGGGCATGTGCTCGCCAACCTCGACGCGGTGATCCATGCGCTGGAGGCGCTGGCCGGCACCCCGGCCCCGATGAAGCAGATACTGGCCACCGTGCGCGCGTTCGGCAAGGACGGCGATCGGCTGGCCCACCGCACCAGCCACCTGTTCGGCGAAGCGCCCAAACACCGCTCGGTGCGCATCATGGTGACGCTGCCCAGCGAGGCCGCAACCGACTACCCCTTCGTCAAGGAGCTGGTCAGGCGCGGCATGGACTGCGCCCGCATCAATTGCGCGCACGACTCGCCGGAAGCATGGCGGAAGATGGCCAAGGCGGTGCGCCGCGCCGCGAAGGAGACCGGGCGCAACTGCAAGGTGATGATGGATCTGGCGGGGCCGAAGCTGCGCACCGGTCCGGTCGCATCCGAACAGGGCATCGTCCGGCTCAAGCCGCTGCGCAACAACCGGGGGAACGTGATCGCCCCGGCCAGCGTGATCCTCGACGCCAGCGGCCAGGGTGGCAGCAGCGCCAGCAAGGACGGGCTGGGCCGCAGGCTGCCGGCGCGGCTCGGCGTGGCAGCGGACTGGCTCGAACGGCTGAACAAGGACGACGAGGTCAGGTTTACCGACCTGCGCGGCAAGGCAGGCAGCCTGATCGTCGATGAACGCCTCTCCGAATCCGAAGTGCTCGCCTCCGCCGGTAGCTCCTGCTATCTCGAAGAGGGCATCGCGCTCAAGCATCTTCCCCGCTCGAAGCACCACCAGCCGGTATTCGAGACCTTCATCGGCCCCATCGCGGCCACGCCGCTGACCATCCTGCTGCGAGAGGACGACCTGCTCAGGCTAACGCGCGCCCCTGATCCGGGCGAACCCGCCCGGCCCGGCAAGGGGGACAAGGTGATCCCCGCGCACATCTCCTGCGCCCAGCCCGCCGTGCTCGACCAGCTCAAGCTCGGCCAGCGCGTCGTGGTCGACGACGGCCACATCAGCGCCAAGGTCGCCTCGCTGGACGAGGAAGGCGCGCTGCTGCGCATCACCCGCGCCAAGGCGCTGGGCTCCAAGCTGATGGCGGAGAAGGGACTGAACTTTCCGGACACCGAACTCGCACTGCCGGCGCTGACCGAAAAGGACCTGCACGATTTGGATTTCATCGTCGGCCACGCCGACATCGTCGGCTATTCCTTCGTCCAGTCCGCAGCCGACATGGAACTGCTAATCCGAGCGCTGGACAAGCGCAAGGCCGGCAAGCTGGGCATCGTCGCGAAGATCGAAACGAAGAAAGGCCTGCAGAACCTGCCCGAGATCATCGTGCTCGGCGCGGGCAACCACCCGTTCGGAGTGATGATCGCGCGCGGCGACCTGGCCGTGGAGATCGGCTACGATCAGCTCGCCGAAACGCAGGAAGAGATCATGTGGCTGTGCGAGTCGGCCCACGTGCCGGTGATATGGGCGACGCAGGTGCTCGAAGGCCTGGTCAAGGAGAACCTACCCTCGCGCGCCGAAGTCACCGATGCGGCGATGGCCGAGCGCGCCGAATGCATCATGCTCAACAAGGGGCCGTTCGTGCTCGATGCGATCGACGTGCTCGACCACGTTGTCGCGCGGATGCAATCGCACCAGCGCAAGAAAAACACCCTGATGCGCACGTTGCGCTGGTAAACCCGAACTTCATTTATCCGCAGATTGCACAGATTATAAACTTGACAAGTGACTCGTACCCATTGAGTAACGATTCATCTGCGTTAATCTGCGAAATCTGCGGATGATTTTTTCATAACGAATCAAATGAACTCAAAACCCGAACTGGCCATCATCGTCGCGATGGCGCAAAACCGCACGATAGGCGTGAACAACACGCTGCCCTGGCGCTGCCCGGAGGACCTCAAGCACTTCAAGGCGCTGACGATGGGACACCACATGATCATGGGGCGCAAGACCTACGATTCAATCGGCAAGGCGCTGCCGGGCCGCACCACGGTGGTGGTCACGCGCGACCGCAGCCTGAAAATCGAAGGCTGCCTGATCGCCCATTCGCTGCCCGAGGCGATCGCCGCCTGCGGCAACGACGCGCAGATTTTCATCGTCGGCGGCGCAGACATCTACGCGCAATTTCTCGAACTGGCGGACACGCTCTACATCACCGAAATCCGGCAGGAGGTGGACGGCGACGCGCACTTCCCCGAGTTCGACCGCAGCAACTGGCAGGAAACCGCACGCGAGGAACGTGCACAGGAGACCCCGCAACCGCTGGGTTATGCTTTCATCACCTACAGACGCAAAGGCTAGCAACATGCACACCGCAATGACCACGACCGAGATATTCCTGATCGCAATGACGCTGATCTTCACGATCCCCTACCTGATCTGGCGGGTGGGCAAAACCGAGTATTACGCACCACTGGTGGTGGTGCAAATCATCACTGGCATCCTGCTCGGGCCCGGCATCCTCGGCGCGCTCTACCCCGACTACTACCACTTCGTGTTCTCTCCGCCGGTGATCCAGTCGCTCAACGGCATCGCTTGGTGGGCTGTGATGCTGTTCGTGTGGATCGCCGGCATCGAACTCGACCTGCGCGAGGCATGGAAATACCGCGTCGAGAGCGGCATCACCGCCGGGCTGGCGCTGGGCACGCCGCTGCTGTTCGGCTGCCTCGCCGCGGCAGGCATGCTGATGTACGACGGCTGGATGGGACCCAAGGCGCACACATGGCAGTTCATCATGGGCGTCGGCATGGCCTGTGCCGTCACCGCGCTGCCCATCCTGATCCTGTTCATGGAGAAACTGCACATCCTGCGCCAGCCGATCGGCCAGCGCATCCTGCGCTACGCCAGCATGGACGACATCGCGATCTGGGGCGTGCTCGCGCTGATCCTGATGGACTGGGAACGCGTCGGCAGGCAGGCAAGCTTCCTCGCCGTCTTCGCGGTTTCCGCCTGGCTGTTCCGCAAACTCATGCAGTGGCTGGAAGAACGCGACCGCTGGTATGTCGGCCTGATCTGGCTGGCCGTGTGCGCGTTCGCCGCCGACTGGGCCGGGCTGCACTTCATGGTTGGCGCATTCCTCGCCGGCGCGGTCACCGACAGCCACTGGTTCGACCAGAAGAAGATGGACCTGCTGCGCCATCACGTGCTGCTAGTGATCATGCCGGTGTTCTTCCTCAGCACCGGACTGCGCACCAACTGGGACATGGGCGGCGCCACCGTATTCATCGCCGCCGCCGTGCTGCTGGCCGCCTCGGTCTCCGGCAAGCTGATCGGCACCCACACCGCCGGCCGGATACTGAAGTGGCAGCCGGGCGAGGCCTCCCTGATCGGCTGGCTGCTGCAAACCAAGGCGCTTATCATGATCATCTTCGCCAACATCCTGCTCGACAAACAGATCATCACCAGCGAGACCTTCACCGCACTGCTGCTGATGGCGGTGGCCAGCACCATGCTCACCGTGCCGGTGGTGTCGCCCAAGTTGGAGAGGATGAAGGAGATTATTTTTCGGTCGAAGTGATGCTGGGGTAATCAAAGAACTTGGCTGGTTCTCGGCCATAGCTGCCGCTTCCCGCTAGTATGGAATACGTCCGTTATGCGGAGGGAAACTGACTAGTCAACATAAAGGTGAGGAGCTGCGCGCTATTGCGCAGTCCCGCTTGAGCGAATATAAATGGACTTCCCGCATTCGTAGAGCGGCAGAACCGCACGGCATCGAATGTGCCAAGATTGAGTTTCCAACCAATCTAAATAACGAAGGAGAAGTCCACATGAATATTACGACAGTTGGCATCGATCT
>DASWTZ010000101.1:0-20384 GCA_036401875.1 Gallionella sp.
CAACAGCAGGCATGATCTCCTGTGTGGCTGCCTGCACCATCATCATGCGCACCGAGCCCGGGAATTGGCTGCCGAACACCTGGCGCTGCGCGGTGGTGAGTGGGATGATGATGGTGTCGTCTTGATCGCGTCCGTCCATACCCTGGCCCTTTACGCCGAGCACGCCGACGATTACGAACGGGCTCTGCCGGATGCGGATGGTCTTGCCCAGCGGATTGTCGTCGCCGAACAGATTCTGTGCTGCGGTCTGACCGATCAGCGCGACACGTGTGGCAGAGCGCACGTCCGAGTCGGAGAAGGCATTGCCTGCGATCACGGGCCAGGAGCGCGCATCGAGATAGCCTGGCGTGGTGCCGATCACGGAGGTGCTCCAGTTATTCGGCCCATAGACGACCTGCGCACTGCCCGGATGGATGGGCGCGACGCTCTGTACACCTGGCAGTTCGGCTATGGCCTCGGCGTCGTTGACGTTGAGCGTGTAGCCGCCGCCGCTGCCGGATCGCACGCCGCTTGCCTGCGTGCTGCCGGCCAGCAGGATGAACAGGTTGCTGCCCATCGCGGCGATGCTCTGCCTGATCGCATGCTGCGCGCCCTGTCCGATCGACATCATCAGCACCACCGCGCCGACGCCGATTACCATGCCGAGCATCGTCAGGAAGGTGCGCAGCCGGTTGGCGCCCATTGCGCGCCAGGCTTCGCCGAGCATTGCGAGCATCATGCGGTAGTTTCCGCGCGCGAGGCGGCCTGGTCGCTGACGATGCGTCCGTCGAAGAAGCGCACCTGGCGCCGGGCATGTTGCGCGATATCCGATTCGTGAGTCACCAGCACTATGGTGATGCCTTCGCTGTTGAGCGATTCGAACAGGGACATGATCTCCTCGCCGGTGTGGCTGTCGAGGTTGCCGGTGGGCTCGTCGGCGAGCAGCAGGCGCGGGTGGTTGACCAGCGCGCGGGCGATCGCGACACGCTGCTGCTGGCCGCCGGAGATCTTGTTGGGCATGGCATCGAAATATCTGCCCAGCCCGACCTTGGCGAGCAGGTCGCGCGCGCGGCGTTCGCGCGCCTCGCGCGGCACACCGCAGTAGATCAGCGGCAGCGCGACATTGTCCTGCAGCGACATTCGCTGCAACAGGTTGAAGCCCTGGAACACGAAGCCGATGGCACGGTTGCGTAGCGCGGCCAGCTCGTCGCGGCCCAGTTCGGCGACATCGCGCCCATCGAGAAGATAACGGCCGGCGCTGGGCGAGTCGAGGCAGCCGAGGATGTTCATGAAGGTGGATTTACCCGAGCCGGACGGTCCCATGATAGCGACGAATTCCCCCGCGTTGATCTCGAGGCTGGCGTTCTTCAGGGCCGGAAACAATCCGGCGGAGGTCTCGTAGGACTTGTGCAGGTTCTCGATGCGGATCACCGGGGCGGGCATCAGAACATCCTCATGCGCATTGGCGAGGAGCCCGGCGAGGCAGTGTTCGCCGTTTGCGCATCTCCCGTGATGACCTGTTCGCCGGCCTTGAGCTCGCCGCCGGTGATCTCGGTGTTGCGGTTGTCGGTGATGCCCAGCGTCACGTTGCGCAGCGCGGGGCGGCCGTTTTCGAGCACATAGACCTTGCCGGAATAAGCGTCGCGCCTGGGTTTGGGGACGTCCATGCCGGGCTTCTGATCGCCGGCGGCACTAGCCCTCTCGGCCGGCCTGAAGCGCAGTGCGGCATTCGGGACCAGCAGCGCGTCCCTGCGTTCGGCCACTGTGATGCTGACATAGGCCGTCATGCCGGGCAGCAGGATCAGTTCGGCGTTGTCCACGTCGATCACCACGTTGTAGGTGACCACGTTTTGCTGGATGCTGGGGTTGAGGCGGATCAGCTTGACTTCGCCCTTGAAGCTCCGGTCCGGGAAGGCGTCCACGGTAAACCTGGCGGTCTGGCCGACGCGGATGTTGCCGAT
The DNA here is from genome assembly GCA_036401875.1 of Gallionella sp. Taxonomy (GTDB): domain Bacteria; phylum Pseudomonadota; class Gammaproteobacteria; order Burkholderiales; family Gallionellaceae; genus Gallionella. Next base: position 1,941 of record DASWTZ010000101.1, read on the forward strand.
GTCGGCCTCGGCGAAGCTGGCGTCGATCTGCATGTTGGCGAGGTCCTGCGCGATCTTGAACAGCGTGGGCGTCTGGAAACTGGATGCTACGGTCTGCCCGACTTCCACCTGCCGGTCGATGACCACGCCCGACACCGGCGAGCGCACCACCGCGTAGCCAACGTTCGCCTGGTCCCGCTCGGTCTGCGCCTGTGCCGAATGCAGCTGGGCCTGCGCGGATTTTTTGGCCTGTACTGCGACATCCAGTTCCTGGCGCGAGACGTATTCCTGCGCATACAGATCGCGCATCCTGGCCTCGTTGGCCGTTGCCAGATCCAGTGCGGCGGCCGCGCTTTGTGTGTTGGCGCGCGACTGTTTCAACTGTGCATCGAGCAGTGACGCGTCGAGTTCTAGCAGGATCTGCCCCCGCCTGACCTTGCTGTTGTGGTCGGCGTAGAGTTTCTTCACCCGCCCTGAGACCTGTGTGCCCACGCTGACCACGGAGACGGGATTGATCGTGCCGTTGGCGGAAACGGTCTGGCTGATCTGCCCCCGCTCGGCGGCCTGTACGCGATACTGCTGTGCATTGGAGGATGCGCCAAACTGTAGGTAGGCCAGCGCGATGGCGCCGGTTACGGCAGCTGCGATCAACGACAGGGTAAGACGGGAGCGTAGGTTGATTTTCATGGCATTGGGGCTTCTTGCGGATTGGGCGACAGGGTTTGCAGCAGGTCTGCATCCAGGTTGCCCATGCTCTGGGCGAGTATCGCACGGCTGATGTTCCAGTTGAAGCTCGACTGGATGCGCTGCTGGCGCGCACTGGCCAGTGCGCTTTGCGCATTCAGCACGTCCAGCATGCTGCCCACGCCGGCCTTGTAACGTCCCAGCGCGACACGCCCGGACTGTTCGGCGCTGTCCAGTAGATCGGCAGTGGTGCGCAGCGACTGCGTCGCGGTGATGAGGTTCTGGTAGGCCGTCCACACCTCAAGCGCGACCTGCAGGCGCAGGCGTTCCATTTTCATGGCGCTTGCTTCGGCCTGTGCTTCGGCGGCGCGTATCCGGTAGGTTGGCGCATAGCCGGTGAAGATCGGCACGTTCAGCGTGACCCCGATCGACGAATTGCGTGTGGCGATTCCGCCAGTATCGTAATGACCGGTCGAGGCGCCGAACGAGATCGTGGGCCGGTCTGCCGCACGCACGGCAGCGGCGCCGGCCTCGGCAGCCTTGAACTGTGCGGCGGCTGCCTGCAGGTCCGGGCGACGCCGGCGCGCCTCATCGATCAGTGCGGCGATGTCACCGTCAAAGCGGGCGGGAATGTTGTTGGTGTCGGCGGGAACCAGCGGCACGGTGCGGTTTGCATCCAGCCCGAGTACGTTTGCCAGGTTACCCTGTGCGTTTTTCAGGCTGCCTTCGGCGGTGATGCGGTTCAGCGTTGCCTGCGAATAGGCGGTCTGAGCCTGGAGCTTGTCGGCAGGTGTCGCGCTCCCGGCGTGGTAGCGCGCTTCGGCGGAAGCGAAACTCTCCTGGGCGGCACGTTCCGACTCGAGTGCGGCGTCGAGCAACGCGATGGCGGCCTGCACCTGGTAATAGGTCTGTATCGTGGCGAGGAACAGGGCCTGAACCGTGCTGTCACGGGAGGCGTTCGCCGCCGCCAGCAGTTGCTGCGCGGCTTCCAGGTTGGCGGAACGCGCACCGAAGTCATATAGCAGGTAGGAGAGATTAAGGCTAACACTGTTCTGATCGGTGCCAGGAGCCGTCCCGGTCCAGTTGCGGCTGGCCGCAGCGTCCAAGCCGGCATGGGGCAGATAAGCGGCTTTGCCCACGCCGACCTGCGCTGCATACACGCGTGAATTTGCCCACAGCTCATGGGTCTGCGGGTTATTGCACAGCGCGAGGTCGACCACTTCGGGCAGGGTGAGCGGTTGATCGAGCGACTGCGGAGCGCAAGGGGGGGGCTGCATCAAATCTGTGCCGAACGGATCGAGACTGGCGACGGCCTGGGTGCTCCACAGCAGTGTCAGGAAATAGAGGGTATGGCGCATCGGGCTAGTCTACAGGATGGCAGGTGTCCGGTTTTGTCGGCCTTCGCCACCGGAAGTTCAATAGGTGATGGTCAGCGTGCGGATTTGCGTGCCCGTGCAGGCAGCGGTGGCGCAGCTTCCTGCCTGGCCTGCTGCCATGGTGCCGTTGATGAAGAAGGTCTGCGCGACCCCGGTGCCGACGCTGATCAGCGGGTTCATGCCGCCGCTGCCCGTCGTATTGAGCGCGAGCGAGTAATTGAGGCCGGCCAGCACGTCGACGGTGGCATCGAGTGACATCGTGTAGGCCAGCGAATTCGTGCAGGTGATACTGTAGGTCGAATTGGCGAGGACGGCGGCAGGGCTGAACGCCGTATAGGCAAACGCGATGTTCGAAGGCGGGGTCGTCATGCTGCACGAGGCCGGGGCGATCAGGGTGACCGGGAAGCTGCTGCCGGTGAAGGTGGATGCACCGGGTGCCTTGGCCAGCGCGAAAGTCATCGTGACAGTGTCGTTGTAGGTCCCCTCGGGCGGCAGCGCCAGCTGGCCTGGCAGGATGCAGCCGAAAAAAGTGTGGGTGAAACTCGCGGTGCTGTTTTTGGCCAGCGGGAAGGAAGCCGCAGGAACTGGTATCGCCGTGGCACCCTTCCACGGCGTGGCGCAAGCGGCGTCAACGGACAGGTGATAGTTCAGGAAACTGCCGGCCAATGCGGCGCGGTTCTGGGTGCCGAGCGCATTCAGACCGTTGTCCGCGGCCAGCTGATACTGCACGGTTGCACTGGCGGGACCGGGGGCGTTGTCCCGGCTGCAGGTCACGGTAAGAGTGGTCGAGGTGATGCTGGTGGTGACATTGGCCGGAACGTAGCCGGTCAGGAATCCGGGTGAGCTTACATTGCAGAAGATCGCTGCCAGCACGGTTTGCGGGAAAAACGTCAGCGCGAAAAGTCCCGACCACAGGAGGTGGTTGAATCGTATGAATTTCGGTCTCATCGTATGACTCCTTTGCATAGCAGCGGGCCAAGACGGGGGATTTCATCGGGTGCCACCGGCGGGAGTATAACGTCTAGCCTGCATTGCTGTCCGTTCCACTTCAGCAATACGACATTTGCCGGCTGCAGTCCGGTGACGAAAGCGGCTCCTCGGCGAGCCACATAAAATTCCTCTTCCTCACCCTCTATCTGTACCGTCGCCCCGGCAGGTGCAGCATCGCCGTCGTCGAGCGTGATCCTCAGCAATGCGCCGCGCCCGCCACGCACCGGAAACACGACCTTGACGGCGCTGCGCCACGCGGGAACGACATTGTGCTCCAACGTGCTGATATCGGCACTCAGCGGTAGTTCGCCCGGATCCAGCCTGACGGAGTTTTTTTGGTAGGGGACCAGGCGCGGGACCAGGGCAAGGCCGTCCGCGTCGGTTTGCGTCAGAACATTGCTGCCCAGTCCGATTCCGATGTCGCGGTAACCGGCTACTTCGGCGAGTGCAAAGCTTTGGTCGACCCGCTGTGTGACGAACAGATGGCTGTCGGTCAGCACCAAGCCACCAGTGGCGCCAACACGGGTCGTGGTCTGGTCAGGGGAGGTGCTCAGGTCGCCTGACAGTCTGCCATAGCGTCCCGTGTAATACAGGCTGCCTTCTGCGCGCGTTTCCCCCTGCTGGCGTCCCGCGAGGGTCCGCCAACCGAGGGTATTCTCGAGGTTGGTATGCTTCATTGCGGAGATGTAAAAATCCTCCCGGCCATCCTGGTTGCTGACGGATGTATTGATGATCCTGTTGCCATCCAGCGGCATGGTAAGGAACAGTCCTGCCGAGGTGCTGCTCGCCCCGTTGATGGCACGGCTGACGGTGAAATTCAAGTTGTTGTGCGCGCCGATGCGCCTGGAGTAGTTGCCTGTCAACGTCGAGATGCGTTCGCCGCTGTATGGGCTCAGTGTCGCCAACCCGATTCCGTAGGCGCTGCGGTCATTGGTGACATAGCTCCAGTTGCCCGCCAGTTGCTGCCTGATGGGCGCTGTCGTCTCCGGTTGTCCCAGCTGATGGAAGTCGCGCGACGCCCCCTGAATCTGGAATGACACGCTGTGATGCAGGGTCTGATGCTCTAATCCCAGCAACCACAGCCCACCGTTCATGTTTTCGCCGCGACTGATTGCCAGCGATCCCTTGCCCAGGAATTGCCCGGGAAAAAGGGAGGCGGCGCCCACCCCGAATGTTTGCAGATCTGCTGTTGTCTCGGCTCGGGTTTCCAGTGTCAGATCGTTCGTGTATCCGTGGCGCCATGTGCCGCTGGCGAAGCCCGGGCCGTAGCGATTACTGGTCACCCCCATTTCCTGCCGCACGCTGCCGGCCTCTATGCTCCAGTCGTCAAGGCCTGCTGCCAAAAGCTGGGGCGTGGTGAAAAACGACTGTTCGATCACGGTTTCGCGGCCGAGAATGTCGCGTACCACCATACGCACATCGCCGCCGCCACTCAGCAGCGGAAAGTTGTCGATGGAAAAGGGGCCTGCCGGGACATTGGATACCTGGCGCAGCACATCGTTGACATACATCTCCACTGTCGAGGGGGCGGCGGACATGCCTGTCAGTGCCGGGACAGGCTGGCTGACAAATCCCGGGGTCAGAGCAAAGTTGCTGCCATACTGGATGCCGCCGAAATACACGTTGCGTCCCCACATGCCGGCATGGGTGGTGGAGTCGCCCATCCTGAACGTGCGATTCTCGCTGGGATAGTTTCTGGTGTAGGTGGTTTCCAGGCGTACCCAGCCGCCGGGAGCATAGGAATTGGGGTCGTTGGTCAGATTGCGGCCGGCGTGGCTGCTGGTTAGCACTCCCCAGGAATTGGATGCACCTATTTCTGCAAGCATCCCCATGTCCCTTACTGTCGGGGCGTTGCGTAGGACCGATGTAGAGTAATTGAGGTCGTAATTGAAAAACAGGCTGGGCAGTACCGGACTGACAACCGATATCTCCGGGTTCGCATTGACCATCCGGGTGGCCGGAAATACTTCGGGGGAAAACTGCACAGCTGCGGACTGGTTGGCATAGTCCAGCCTGAATTGATATCCAGGCACAGCAGCCAGCGGCCAGTAGGTCTGTCCGTGCAACTGGAAGTCGATGGGTTGCGCGTCGGGAGGCAATTGCACACGCCATTCCGTGAATGCTTCCTGTGGGGCATAGATGGCACCGTTCCGTTCCAGCAGCAGCCAAGTGCCGCTCCTAGCACCATTGATGATCACTTCCAGCGGCAGAATCTGGTCTGCGGTGTTGCCGGCCGAGGGGGATGGGGTTGCAAGCGGTTGCGCCGCTACGGAGCAGCTCAATGCTGCAAGCAGTATAGCCAGGCGCGTGTGCCTCAGCCTCAGCCTCAAAAAGCCCACGCTAGCACCTATTTCGAGACGACCACATCAAAAGTATGTTTCGAGCCGTCATCGAGCTTTACTATGAGTTTGGCTTGACCATCCGGAATGGCTTTTTTGCCCTCAGACCTGATGTCGAAATTTCGTGTGATCGCCGGCAGGATGTAGCCTCCCTTGTTCTGGTCGGCCAGCTTTTCACCCTTGGATCCGGTCAGGGTCAGATCGATCAGCTGCGTATAGGCTGTTCCAGAGTTCGTGCAGGAAGCCTTGACGGCATCCGCTGCCGTTCTTTGTACCGAACAGGCCAGCTGGTATTTTGCATCTTGCGGGGTGATGAAGATAGGCAGCGAGAACGCGAGTGCGATGCGCAATTGCAGGCTGTCCTTGTTCGGTGAAGCCTCGGGGATTTCGCGCACGATCATCCGGTAAGTCATCTGTTCGGTTGGATGTATCGGGCTTAATCTGGCCAGGCGCACGACCTGTCGTGACCGGCCTGCCAGTTTGATTATTGGAGGTGACAGCAATAGATCCTCGGTAAGAACCAGATCGTCCTCACCATTGGCCTTCTGCTTCCAGGTATACAGGTCGGCCTGCATCACCAGTGCCTCATCACCTTCGTTGGTGATCGTTACGGCTACCGCCTTGTCCTTGGGATCCATGTAGATGCGCACCGGATTGACGGAAAAATTTCCCGCAAACACCGGGCTGGCGAATGCTGCGACCAACAGGAGTAGTGGAAGGTTTTTGAAATATTCCATGGCGATTTTGGCTCTCATCGAAAGGGTACTCAGTACGACCGCGATTGCTGAAAATCTATCCCGGAAATTGAATCGCCAAGCACAATGGCTTGGCGATCCGGAGGGCAGCAGTATTAGTAGGTGACGGTCAGCGTACGAGTCACTATTTGCGGAGCTGCATCACAGGCTGCTGCTGCGGAACCCGCTGTTGCGCAAGCACCGGCCTGACCGGCAGCCATCGCGCCTGTCAGCGTGATCGTATACAGGTCACCCGACCCGACGCCGCCCACTGTTGCAGTTGCCGGGCTGCCGGCAGAAACAACGCCGACAGCGGTCACGTTGTAGTTAAGGCCAGCCAGCACGCCATAACCGGTGGCGCCGTCGAAAGTGTACGTTGGTGCCGCCAGACCGCGGGTGCACTCGACGCTCATGCTGGTGGTGGGAGCCGCGTTGGTCGCGCCGCCGAAGGCGGTATAGGCACCGAAGTCGAGCGCGAGCGGGGTGGTAACCACCTGGCAAGCAGCGGAGAGGTGCACGCTGACGTCGAAAGTCTGTGTCACCGTTGCCGCGTGAGCGGGTGCAGCGGCAAGCAGGGTCGCTGCAGAGATCGTGGATGCGGCAAGTTTTTTCATTTGAGGCATCTTCATATATAACTCCTTAAGGTTAAGTAATCGTAATTACGTGACATTGCTGCCTGTTTGTATATGAAGCAATATGCATGCCAACCCATCCATTTGCAAATACGTTTTTGTCCGAAAGAAGCGACAATGTCAAATAACTATTTGAAAACAATGGGGGAGTTGCGCATTTCGACAAGCGGGTAGCCTCATATTTCGGCGTATGAGACCGCTCGATATTGCGTTGGTTCATCAGGCTAGCGAATTTAACCTGACAAAATTTGTCGGAGAATGACGATTTGTTGTCGAAATTTCGTCATGTGCGGTAAAAACGCGCCGAGGGCGCATTTTTACCGCAATCCGTGAACTGGTGACTAACGACTGCTGCCGTTGTTGCCGCGTCCAAGTGCATAGCTTGGACGGTCACCGGAGCGGCGTGGCGCGTTGTTTCCGCCACGATTCTGGTTGCCGAAACTGCGTTCCTGGCTGCGTTCCTGGCTGCGTTCCAGGTTGCGGCCTTGGCCGCCAAATCCCTGGTTGTGGCGATGACCTTCCTTGTGTCCGGCATGGTTGTGACGGCTGTCCGGCGCGCTATGTTGAAAGCCTGCGCCGCCGCCGTTGCCGTTGAATGCGGAGCTGCGATTGCCGCCGTAGCCCCCGCTGCGGTTGCCGCCAAACCCGCCGGCATTGTTGCCGCCCCTGAAACCGCCACCGTTGCCACGTGGGCCGCCGCGCGGACGGTCCGAGGATGGGCCGGTGCGCAGTTTGTACTTGGGCTCCAGACCCGCGATGGTGTGCATCTTGATGCTTTGCTCGGTGTAGCGCTCGATGCGCTTGAGCAGTTGGGCATCGCGGTTCGAGGCAAACGAGATGGCGATGCCGGAGGCGCCGCCGCGACCGGTTCGGCCGATGCGGTGCACGTAGTCCTCGGCCTGCTTGGGTAGATCGAAGTTGATCACGTGCGAGATTCCGGCAACGTCGATGCCGCGGGCGGCCACATCGGTTGCCACCAGCAGGCGCAAGTTGCCGTTGCGCAGATTGAGCAGGGTGCGGTTGCGTTCGCGCTGGCTCATGTCTCCGTGCAGGGCGGATACCGAGTGACCCTGTGCGGACAACTGGTCGGCGATGGAGTCGGCATCGCGCTTGGTCGCAGTGAAAATAATGGCCTGGTTCAGGTCGGCATCGGTCAGCAGGTGGCTGAGCAACCTGTTCTTGTGTGCCACGTCATCGGCGAACATCATGCGTTGCTCGATGTTTTCGTGCTTGTCCTTGGCGGCGGCAACCGAGATCTTCATGGGATCCTTGAGCAGGCGCGAGGCCAGGCTGCCGACTACGCCCTCCAGCGTTGCGGAGAACAGCAGGGTCTGGCGGGTCTTCGGGGTGGCAGCGGCGATCTGCTCGACTGCCTCGACGAAACCCATGTCCAGCATGCGATCCGCCTCGTCCAGGATTAGCATCTCCAGGCGCGAAAAGTCGATACGGCCGCGCTCCAGGTGGTCGATCAGGCGGCCGGGTGTGGCGACCAGGATGTCAACGTGGCTGGACAGCAGGCGGTTTTGGACAGGGTAGGGCATACCGCCCAGGATGCTGATGATCTTGAAGCGCATGCTCTTGCCGTACTTGGTTGCAGCGTCGCATACCTGCTGCGCCAGTTCGCGGGTCGGGGTCAACACCAGTACGCGCGGGCCCTTGCCGGGCTTGGCGGATGGGGTCGCCAGGCGGTTCAGCGCCGGCAGGATGAAGGCGGCGGTCTTACCCGTTCCGGTTTGGGCGGATGCCATCAGGTCGTGGCCTTCCATGACGACCGGTATGGCTTGCGCCTGGATCGCAGTCGGCTCGGTATAGCCGGTATCGGCGATCGCCTTGAGAATGTTGGCGTTCAGATTCAGATTTGCAAAAGACATTGTATTTCCTTATTTCAAAGGGAATCTGCGTCTTCCTGACGGACGCAAGGCCGGCACCCGGTCTGATGTGACCGAATGCCGAACGAATCCGGCATGACGAACGGGCAGAGTCCCTAGTGTAAGCGCAGGTGTTAAAACAACCCGGTGTACGGGCAGACAGATTGACCGGCGCATAAAACATCGTTGCTAACCGGAAAACCCGAAAGAATCCTGTGGGTTTTTTTGACAGGCGCGGTTTTGAGCCGCGCGAGAGATAGGTCAGAAAACGATGAACCAATGCCGCCTTCGAAGCGGCAAGGCGCGCATTATACCGGTGGAAAAAATAAAAGCCAGCGAAAGTTTATCGGGGCGTTCGTTGTGCTAGAATGCGCGCCCTTTTTATCCAAGCAAGGCTGTTTCCATGTCCCGCCAACTTCGCAATATCGCCATCATCGCCCACGTCGACCACGGTAAGACCACGCTCGTCGATCAGCTCTTGCGCCAATCCGGCACCTTCGCCGCACACCAGCAGGTGGACGAGCGCGTGATGGATAGCAACGATCTGGAAAAGGAACGGGGCATCACCATCCTGGCGAAGAATACCGCCATCACTTATGGTGACACACACATCAATATCGTTGATACCCCGGGGCATGCCGACTTCGGCGGCGAGGTCGAGCGCGTGCTGGGCATGGTGGACGGCGTTGTGCTGCTGGTCGATGCAGTGGAAGGTCCGATGCCGCAGACCCGTTTCGTGACCAAGAAAGCGCTGGGCCTGGGCTTGAAGCCCATCGTAGTCATTAACAAAGTAGACCGTCCGGGCGCACGTCCTGACTGGGTCGTGGACCAGACCTTCGAACTGTTCGACAAGCTGGGTGCGAACGACGAACAGCTCGATTTCCCGATTATCTATGCGTCCGGCCTGAACGGTTGGGCCTGTCTGAATCTGAGCGATGCACCTTCGCAGGGCGGTTCAGCGGCTGACATGAAACCGCTGTTCGAGATCGTGCTCAAGCATGTACCGACACCGCCCGGTAGTCCCGATGCTCCGCTGCAATTGCAGCTGGCCGCGCTGGACTACTCCACCTTTACCGGCCGCTTGGGCGTGGGCCGCGTGCTGAACGGCCGTATCAAGCCTGGCCAGCAGGTGGTGGTGATGAACCATGAGGAGCAGGTAGCTTCCGGTCGTATCAACCAGGTGCTGGGCTTCAAGGGGCTGGAGCGTGTGCAGGTAGATTGCGCCGAAGCGGGCGACATCATCATCGTTTCCGGTCTGGAAGACATCGGCATCGGTGTCACCATCTGCGACAAGGATAATCCGGTCGGGCTGCCCATGCTGCAAGTGGATGAGCCGACGCTGACGATGGACTTCATGGTGAACACTTCCCCGCTGGCCGGTACCGAAGGCAAGTTCGTCACCAGTCGCCAGATTCGCGACCGCCTGACGAAGGAGCTGCTGACCAACGTCGCGCTGCGCGTGGAAGACACCCAGGATGCCGACGTTTTCCGTGTCTCCGGCCGCGGTGAACTGCACCTGACCATCCTGCTCGAGAACATGCGTCGTGAAGGATTCGAGATGGCCGTGGGCAAACCGCGCGTAGTGTACAAAGAGATTAACGGCGAGAAATGCGAACCGTACGAGAACCTGACTATCGACCTCGAAGACGGTCACCAGGGCACGGTGATGGAAGAGATCGGTCGCCGCCGTGGCGAGCTCACCAATATGGAATCCGACGGCATGGGCCGCACCCGCCTGGAGTACCATATTCCGGCGCGCGGGCTGATCGGTTTCCAGTCCGACTTCATGACCATGACGCGCGGCACCGGCCTGATGAGCCACGTGTTCGACGATTATGGTCCGATCAAGGCCGACTTGCCCGGCCGCCACAATGGCGTGCTGATCTCGCAGGAGAATGGTGAAGCCGTAGCCTATGCGCTGTGGAATCTGGAAGATCGCGGCCGCATGTTCGTGTCGCCCGGCGATAAGCTGTATGAGGGCATGATCATCGGTATCCACAGCCGCGACAACGACCTGGTGGTCAATCCGATCAAGGGCAAGAAGCTGACCAACGTGCGCGCTTCCGGCACCGATGAAGCGGTTCGTCTGACCCCGCCGGTTCGCCTGACGCTGGAGTCCGCTGTCGAGTTCATCGATGATGACGAGCTGGTCGAGATTACGCCCAAGACCATCCGCATCCGCAAGCGTTTCCTGACCGAGAACGAGCGCAAGCGCGCCGGGCGTTCGTAATTCAGGAAAACGTACCATCATTCGGGGCCGGTCAGCGATGACCGGCCCCGTTTTTTGTACCGGGCTATTGGGCAGCTGTTTGACACTGCGGTGAAATTTTGCCAAGCTGCGCGCATGTCTCTTGTAACCAGAAAATTCGTTGCCGTACTGATGCTGCTGTGGCTTCCGCTATTGAGCAGCAGCGCGCTTGCGACTTCGGTTTCCATGCAGTTGCAGCAGGGCGGATGCCATCAAGCCTCGACGCCCGTGATGTCTCACGGGGATATGGCCGAGGGCATGACTGGTCATCACCATGACGAAATGATGGCCTCGGCAGATGAGCAGGGCGCATCCTGCAACGCCTGCGGCGTCTGCCATCTGGCCTGTACCGGCTATCTGGCGGTGCCTGCCGCACAGGTGGTCGCCATGCAGTTGTCTGCCGGCGAAATCGCCCCCTGCCTGGTTTCATTCATTTCTTTCACATCCGCGCCGCTCAACCCGCCGCCCCTCGTCCGCGTCTGACGCGGGACGAGTCCGTCTGCCGTTTTCATAGTCTGATCCTCGTCTCGCATCGTTCGGATGCCGCTCGCGGCTGTCCGATTGATTTGCAACTGCAAATGGATGCGAAACATGAAGCTATTCCTGACGATTTTTACGATGCTCTGCGTGTCATGGCTTACGCCCGCCGGTGCCGGGCTGCTGGGCAGCAACCTGAACGGCTTGCTGGACTACGCGCGCGAACACAATCTTGAACTTGCCGCCACCCGACATGAGGCGGACGCTGCACAGCAGCGATTCGCGTCCGCCGGCACCTTGCCAGACCCGGTGCTGCGTGCCGAACTGATGGACATCACTAACCAGGGCACGACCGGCGCACGCCTACTGCCTTCGCAGACAGGCGGCACGCGCTATTTGTTGATGCAGAGCTTCCCATGGTACGGCACGCGCGATCTGGCGCGCGATGTCGCCGACGCGCAGGCCATGCAGGCCAGCGGACAGGTGGCGGCAGGCTGGTCGGAGCTGGCATCGCGCATCAAGCAGGCCTATGCCATGCGCTACTACACCGTTTTCAGCGAACAGCTGGTGCAGCAGATGCTGGACCTTTTTGACGGGCTGGAACAGATCGCGCAGACGCGCTACGCAACCGGTGCGGGGCAGCAACAAGATGTGATCCGCGTCCAGGTCGAAAAGACCATGTTGCGCAGCGAATTGATCGCGCTGCAAAACGAATCCCACCATAACGGTGCACGTCTGAACGTGCTGCTGTCGCGTCCGGCAAATTCGCCGCTGGCCGAACCAGCGCAGTTGCGCGCGATTCCTTCAACCGCGATGCTGGATGAGGCTACATTGCTGGAACGCGTGTTTGCGCAAAATCCGGAGTTGCGCATCGCCGAGGCGAGCATCCTATCTTCCGAAAAGAATCGCGACCTGACTCGCGCCAACCGTTACCCTGGATTAACGCTGGGCGTCGCACCGACCCAGACCGGGAGTGCCGTGAACAGATGGGACCTGATGGTCGAGTTGAACATTCCGCTGCAACTGGGCGCGCGACGCTCGCAGGAGCGCGAATCAGAAGCGCTGCTGTCTGCCTCGAACGCACGCAGGCAGGCCTTGCTCTACCAGGTACAGTCGGAATTGTCAGAGAACATCTCCGCGCTGGAATCTGCTCGCCGCACCGAAACGCTGATCGTCACGCGCCTGCTGCCGCAGGCCGATCTAACCTACCAGTCCGCGCTGGCGGGTTATGAGACAGGGAAAGTCGAGTTCGCGATGCTGATCGAGGCACAGAAGCAGATATTGCGGGCCAGGCAGCAACATTTGCAAATCCAGACGGACATGCAGCTGCGTCTGGCCGACATCGAGAAACTATTGGGAGAAGAGCTATGAACAAAGCCGTCAGGATTGCCTTGGGCGCATCGCTGCTGCTGGGGGTTGCGTCCGCCGGATACTGGTTCGGCGCGAACGACAGGACTGGGGAGCGAGGATTGGGGAATGAGGTTAGAAGTGAGCGCACCATCCTCTACTACCGCAACCCGATGGGCCTGCCGGATACTTCGCCGGTGCCGAAGAAGGACGCGATGGGCATGGATTATGTGCCGGTGTACGAAGGCGAGGAACAGTCTTCCTCCGTCGTCAGCATCAGCAGCGACAGGGTGCAGAAGCTGGGGGTGAAGAGCGAAACGGCGGCGTTACGTGAGCTGAACGTGACGCTGCGTGCGAACGGCCGCATAGAGATCGATGAACGAGGCCTTCACACTATCGCGCCCAGGTTCGAGGGCTGGGTGGAGCGCCTGCACGTTAACACCACAGGACAGGCAGTCAGCAAGGGGCAGCCGCTGTTTGACGTCTACAGCCCGGAGCTGGTTTCGGCCCAGCGCGAACACGCCCTCGCGCTGCAGGGACTGGCGGCGATCACGGACGCCGACGAAGAAGCGAAGCAGGGCATGCAGCGCCTGGCGGATGCCAGCGCCGCGCGCCTGAAGAACTGGAACATGACGGGAGCGGATTCCACGCTGCAACAGGGTATCACCTTCCGCGCACCGGCGAACGGCATCGTGATCGAGAAGAAGGCCGTGCAGGGCATGCGCTTCATGCCCGGCGAGATGTTGTACCAGATCGCCGACCTGTCCTCGGTGTGGGTCATTGCCGAAGTGCCGGAGCGTGACATAGCCCAGGTGCGAAAGGGTGCTTCCGTGCAGGTGACGGTTGAGGCATGGCCGGAGCGCGTGTTCGAGGGAAGGGTGGGTTTCATCTACCCGACGCTGAACGAAGCGACACGGACGGTTCCGGTGCGCATCGAGGTCAACAATCCTAAGGGAATGCTCAAGCCCGCGATGTTTGCCAATGTGCAGATCGCTGCGGACAGGGGCGGCAAGGTGCTGGCCGTGCCGGATTCGGCAGTGATAGACAGTGGCACGCGCCAGGTCGTGCTGGTGCGCCTCGCCGAAGGACGTTTCGAGGCGCGCAACGTCACGATCGGCCGGCGCGACGACAACTATGCCGAGGTGCTGTCCGGCATCGCCGAGGGAGAACAGGTGGTCACCGGCGCCAACTTCCTGATCGATGCAGAGAGCAACCTGAGAGCGGCGCTGGGCGGGCAGGTGGCCGCCGCACCGCAAAATCCTGCACCTGAACTGTCGAAGCAGAAGACCGTCAGCCACCAGGCGCGGGGCATCCTCGAAGCCGTCCACGACGACGGCACCGTGAGCATCAGCCACGAGCCTGTCGCAACCCTGGGCTGGCCCGGCATGACGATGGACTTCGCGCTGGCCAATACCCGGCTGGCCGCCGGCATCCCGCCCGGCAGCAGGATCGCGTTCGAAATTGTCGAGCGCGGCGAGGGCGACTGGGTGATCATCGGGATGACGGTGCGCACCCCGCAGGAGGACAGCCATGCTGAACACCGTCATTGAGTGGTCGGCCAGGAACCGCTTCCTGGTACTGCTGTCCACTCTGTTCATTACGCTGTGGGGCGCCTATGCGCTGGTGAAGACCCCGCTGGACGCGCTACCCGACCTGTCCGACGTGCAGGTGATCGTCTATACCGAATACCCCGGACAGGCGCCGCAGGTGGTCGAGGACCAGGTCACCTACCCGCTCACCACGGCGATGCTGGCGGTGCCCAAGTCGAAAGTGGTGCGCGGGTTTTCGTTCTTCGGCGCGTCGTTCGTGTACGTGATCTTCGAGGATGGCACAGACATCTACTGGGCGCGATCGCGCGTGCTGGAATATCTCAACAGCATCGCTGGACGCATGCCGCAGGGCGTCACGCCGCAACTGGGGCCGGACGCGAGCGGCGTCGGCTGGGTATACCAGTACGCGGTGCTGAGTGACAGACACAACCTCGCCGAGTTGCGCACGATGCAGGACTGGTACCTGCGCTACCAGCTCACCAAGGCGCATGGCGTGGCGGAGGTGGCTTCCATCGGCGGCTTCGTGCAGCAATACCAGGTGACGGTCGATCCGCTGAAGCTGCGCAGCTACGGCATTCCGCTTGCCAAGGTTGCGCAGGTCATCCGCGAGTCCAACCGCGATGTCGGTGGGCGAGTGGTCGAGATGGCCGAGACCGAATACATGGTGCGCGGCCGCGGCTATCTGCGCGGCAAGAGTGACATCGAGCAACTGGTGGTGAAAGCCGAGCGCGGCACGCCGGTGTTACTGCGCGACATCGCGCGCGTGGAGCTGGGGCCGGACGAGCGGCGCGGACTTGCGGAATTGAACGGAGAAGGCGAGGTGGTGTCCGGCATCGCGATGGCGCGTTACGAGCAGAATGCGCTTGAGGTGATCCATAATCTCAAGGACCGGATCGCTGAAGTATCCGCCGGCCTGCCGGAAGGCATCACCATCCAGGCGGTGTACGACCGCTCTGAACTGATCCAGCGCGCGATCGCAACGCTCAAGCGCACCTTGCTGGAGGAAGGCCTGATCGTTGCGCTGGTGTGCATGGTGTTCCTGATGCATGCGAGGAGCGCGCTGGTCGCCATCGTGATGCTGCCCATCTGCGTGCTGATCGCGTTCATCGCGATGCGCGCGCTGAATCTCAACTCCAACATCATGAGCCTGGGCGGGATCGCGATCGCGATCGGCGCGATGGTGGATGCGGCGATCGTGATGATAGAGAACGCGCACAAGCATCTGGAACGGCTCAAGGGCGGAGAGTCGCGCTTCGAAGCGATGATCACCGCTTGCATGGAAGTCGGACCCGCACTGTTTTTTTCGCTGCTGATCATCACCGTGTCGTTCCTGCCGGTGTTCACGCTGGAGGCGCAGGAGGGCCGGCTGTTCGCACCGCTCGCGTTCACCAAAACTTTTGCCATGGCAGGCGCGGCACTGCTGTCGGTGACGCTGGTGCCTGTGCTGATGCTGCTGTTCATCCGTGGCCGCATCAAGCCGGAGGCGGAGAACCCGCTGAACCGGCGACTGATCGCGCTCTACCGGCCGGTCATAGCCGCTGTGCTGAACCGCAAACGCGGGACCATCGTGCTCGCGCTGCTGGCGATGGGGCTGACGCTCTATCCGGTGATGAAGCTGGGCAGCGAGTTCATGCCGACGCTAAACGAGGGTACGCTGTTCTACATGCCCACCACGCTGCCCGGCCTGTCGGTGACCAAGGCCACCGAGCTGCTGCAAACCCAGAACAGGATCATCAAGAGCTTCCCCGAAGTTGCCTCGGTGTACGGCAAGGCGGGCCGCGCGCAGACCGCCACCGACCCCGCACCGCTGGAGATGTTCGAGACGGTGATCAACCTCAAGCCCGAGAGTGAATGGCGCGAAGGCATGGATATCGACCAGCTGATCGCCGAACTGGACCGCGCACTGCAATTTCCCGGCGTGGCCAACTCGTGGACCATGCCGATCAAGGCACGCATCGACATGCTCTCCACCGGCATCCGCACGCCAGTCGGCATCAAGGTGTACGGCAAGAATCTGGACGAGATGGAGCGTCTGTCCAGGCAGATCGAGGCCGTGGTCAGGAACATACCCGGTACAAGTTCCGCTTATGCCGAGCGCATCACCGGCGGTTATTACCTGGACATCGAGCCGGACCGGCTCCAGCTTTCGCGCTATGGGCTGACCGTGGGCGAGGTGCAGGACGTCATCGCCACCGCGCTGGGCGGCGAGACCGTCACCACCACGGTGGAAGGATTGGAGCGCTTCGGCGTGACCCTGCGCTATCCGCGCGAGCTGCGCGACACGCCGGAGAAGATCGCCCGCGAGGTGCTGGTGCCCACGATGGATGGCGCGATGATCCCGCTCGGACAGGTCGCACGCATCAGCATCGCCAAGGGCGCGCCGTCGATCCGTACCGAGAATGCCCTGCTTTCCGCCTACATCTATGTGGACATCCGCGAACGCGACATCGGTTCCTACGTGGCCGAGGCGCGCCAGGCTGTGGCCGAACAGGTCAAGTTCCCGCCCGGCTACTATGCCACCTGGAGCGGGCAGTTCGAGTACATGGAGCGCGCGATCGCGAAGATGAAGGTGGTGATCCCCATCACGCTGCTGCTGATTTTCCTGCTGCTCTATCTCAACTTCAAGCGCATCACCGAGTCGCTGATCGTGATGTTGTCGGTGCCGTTCGCGCTAGTCGGCGGTGTGTGGCTGCTGTGGCTGCTGGGCTACAACCTGTCCGTCGCCGTCGCGGTCGGCTTCATCGCGCTCGCCGGCGTGGCGGCCGAGACCGGCGTGGTGATGCTGATCTATCTGGAAAACGCCTGGCGGGATCAGCAGGCGCGCTGCGCGGCGGAAGGTCGTGTGCCGGCAGCAGAAGATCTGCGCGCCGCCATCATGGAAGGCGCGGTGGAGCGCGTGCGGCCGAAGATGATGACGGTGACCGCGATCATGGCGGGCCTGCTGCCCATCCTGTGGAGCAGCGGAGCGGGGTCGGAGGTGATGAGCCGGATCGCCGCGCCCATGGTGGGCGGCATGGTGTCGTCCACGGTGCTGACGCTGGTGGTGATCCCGGCGATCTACGGCTGGGTGAAGGACAGAGATACGAGGAAAAATGGGCAATCATTTTTAATGAAGGAGCAATCATGAAGATAACAAAATTGTTGTTGATACTCGTCATCACTCTGGGCGGCGGCATATCCCTTGCTGCATCCGCGGCAACCGGAGAGACGGCACGCCTGCATGAAGCACAGTCGGTGAAGCACGAGGGATTCGGCGTACTGAAGGACATCCGTGCAGAAAAAGTGAAGATCGCGCACGAGCCCATCCCCGGGCTGGCGTGGCCGGCCATGACCATGTGGTTGGAGTTGCGGGGGACGCAGACGAAGGGTATCCGAGTGGGCGACAGCGTCCGTTTCGAACTGCAACAGGAAGACGGCAAGGCATGGGTAATTAGTCGTATTGAGCGCAGGAGATAACCGGCGTATAGGTGCAGTGCGAGCTATAACACCGGGAGGATCAAATGATCGAAATCATCCCCAATTGGCACCCGATCTTCGTCCACTTCACTGTGGCCTTGCTGCTCGTCGCTGCCGCGCTGCACCTGCTGTCCCGTTTCGTCATCGGTGGCGAACTGGGCCGGCAATTGCCGGTTGTCGCGCGCTGGAACCTGAGGATAGGCACGGGCCTGACTGCGTTCACTATCGCGGCGGGATGGTACGCCTATTACACGGTCGCGCATGACGAGCCTTCGCATGCCGCCATGACGGTGCACCGCAACTGGGCGATGCTCACGTTTACCTTTTTTCTCGGCATTGCAGGCTGGGAGTATTACCTGTCGCGCCGGAACCTGCGCATAGGCTGGCCGTTCACCGCGCTACTGGCGGCAGGCGCAATACTGTTGCTGATCACGGCATGGCACGGCGGGGAACTGGTTTACCGATACGGTGTAGGCGTGATGTCGCTGCCGCAAACCGGCGCAGAAGCCGGTCATGGACATGCGTCTGCGCATGAACCGCATCCGCATGGAAATTCCGGTTTGCATGACCACTGAGGTGCTACATGAAACTGCGTATTACGAAACTGCCGCTAGGCGACTAACATGAAACTCCGCTAGGAGACGGTATGCATGATTACTGGGTGTGGCGCATACACGACGGCCACTGGGGCTTCTGGGGAATGCACGTTCTCTGGTGGCTGTTCTGGGTTGCGCTGATCGCGGGCGTGATCTACCTGCTGGTGT
>DASWTZ010000102.1:0-12398 GCA_036401875.1 Gallionella sp.
CACCTCCATCAGCTTCGAGTTCGGAACGATGATCAGAGAGTCGACCGACTCGGTAAGTTCCTCGATTCCTGCCTTGGCGAATCGCATCCTGTTTCCCTCGTAAGCGAATGGTTTGGTCACCACCGCAACCGTCAGGATGTCCAATTCCTTGGCGATCTGGGCGACGATCGGTGCCGCTCCCGTCCCCGTCCCTCCACCCATCCCCGCCGTGATGAACACCATATGCGCGCCGGTCAGTATTTCCTTGATGCGCTCCCTGTCCTCCTCGGCCGCCGCTTGCCCGATCGACGGTTTTGCGCCCGCCCCCAGCCCCTTGGTGATATTGACCCCGATCTGTAACTGGGTGCGCGCCTTACTGCGCTTGAGCGCCTGCGCATCGGTATTGATGACGATGAACTCTACCCCCTGCACACCCTGCTCGATCATGTGATCCACGGCGTTGCCGCCGCATCCGCCCACGCCTATCACCTTAATCACCGCATCCTGTGTTTGCGCTTCCATAATTTCAAACATCATCGTTCTCCTTGTCTAAATTTCAAATCAATCCGTGCGTGCATGGCTGCACCCAACATCCTTAAAAATTCTTCTGCACCCATTTCTTCATTCGTGCCAGTACGTCACCCAGTGAATTCGATTGCATACGCGTCTCCTCATCCCGTTGATGATGCTCCAGTCCGTACAACAACAATCCGACTCCGGTCGCCATACGCGGCGTCTTTACGACATCGGACAGGCCGCCCATGTATTTGGGTATACCCAGACGCACCGGCAGATGGAAAATCTCCTCGCCCAGTTCGACCATGCCCTGCATGGCGCTGCTTCCACCGGTGATCACAATTCCGGATGACAGCAGATCCTCAAATCCGCTGCGGCGCAGTTCCTGCTGCACCAGTGAGTACAACTCCTCGACGCGCGGCTCGATCACCTCCGCCAGGGTCTGGCGCGACAGCATGCGCGGCCCGCGCTCGCCCACTCCGGGCACCTCGATGGCCGCCCCATCCGCCAGTTGACGCAACGCGCAACCATGCTTGATCTTGATGTCCTCCGCATCCTGGGTCGGCGTGCGCAAGGCCATGGCGATATCGTTCGTGATCTGGTCGCCCGCAATCGGAATCACCGCCGTGTGACGAATCGCGCCGCCGGTGAATACCGCGATATCGGTCGTCCCCCCACCGATATCCACCAGACACACCCCCAGGTCCTTCTCGTCGTCCTCCAGCACCGCCTTGCTCGAAGCCAGAGGCTGTAGAATCAGTTCATTGACCTCCAGCCCGCAGCGATGGATGCACTTCATGATGTTCTGCACCGCAGCGACCGCGCCGCTGACGATGTGCACTTCCACATCCAGCCGCATCCCGCTCATCCCCAGCGGCTTCTTGATCCCGTCCTGCCCGTCGATGCTGAATTCCTGTTCCAGGATATGCAGGATCTGCTGGTCGCCCGGCAGGCTGACCGAGCTTGCGGTCTCTATCACGCGCTCGATGTCCGTTCCGGAAACCTCTTTTTCCTTGATCTTCACCATCCCGCGCGAATTGATGCTGCGGATATGGCTGCCCGCGATTCCGGTGTGCACCTCGGTGATCTTGCAGTCCGCCATCAGCTCCGCTTCCTCCAGCGCACGCTGGATTGCTCCCACTGTGGCTTCGATGTTGACCACCATGCCTTTTTTCATCCCATCGGATTCGTGCATCCCCATTCCGATCACTTCCAGCATGCCGTCCTGCTTGACCTCGCCCACGATGGCGACGATCTTCGATGTGCCGATATCCAACCCGACCACCAGATTTTTAGATTCCCTGTTTCTGCTCATCGCTTGATCTCCAACCGCTA
Organism: Gallionella sp.; assembly: GCA_036401875.1. Lineage (GTDB taxonomy): Bacteria > Pseudomonadota > Gammaproteobacteria > Burkholderiales > Gallionellaceae > Gallionella. Next base: position 1,831 of record DASWTZ010000102.1, read on the forward strand.
ACCCTGATTTACCTGACCGCTCACCGCAAATCCATTGCGATAGCGCAAATCCACATATTTCACCGCAGTCCCTTGTGCAGCCATGCCATAGGGGTACACCTCAACGAATCTTGCCAACCGGTTCTGCATATCTTCACGTCCCAATTCAAGTACAACACCGTTGCTCAATCTCAATTGCCAGGCATGCCGCGCCGACAGGCTGATCTTTGCAACCTCGAGCCCCACACCTACCAGTTGACTGGTGAATTGTTCAAAGTGTGCCGTCACCTCGGCCGATGTTCCCTCAGCCCCCTCAAACTCCGGCAGCGCCTGGTCTGTCACGGCGACAAAGACCTCGCCGAATCGATTGACCAGCATGCTGCCGTTCCAGCGCGCCAGCGCCTGATGCTCCTCCAGATCCACCACCAGACTGCCCGGAAACTCGCGCCTTATGCCGACCTTGCGTACCCATGGCAGCTTCTCCAGCGACTCCCGTACACGTTGTATATCCACAGTAAGCAGATTGCCGCGCACCTCGGTACGTGCCACCTGCAACACCTGTGCTGCCGCGACCCGCTGCGGCATTTCAGCCAGCCGCACACTGTGTACGGGGAGCAGCGTCGACATATGCACCGTATAGTGAGCAGTCGCGTACAAAAGCATCAGCGCGCACAGCATGTACAGCAAGTTGGCGATACTGCGCAGCAGTCTTGGGTCATCCCACATGCGCCAGCTCCAGCACCTTCATGACCAGTTCCTCGAAACTAATGCCGGCCTGCCTGGCCGCCATCGGCACCAGACTGTGATCGGTCATTCCCGGCGAGGTGTTCACTTCCAGCAGGTAGGGCGAGCCGTCTTCGCTCATCAGGAAGTCCACGCGTCCCCATCCCTGCGCGCCGATCAGACTGAATGCCTGTATGGCCAGTCGCTGCATCTCGGCTTCCTGGCCGGCAGGCAACCCGCTCGGGCAGCGATAGCGCGTGTCGTCCCTCAAGTACTTCGCCTCATAGTCGTAGAACTCATTGGCAGGTTCGATCTTGATCACCGGCAATGCCCGATCGCCGAGTATCGCAACGGTAAACTCGCCGCCCCCGACATAGCGTTCCGCCAACACCAGCCTGTCGTGTTTGGCAGCATTCATGTAAGCGCTCTTCAGTTCCCCAGCGGCCTTCACCTTGCTGATGCCGACGCTGGAGCCTTCATTCGCCGGCTTGACGAATATCGGCAGCCCCAGCTTGCCGATGATCGCATCGCTGTCGCTGCTCTCATCCAGCAGCACATAGTCCGGAACCGGCAAGCCGGCCGACTGCCACACCAGCTTTGTGCGCCACTTGTCCATCCCCAGCGCGGAGGCCAGCACTCCGCTACCGGTATACGGGATGCCCAACAGTTCGAGCGCCCCCTGCACCGTCCCGTCTTCACCGAATCGGCCGTGCAGCGCGATGAAGGCGCGATCAAACTTTTCGTCCGCCAGTGCCTGCAGGCTGCGCGTTGACGGGTCGAACGGATGCGCATCCACCCCGCTGCGCTGCAGCGCCGCCAGCACTGCGGCACCGCTCTTCAACGACACCTCACGCTCTGCGGACCTGCCGCCGAACAACACCGCCACCTTGCCCATCTTCTTCACGTTGCCGCCTCTCCTATGATCCTGATCTCCGGGTGCAACCTCACCCCCGTCTGTGCCGCCACCTCTTCCTGCACTGCGATGATCAGATTTTCGATATCCGTTGCCGTCGCCCCGCCGGTATTCACGATGAAGTTGGCATGCTTCTCCGAAACCTGCGCACCCCCCATCTTTTTGCCCTTCAGCCCGCATTGCTGTATCAACCGCGCAGCATGGTCTCCCGGCGGATTCCTGAATACCGATCCGGCATTCGGCAATTGCAGCGGCTGGCTCGCAATGCGCTTGCCCAACAATGCCTTGATTTCCTGCCGGGCGCTTTCGCCGTCACCTTCGGGAAATCCCATCCATGCAGCGACGAACCATTCCTCGTGCGCCCCCTTGCTGCTTTCACGCAAGGCCACATGCCGGTAACCGATCTCATAATCGGCTGCGGTGCGCGTGCGCAATTCGCCGCAGCGATTCACCGTCTGGACACGCAGGACCTTTTCCCAGGTCTCGCTGCCATAGCAGCCCGCGTTCATAGCCAGTAGGCCGCCCACCGTACCCGGCACGCCGGCAAAGAATTCTGCCCCGCGCAGATCGTGCAACGCGGCAAACCTCGCCAGTTTTGCGCCCGGGACGCCCGCCTCGGCATACACCGCACCGTCTTCCAGGCGCAGCGCCCTGAGCGCCCCGTGCATCAGCACGACCGTGCCGCGCAGGCCACCATCCCGCACCAACAGGTTGCTGCCCAGACCGACCACATACAGCGCCTCGTCTGCCGGCGTGCAGCGCAGGAATGCGCGCAGATCATCCAGATCGGCCGGCTGATAGGCGCGCTCGACGATGCCGCCCGCGCGCCAGCTGGTATGCCTGCTCATCGGCACGTCACGCATCATGGTTCCGCGCAATGCCGAGTTCCTGAAGTTTTGTGGTTCGCTCATATTCATGACTCACCCGGGCGCTTGGCTGGCATGGCCGGCATTTTTCCGGATGCTTCCCCATCGCCCTTTCCCGCCAACCTGCCCGGCATGAGTCCGATCGAGCCGGCCCCCATGGTCACGACCACATCGCCATCCCTGGCCATCTGCATGATGGCCCGCTGCATGTCATCCATCCCGTCGACGAACACCACCTCGCTCTGTCCCGATATGCGCAATGCATGCGTCAGCGCACGGCCATCCGCGGCCACGATCGGTGCTTCTCCCGCGGCATATACCTCCGCCAGCACCAGCGCATCCACGCTGCGCAGCACCTTCACGAAGTCCTCAAACAGGTCGCGGGTACGCGTATAGCGATGAGGCTGGAACGCCAGCAGCAGCCGCTTGCCGGGAAATGCGCCGCGCACCGCAGCCAGCGTTGCCTGCATCTCCACTGGATGATGCCCGTAGTCATCGATCAGCGTGAAGCTGCCGCCACCGGGCAGCGCGACTTCCCCATAGCGCTGGAAGCGCCGCCCGACCCCCTGGAACTCGGCCAGCGCCGCGACGATCGCCTCGTCGGCCACCCCCACTTCCAGCGCGACCGAAATGGCGGCCAGCGAATTGAGGACATTGTGCATCCCCGCCAGATTCAGCGTCACCTTCATGTCCTTGGGCGTCCCGTTCTGCCGGCATTGCGCCGTGAAGTGCATCTGACCTCCCTGATGGCGCACATCGACTGCCCGCACCTGCGCATCCTCGCTGAGCCCGTACGTCGTCACCGGTTTGCTGATGCGCGGCAGTATTTCGCGCACATTCGCATCGTCTATGCACAGCATCGCCCTGCCGTAGAACGGCAGGTGCTCGACAAAATCAACGAACGCCTGTTTCAGTTTCCCGAAGTCGTGCCCGTACGTCTCCATGTGGTCCGCGTCGATATTGGTGATCACCGCGAGTATCGGCTGCAGGTACAGGAACGATGCATCGGATTCGTCGGCTTCGACCACTATGAATTCCCCCGTCCCCAGCCGCGCATTGCTGCCGCTGCTGGTCAGCTTGCCGCCGATGACAAAGGTCGGGTCAAAGCCTCCCTTAGCCAAGATACTCGCCGTCAGCGAGGTCGTGGTTGTCTTGCCATGGGTTCCCGCGACCGCAATGCCCTGTCGCAGCCGCATCAGTTCGGTCAGCATCATCGCGCGCGGCACCACCGGGATGCGGCGTTCCCGTGCGGCCACGACCTCTGGATTGTCCTTGCCCACTGCCGTCGATACGACCACCGCATCCGCATCGTTCAGGTGTTGTGCGGAATGCCCGAGATGGACGTTCACGCCCAGTTTCTTCAGCCTCCTGGTTGCGGCATTCTCGCCAAGGTCGGAACCGCTGACCCCGAAGCCGAGATTCAGCAGCACCTCGGCAATGCCGCTCATACCGGACCCGCCGATGCCCACGAAATGAAGGTTCTTTACTTTATGTTTCATGCTTCCGCCATTGTTTTGCAGATGTATGCAACCTCGCGGGCGGCATCTGCCTTTGCCGCACCGCGGGCCTGAACCGCCATCTTCAATAATTCTTCCCTGTCGAGTTCACCCAACAGCCGGGCCAGTTTTTCCGCCGTGAGCTCGCTCTGCGCCACCTGCATCGCCGCGCCTCGCTCGCTCAGAAATCTCGCGTTATGGGTCTGGTGATCGTCCACCGCAAACGGAAACGGGATTAGCAGGCTCGCCACGCCCGCCGCCGCTAGTTCAGCCACGGTCAATGCGCCAGACCGACAGATCACAAGGTCTGCCTCTGCATAGCGATGGGCCATGTCATCCAGAAACGGCCTGATCTCGGCCTGTACGCCCAGCTGCTGGTAGCGCTGCTGCACGGCCTCGAAATGCCTCTTCCCGGTCTGGTGCGTCACCTGCGGGCGGCAGTCTTCCGGCAGCAGCGCGAGTGCATCAGGAAGCGCCTCGTTGATCGCCTGTGCACCCAGGCTGCCTCCCACCACCAGCACCCTGAGCTGCCCGGTCCGCCCGGCATATCGCTGCTGCGGTTCGGGCAGTGCGACAATGTCGCTGCGCACCGGATTGCCGCACCAGGTTGCATCCGGCAACACCCCCGGAAAGCCGCTCAACACCCGCTGCGACATCCGTGCAAGTGCTCGGTTGCTCAGCCCGGCTATCGAATTCTGCTCGTGTATCACCAGTGGGCGGCGCAACAGGGCCGCCATCAGTCCCCCCGGGAAGGTGATGTATCCGCCCATGCCCAGCACCACGTCGGGACGGTACCTGAACATCGCGATCGCGCTCTGGATCAATGCCACCGCGAGGTTGAATGGCAGCGCAGCCTTGCGCAGCAAGCCCTTGCCGCGCAGGCCCGAAAACCTGACCCAAGCCATCTCGTAGCCGTGCCTGGGCACCAGCTCGGCCTCCATGCTGCCGGGGGCGCCCAGCCAGGTCACCTGCCAGCCCCACGAACGCAGGATGTCCGCGACCGCCAGCGCGGGGAAAATATGTCCGCCGGTACCGCCCGCCATGATCAGGATTGAGCGGCTCATATCTGCTTCCCCCTGCCGATGCGCCGATTCTCATAATCGACTCGCAGCAATATCGCCGCTGCGACGCAATTCGCCACGATGCCGCTGCCGCCGAAACTCAGGAACGGCAGGGTCAGGCCCTTGGTCGGCAGCACGCCCATGTTCACGCCGATGTTGATCAGCGCCTGCACGCCTATCCACACGCCGATGCCCTGCGCGACCAGCGCAGAGAAGTTGCGATCCTGTGCTGCCGCGCACTTGCCGATCTGCAGGGCGCGCACTACCAGCAGCACGAACAGTGCGATCACGGCCAGAACTCCGACCCAACCCAGCTCCTCGGCGATGACCGCCATCAGGAAGTCCGTATGCGCCTCCGGAAGGTAGAACAGCTTTTCCACGCTGCCCCCCAGCCCGACGCCCAGCCATTCGCCCCGGCCAAAGGCGATCAGCGCATGGCTCAACTGGTAGCCTTTGCCAAAGGGATCCGCCCACGGGTCCATGAATCCGATCACGCGCTGCATCCGGTACGGCGAGTAGATAACCAGCGCACTCAATGTCAGGGGAACCGCCACCATCAACCCGGCGAACACCTTAAGGTTGAACCCCCCCAGCCAGAGTGTCGCCAGTGCGATGGTGCAGATCACCACGATCGCGCCCATGTCCGGCTCCAGCAGCAGCAGCCAGCCCACCAACAGCATCACGACAAACATCGGCACAAAGGCCTTGGTGAACAGGTGGCCGACCTTGCCCTTGCGCACGGTGTAGTCGGCGGCGTACAGTACTGCAAACAGTTTCATCAGTTCGGATGGCTGAACATTGACCACAAACAGCGACAGCCAGCGGCGGCTGCCGTTCACTTCGCGCCCGATGCCGGGGATCAGCACCAGTATCAGCATGGCAACCCCGAGCAGGAACAGGTATGGCGCGTAGCTCTGCCACATCTGCACCGGGATCTGGAAGGCAAACAGCCCTGCGCACAGCCCGACAAAAATGAACATGCCGTGCCGGACCAGATAGTAGGTGGGCTGAAAGCCGGTGTATTTATTGCCTTCGGCCGTAGCGATAGACGAGGAGTAGACCATCACCAGCCCGAGCGTGAGCAGCCCGATCAGTACCCAGATCAGCAATTCGTCGAATTGCGCCTGGGGTGGACGTGTATGGGTCCTGACTAGCGAGGCCATATACCGCCCCCGAGTTGCAGCTCATGCACCGCCGCGATGAATACTTCGGCTCGATGCTGGTAATTGCGGAACATGTCGAAGCTCGCGCATGCCGGTGACAGCAGCACGGCGTCGCCCGCCTGCGCCAGCTCTGCCGCCTTGCCTACCGCATCCACCATGTCACGGGCGTGTACACATTCCACATCGGTACCCCGAAGGGCCGCTTCTATCAATCCCGCATCGCGACCGATCAGCACGACGGCCCGCGCATGTTTGTCAACGACACCCCTCAATGGGGTGAAATCCTGCCCCTTGCCTTCGCCGCCCGCGATCAGCACCGTCTTGCGTCCCAGCCCCTCCAGTGCGGCAACGGTTGCGCCGACATTGGTGCCCTTGGAATCATCGTAGTAAGCTACATCGTTGATCTCGGCCACATACTCGACCCGATGGGGCAGGCCGACGAAACTGCGCAGACCGTCGAGCAATTCGTTCATGGGCAGGTCTATCGCACGGCATAGCGCCAGGGCAGCCAGTGCGTTGGCCACGTTATGCAAGCCTGTCACCTGCAGCTCGCTGGCCCGGAGCAGAAGCTGCCTGCCCTGTACCAGCCAGACCTCGCCACCGTTCTGCACGATGCCGAAATCGCTCTCTCCGCCCTGCGAGCCGAGCCCGAATGTCGTCTGGACGCAGCCTTCCCTCGCCATTGCCATGCTGCGCATATCGTCGCGATTGAGGACCTGCGTCCTCGCCCCCAGGAAAATGCGTTCCTTGGCTGCGGCATATTCGTCCATGCCGGCATAGCGGTCCAGATGGTCTTCGCTGATGTTCAGCACGGTCGCGGCGTCCGGTGCCAGCGACGAGGTGGTTTCGAGCTGAAAGCTGGACAGTTCCAGCACCCAGACATCCGGCTGATTGCTACCGCGCTGCACCAGCACATCCAGTACGGCCGGCGAGATGTTTCCCGCCGCCACTGCGACTTTTCCGGCGATCTTGCACAGGTGTTCGACCATGCTGGTCACCGTGGTCTTGCCGTTGGAACCGGTGATCGCCAGCACAGCGGGCCGGTTTTCCCGGGGCAGTGCCCACGCGAACAGCTCAATGTCGCCCACTACCGGGATTCCGCATGCCAGCGCACGGGCCACCACCGGATCGCGCAACGGCACACCCGGGCTGATCGCGATCAGGTCCACCCCCATGAACATCTCGTCGTCGAATGCACCGCAATGGATCAGTGGCCCGATCACGTGTTTCTTCGCTTCCGCCAGACCCGGCGGGTTATTGCGGCTGTCTGCCACGCTCACCCGCGCGCCCTGCGCCCGGAGATGGCGCAGCATGGACAACCCGGTCTCGCCGAGGCCCAGTACCAGTACCGATTTGTTCTTCAGTTCCATCATCTCAGTTTCAGCGTCGCCAGTCCCACCAGCACCAGCAGCATCGTGATGATCCAGAATCGCACCACGACCTGCGTCTCTTTCCAGCCTTTTAATTCATAGTGGTGGTGCAACGGTGCCATCCGGAATACTCGCTTGCCGGTCAGCTTGAACGAGGCCACCTGGATCATCACCGAGATCGCCTCGACCACGAATACGCCGCCCATGATGAACAGCACGAGTTCCTGGCGAACGATCACCGCCACCGTCCCGAGCGCCGCGCCCAGCGCCAGCGCGCCGACATCCCCCATGAACACTTCCGCCGGGTAGGCGTTGAACCACAGGAAAGCCAGGCCGGCCCCCGCCAGCGCACCGCAGAATACCGCCAGTTCGCCCGCCCCCGGAACGTAGGGAATGCCCAGATATTTTGCGAACACCGCATTGCCCGCCGCGTAGGCGAAGATCGCAAGCGCGCTGCTCACCATCACCGTCGGCAGGATTGCCAGTCCATCCAGCCCGTCGGTCAGGTTGACCGCATTGCTCGTGCCTACGATGACCAGGTAGGCCAGTGCCACGAACATGATTCCCGACAAGGGGAACACCAGAAACTTCAGGAAGGGCACGATGAGTTCGGTCTGCGCCGGTACGGTGGCCGTATTCCACAGGTAGACGCCCACGACGAGCGCGATGATGGATTGCCAGAACATCTTGGCCCTGGCCGACAGCCCCTTCGGGTTGCGGTGCACCACCTTACGGTAATCGTCCACCCATCCGATCACGCCAAAGCCCAGCGTGGTGAGCAGTACCACCCATACGTAGCGGTTCGACAGGTCACCCCACAGCAGTGTCGTGATCGCGATCGACGTCAGGATCAGCGCGCCGCCCATCGTCGGCGTGCCGGCCTTCACCAGATGAGTTTGCGGCCCGTCATTGCGTACTGACTGGCCGATCTTGTAGGCGGTCAGCTTGCGTATCATCGCCGGCCCGACCATAAACGAGATGCCCAGCGCCGTCATGGCTGCCAGCACTACGCGCAGCGTGATGTAGTTGAACACGCTGAAAAACCTGATGTCTTCAGCCAGCCATTGTGCAAGTTCTAATAACATGATCCCCCCAGATCAGTGAGCCACGGAAGGCGCCGTCCGCTTTGTGCTTTCAACTCCCGCCTCCCTGATGCCGCGCTCAAACTGTTTCACGACACGATCCATCTTCATGAATCGCGATCCCTTTACCAGCACCGTGACATCCACGCTCATCTCGCGGGCCAGTGCCTCGTTCAATTCCTCGATGCTTCCAAAGTGCCGCGCGCCGTTCCCGAATGCCCGCACCGCATTGCCGCTCAGTTCGCCCAGCGCATACAACTTATCGATTCCGGCGCTCCGCGCCGCTGCGCCAATTTGCGTATGGAATTCTGCGGCGTTGTCGCCCAGTTCCCCCATATCCCCGATCACCAGCAACCGCTTCCCGCCGGCACTCGCCAGCACTTTTATTGCGGCGTTCATCGACGCAGGGTTGGCGTTGTAGGTATCGTCGATCAATGCGGCGCCGCCGACGCCGGATTTGCGTTGCAGACGCCCCGCCACGCCACCGAACGCCTCCAGGCCCGCCACGATCTTGTCCAGGGGGATGTTCAATGCGACCGCGGCACTCGCCGCAGCCAACGCATTGCGCACGTTGTGTTCGCCCGGCACCTGCAGATCTGCCGCGAAGCTTCCTTGCGGCACGGTCACGACAATCTGCGCACCCGTCTGATGCGCATGCCATGTGCCGCTGATATCCGCATCCGCATTTAGGCCGAATTCCAGCAACTGGTGCGCGCCCGCCATTTCCCGCCACATCGGCGCATATTCCTCGTCTGCATTGATCACCGCCGTTCCATGCGGTTTCAACCCGGAAAAAATCTCTCCCTTGGCCTGAGCAACTGCCTTAACCGTACCCAATCCAGCCAGATGCGCGCCGCTGGCATTGTTGATCAGCGCCACGTCTGGCTCGGCTATGCGCGTCAGGTAATCGATCTCGCCGGGATGATTCATTCCCATCTCGATCACAGCATAGCGGTGCGCCGCATCCATTCTCAGCAGCGTGAGCGGCATGCCGATGTCATTGTTCAGATTGCCCTGGGTTGCCAGCACCGCATTCGAGTCCCCGGCAGCCATGCGCAGTATGCTGGCAAGCATCTCCTTCACGGTCGTCTTGCCGTTGCTGCCGGTAATCGCCACTAGGGGAATATCAAACTGTTTTCGCCAATGGGAGGCAAGACGGCCCAGCGCCAGCCGCGTATCGTCCACCAGCAACAACGGACATTCCGGCTGCTCGTCGCGATAGCTGTCCGCATTCACCAATGCTGCGGCAGCCCCTGCCTGCGCAGCCTGCTGGACAAAGCTGTAACCGTCGAAATTTTCTCCGCGCAGTGCCACGAACAGATCGCCCGGCCGCAGGCTTCTGCTGTCAGTGGAGACGGCGGAAAATTCAGCATCCCCACCGACCACGCGGCCATTGAGTACCCTTGCCGCCTGCGACAGGAGCATCATGTTTTCTCCCCCCGCCATTGCTGCAGCGCCTGCTGCGCGACCGATGCATCGCTGAATGGCGTTTTCATGCCGTGAATCTCCTGGTACTCCTCATGCCCCTTGCCCGCGATCAACACGGTATCGCCCCGCTTCGCATGAATGATTGCATGCCGGATTGCAGCCTCCCTGTCCACCTGGATTAGCGAATTACCCCCGCTCATGCCGGCGACAATCCCGGCAATGATGTCGAGCGGATCTTCGTTGCGCGGATTGTCGGAGGTGACGATGCAGGAGTCGGAGAATTTCTCCGCGACACGCCCCATCATCGCGCGCTTGCCGCGGTCCCGGTCGCCTCCGCACCCGAACACGCAGATCAGATCCCCGCCGCTTGCCGCGCTGACTTCACGCAGTGTCAGCAGCACTTTTTCCAGCGCATCGGGCGTATGCGCATAGTCGATGATCACCGTCGGCTGGTTTGCCGCTCCCATCCGCTGCATTCTTCCCGCTA
>DASWTZ010000103.1:0-39075 GCA_036401875.1 Gallionella sp.
ACGGCAAGCCCTACCTATCGTTCTGCAGCAACGATTACCTCGGTCTGGCCAACCATCCTGCGCTGATCGCCGCGATGCAGCAGGGCGCGGCGCAATGGGGAGCCGGCGCGGGCGCGGCGCACCTGGTTAGCGGGCATACGCAGCCGCACCACGATCTTGAGGCCGCGCTCGCAGCCTTCGCCGGCAAGCCCGCCGCGCTGCTGTTCTCCACCGGCTACATGGCGAATCTCGGCGTGGTGCAGGGGCTGGTCGGCAAGAGCGACACGGTGTTCGCCGACAAGCTGAACCACGCCTCGCTGAACGACGCGATGCTGCTGTCGCGCGTCGGGGTGCAGCGCTACCGGCATGGCGACACCGCGCAGCTGGCGCAACTGCTGGACAAGACGAAAAGCGGGCGCAAGCTGATCATCACCGATGCGGTGTTCAGCATGGATGGCGACCTCGCGCCGTTGCCGGAATTGCACGCGCTTTGCGAACGGCACGATGCCTGGCTGCTGGTCGATGACGCGCACGGCTTCGGCGTGCTGGGCGGGCAGGGGCGCGGCTCGCTGGCGCATTTCGGCATTTCCTCTTCTCGCATCATCTACATGGCGACGCTGGGCAAGGCTGCCGGCGTGTTTGGTGCGTTCGTCGCGGCAGATCAGGTGGTGGTCGACACGCTGGTCAACCAGGCGCGCAGCTATGTCTATACCACGGCCACGCCGCCCGCGCTGGCCAGCGCCTTGCTGGCGAGCCTGCGGGTGATCGAGCAGGGCGACGCGCTGCGCGCGCACCTGCAACGGCTGGTCGAACAACTGCGCAGCGGCCTAGCCGGCCTGCCCTGGAAGCTGATGCCGTCCACGACGGCGATCCAGCCGCTGCTGGTCGGCGACAACAGGGCCGCGCTCGATCTGAGCAATAAATTACGCGAGCGCGGCATCTGGGTCGCGGCGATCCGCCCGCCGACCGTGCCGCAGGGCACCGCGCGGCTGCGCATCACGCTGTCCGCCGCACACACCGCGGCGGACGTCACACGTTTAATCGAGGCATTGCATGAGCTTGCACGTTGATCGTTATGAATATGCAGGGCCGGGCAAGGGCGGCACGCCGCTGCTGCTGATCCACGGCTGGGGCATGCACGGCGGCATGTGGCGCGGTGTCGCGGAGCAACTGGCGCAGCATGCAGATGTGTACGCGGTGGACCTGCCGGGACATGGTGCAAGCGCGCCGCTGGCTGCCTTTACGCTGGACAGCGTGGTCGAGAAACTGTCCGCGCAGTTCGACCGGCCCCTTGCCGTGTGCGGCTGGTCGCTGGGCGGGCAGGTCGCGCTGCGCTGGGCGCAGCGATTCCCGCAGCAGGTCGAGCGGCTGGTGATCGTGGCGAGCACGCCGTGCTTCGTGCGGCTGGAAGACTGGAAATATGCGCTGAGCGTCGAGATCCTAGAGGAGTTCGCGGTCAACCTGCAGCAGAACTACGCGCTGACGCTCAAGCGCTTCCTGTCGCTGCAGATGCGCGGCAGCGAGCTGGAGCGGGAGGTGCTCGCGCAGATGCGCGACGGCCTGTTCAGCCGCGGCGAGCCGGACCTTGCTGCCTTGCAGGCAGGGCTGGAGATCCTGCGCGGCAGCGACCTGCGCGCGGCCCTGCCTGCATTGCAGCAGGCGATGCTGGTAGTGGCGGGCGAACGCGACTCGCTGATCCCGCACCAGGCCGCGCAGTATCTGGCGGAACATGCGCCGGGCGGGCGGCTGGTCACGGTAAAGGGCGCGGCGCATGCGCCGTTCCTGTCGCACCCGGAGGAGTTTGCCGGGCTGATCAAGGATTTTCTGAAAGCATGAACGAATACGAAATCGACAAGAAGATGATGCGCCGCGCGTTCAGCCGCGCCGCGCCGGACTACGACGCGACCGCGGTGATGCAGCGCGAGGTCTGTACGCGGATGCTGGAACGGCTCGACTACATCCGGATGAAACCGGCGAGCATCCTGGATGCGGGCAGCGGAACCGGCTGGGGCACGCGCCAGCTGGCGCAGCGTTACCCGCAGGCCGGGGTGGTCGCGCTGGACATCGCAATCGGCATGCTGCGCACCGCGCGCGGGACATCGGGCTGGTGGCGCAAGCTGTTCGGCGGCGAGAAGCAGCTTCAGCTGTGCGCGGACATCGAGGCGCTGCCGCTGGCGGCGAACAGCGTCGAGATGATCTGGTCCAACCTCGCGGTGCAGTGGTGCAACGACCTGCCGGGAGCGTTCACCGAGATGCACCGCGTACTCAAGCCCGACGGACTGCTGATGTTCAGCACCTTCGGGCCGGACACGCTGCGCGAGCTGCGTATCGCCTTTAACGGCGTCGACGGGCACAGCCACCTCAACCGCTTCGCCGACATGCACGACATCGGCGACATGCTGATGCACAGCGGTTTTGCCGAGCCGGTGATGGACATGGAGATGATCACGCTGACCTATGATGATATCCGCGGCGTGCTGCAGGACCTCAAGACGATAGGCGCGCACAACGTCACCGTCGGGCGGGGGCAGGGCCTGATGGGCAGGAACGCCTGGGCGCACCTGACCGAAAATTACGAGCGCCTGCGCAAGAACGGCAAGCTGCCCGCTACCTTCGAGTTGGTGTACGGCCACGCATGGAAACCGCAGTCGCGCACGACCCGCGACGGCGCATCCATCATTCAGACAACCTTCAAGATAAAGTGAGCTATTTCGTCACCGGCACCGACACGGGCGTAGGCAAGACGCTGGTCAGTTGTGCGCTGCTGCACGGCTTTGCCGCTCAGGGCAGGCGCGTGGCGGGTTTCAAGCCCGTCGCGGCCGGGTGCGATAGCGACGGGCGCAACGACGATGCCAAGGCGCTGCTCGTGGCGGGCAATGTGCCGCTCCGCTACGAGCAGGTGAACCCGTACTGTCTGCGCGAGCCGATTGCGCCGCACCTCGCGGCGGCACGCGAAAACGTGCGCATCGAGTTGTCGCGTCTCGTCACTGCCTGCCGTGAACTGGCGGCGCAGGCGGACGTGGTGATCGTCGAGGGCGCGGGCGGCTTCCTCGTGCCGCTGAACGACACGCAGACTGGCGTGGATATGGCACAGCAACTGGCCCTGCCGGTGATCCTGGTGGTGGGCATGCGCCTCGGCTGCCTCAACCATGCGCTGCTGACGGCGCAGGCAATCGCGGCCGGCGGGTTACAATGCGTGGGCTGGGTGGCGAACGTGACCGACCCGGAAATGGCTGGTCTGGACGAGAACATCGCCGCGTTGCAGTCGCGCATCGCCGCGCCGCTGCTCGGGGTGGTGCCTGGGATGGCGCTGCCGGATGCGCGGGCGGCGGCGGGCTGTCTGGATCTGGGTTTGCTGGGGTAAAGGTGTTCGGCCAATGAATATTTATAGTCGGTATCAATGAGCGAATTCAGTCTGATTGCGGTATTTTTTGTTGGCCTGCTGGGCGGCGTGCATTGCCTCGGCATGTGCGGCAGCATCGTCGGCATCCTGACGGGACAGCTGTCCCGGGATAGCGTGCGCTGGCCGTTCCACCTCGCCTATAACGGCGGCCGCCTGGCGAGCTATGTGGTCGCGGGCGCATTGGTGGGCGCGATCGGGCAGGCCGGGCTGCTGTTCCGCGACGAGGTGCCGGTGCAGCATTTGCTGTTCGCTTTGTCCAGCCTGATGCTGGTCGTGTTGGGCCTGTATCTCGCCGGTATCTGGGGTGCGGTGCGATATATCGAGCAGGCAGGCGGGCTGCTGTGGCAGCGCCTCCAGCCGCTGACGCGCGGACTGTTCCCGATCGCCACGCCGCCGCGCGCCCTGCTGCTTGGCATGCTGTGGGGCTGGCTGCCCTGCGGGCTGGTCTACAGCGTGCTGGTCACCGCGCTCGCGAGCGGCTCGGTGCAAAGCGGCGCGCTGGTCATGTTGGCGTTCGGGCTGGGGACACTGCCGAATCTTCTGGCGATCGGCCTGTTCTGGGAAAGCATCAAGCGCCGGGTTCAGGCGCGCCCCGTGCGGATGACGGCAGGGTTGCTGGTGGCGGGGTTCGGCGTGTACGGAGTATTCAAGGTGGGCTATACGTTCTATAGCCATGGCTGGGCGGGGGCGTGTCATGTGGCTGCGTAAATCGTGGATGTTGTTGCTGGCAGCGCTTCTGGTTGCCTGCGAACCGGCCAAGTTACCCTCTCCATTCAGGGCCAGCGATGTCAGTTCCAGATTTACCCAAGCGGATTTTCAGCTGACCGACCACAACGGCAAGCCGCGCACGCTGGCGGATTTTCGCGGCAAGGTGACGGTACTGTTCTTCGGCTACACCCATTGCCCGGATGTCTGTCCGACCACGCTGGCCGACATGGCGCAGGTGATGCGCATGCTGGGCAAGGATGCAGCCAGGGTGCAGGTGCTGTTCGTCACCGTGGACCCGGAACGCGACAGGCCCGGCCTGCTGAAGCAGTACGCCCCGGCATTCGATCCCTCATTCCTGTCGCTGTATGGCGACGCGCAGGCGACGCAGCGGGCGGCGGCCGCGTTCGACATCAAATACGAAAAGCAGCCGACTGCGTCGGGCTACAGCGTGGACCACAGCGCGGGCACCTATCTGATCGACCCACAGGGCAGGGTGCGGCTGCTCGCGCCTTACGGGCAACGCGCCGGGTGGCTGGCCGAGGATATTCGCCTGCTGCTGGCTGGGGTATGATTCGCCCCGCGAGGGTTCTTTGGGGCGGGGAGGTTCAATGACACATTTGCATATGGTTTTGTCGGTCAATTCATTACGGGTGCTGCGCCATGGCTGAAGCGGTCAGCGATTCCCCCGCCGGAAAACTGTTCATGTTGCTGCGCGAGACGCGCTGGATATTTCTGGCGGTCAGCGCGCTCTACATCGCGCTGGTGCTGTATGGCTACAACCCCGCCGATACGGCCTGGTCGCACAATGCCACCGGCGAGCTGACGACCAATCCGGGCGGCGTGCTGGGTGCCTATCTTTCCGATATCCTGCTCTATCTGTTCGGCTTCTCGGCCTGGTGGCTGGTGCTGTTCATGATGCAGCGCGTCTGGGCAGGTTACCGGCAGCTGCGCGCCGACAGCATCTTCTGCAGGCGCACCCTGCTGGTCTCGGTGACGGGGTTTGTTGCACTGTTGCTGGCCAGCAGCGCGCTCGAATCGATCCGCATGCATACGCTCTCGGTCGATTTGCCGATGGCTCCGGGCGGGATGTTGGGCGCGCTGCTGGGTGATGCCATGGCGCGGGTGTTCGGCTTTACCGGTGCGACGCTGCTGCTGCTGACGCTGATCGCTGCCGGGTTCAGCCTGTTTAGCGGGCTGTCATGGCTGCGTTTCGTCGATTGGCTGGGCGAGCGGCTGGAAAAAGCCTATCTGTGGGCGCATCAGGCATGGCAGACGCGGCAGGACAAGCGCATCGGCACACAGGCGACCTTTGAGCGGGTGGCCGTGGTTGAGGAAGAAAAGAAGAAGCGCGTCGAGGAACATCAGCCTATCCATATCGAGATGCCGGTGATGGAGGTGGCCAAGTCGGCACGCACCGTCGTGGAGAAGCAGGCGCCGCTGTTTGCCGACCTGCCTGACTCCCCGCTGCCACCGCTGCATCTGCTGGACGAGGTGGCGCCCCATGTGGACGTGGTGTCGACCGACACGCTGGAGTTCACATCACGGCTGATCGAGCGCAAGCTCAAGGACTTCGGCGTGGAGGTCAAGGTGGTCGGCGCCTATCCGGGGCCGGTGATCACCCGCTACGAGCTCGATCCCGCCGTCGGCGTGAAGGGCAGCCAGATCACCAACCTGGTGAAAGACCTGGCGCGCGCGCTGTCGGTGGTGAGCATCCGCATGGTCGAGACGATACCCGGCAAGACCTATATGGCGCTCGAATTGCCCAACCCGAAGCGCCAGGTCGTGCAGCTTTCGGAGATCCTCGGCTCGCAGGTCTACGCGGAGATGCACTCCCCGCTAACGATCGCGATGGGCAAGGATATCGCGGGTAAGGTCGTGGTCGCGGACCTGGCCAAGATGCCGCATGTGCTGGTCGCCGGCACCACCGGCTCCGGGAAATCGGTGGCGATCAACGCGATGATCCTGAGCCTGCTGTACAAGTCCACGCCGCAGCAGGTGCGCCTGCTGCTGATCGACCCGAAGATGCTGGAGTTGTCGGTGTACGAGGGCATCCCGCACCTGCTGGCGCCGGTGGTCACCGATATGCGCCAGGCCGCGTCCGGCCTGAACTGGTGTGTGCAGGAAATGGACAAGCGCTATAAGCTGATGTCCCATTTCGGCGTGCGCAACATCGCCGGCTTCAACCAGAAATTCCGCGAGGCCGAGAAGGCCGGTCAGCCGCTGACCAACCCGTTCTCGCTGACGCCGGACAGCCCGGAACCGCTCGAAGAGCTGCCGATGATCGTCGTGTTCATCGACGAGCTGGCCGACCTGATGATGGTGGTCGGCAAGAAGATCGAAGAGCTGATCGCGCGTCTGGCGCAGAAGGCGCGTGCCTCGGGCATCCATCTGGTGCTGGCGACGCAGCGCCCCTCGGTGGACGTGATCACCGGCCTGATCAAGGCCAACGTGCCGACCCGTGTCGCATTCCAGGTGTCCTCCAAGATCGACTCGCGCACGATCCTCGACCAGATGGGCGCCGAGGCATTGTTGGGCCAAGGCGACATGCTGTACCTGCCGCCCGGCAGCGGTTACCCGCAGCGCGTGCACGGCGCCTTCGTGTCCGACCAGGAGGTGCATCGCATCGCCGAATACCTCAAGGCGCAGGGCGAGCCCCAGTACATCGATGGCGTGCTCAATTCTCTGGATGACGCGTCAGGAGAAGGCGGCGAGGGCGGCGAGACGCTGGATGCCGAGGCCGATCCGCTGTATGACCAGGCCGTGGAGATCGTGCTGAAGAACCGCCGCGCGTCGATCTCGCTGGTGCAGCGCCATTTGCGGATAGGGTACAACCGGGCCGCGCGGCTGGTCGAGCAGATGGAGGCGGCGGGTCTTGTGTCCGCGATGCAGAGCAACGGCAACCGCGAAGTGATCGCGCCAAACAGGGAAGGGTGAAGTGAGAAGGGTGGTGGCGGAGTGCCAAGGTTTTTACCTTTAACCCTTTCCTCTCTCCTCCCTTCCCCAACCCGGACTTTTAGCATGTATAAAAAACTTCTTTTCGGAATCGCAATTTTCGTGTGTGCTACGGCGGCTCACGCCGGCGCCATCGCAAAACTCAAGAACTTCGTTGCGGCGACACGCTCCGCGCAGGCCAATTTCACCCAGGAAGTGCTGGACCGGGACGGCAAGCGTATCCAGTTCGCGTCGGGCGTGATGCAGTTCAAGAGGCCAAGCAAGTTCCGCTGGTCTTATCAGGAGCCGTACGAACAGCTGATCGTCGGCGACGGCAAAAAATTCTGGCTGTATGACGCCGACCTCAACCAGGTCACGGTCAGGAAACTGGATGCGGCACTGGGCAGCAGCCCGGCGGCACTGCTTTCGGGCCGCAATGAGATCGAGCGCGGTTTCAAGTTGCGGGAAGACGGCCGCCAGAAGGGCCTGGAGTGGTTGCAGGCGAAGCCCAGGGGGCAGGAAAGCTCGTTCGAGAAGATCCGCATGGCCTTCGATGCCAAATCGAACCTGGCTGAGATGGAGTTGATCGATATGTACGGGCACAAGACCGTGCTGCGTTTTACGGCGATGAAGCGCAACCCGAAGATTTCCACGAAGCAGTTTCGTTTCACGCCTCCCGAGGGCGCAGACGTGATCAGCGAGTGACGGTGGCTGCCATGCAAAGCCTGTTTGACACACATGCCCCCGCCGCGCCGCTGGCCGAGCGCCTGCGCCCTAAACACATAGACGAGGTCATCGGCCAGTCTCATCTGCTGGGCGAGGGCAAGCCGCTGCGCCTGGCGTTCCAGTCGGGCAAACTGCATTCAATGATCCTGTGGGGGCCGCCGGGCGTGGGCAAGACCACGCTGGCGCGGCTGATGGCGTCGGCTTTCGATGCGGAATTCGTGCCGCTGTCGGCGGTGTTGTCCGGCGTGAAGGATATCCGCGAGGCGATCGCGCAGGCCGAGCTGACGCTGCAGCAGCGCGGCCGCCACACCATCCTGTTCGTCGACGAGGTGCACCGCTTCAACAAGTCGCAGCAGGATGCCTTTCTTCCGTTCGTTGAGCAGGGGCTGGTGACCTTCATCGGCGCGACCACCGAGAACCCATCGTTCGAACTGAACAACGCGCTGTTGTCGCGGGCGCAGGTGTATGTGCTGCAATCGCTGTCTGACGCCGAGATGGAGCTGCTGTTCGCGCGTGCGCAGCAGGTCGCCTTGCAGGAGCTGGAGTTTGATTCGGCGGCAAAGGAACGCATCATCGGTTACGCCGACGGTGATGCGCGCCGCCTGCTCAACGTGCTGGAGCAGTTGCAGACCGCAGCCTTGGCGGCCAAGGTCGGCAAGATCGACACAGCCTTCCTCGACGCCACGCTGGCGCAGAAGATGCGCCGTTTCGACAAGGGCGGCGAGGCGTTCTACGATCAGATCTCCGCGCTGCACAAGTCGGTGCGCGGCTCCAACCCGGATGCAGCGCTGTACTGGTTCACGCGCATGCTCGACGGTGGTGCCGACCCGAGATACCTCGCGCGGCGCATCGTGCGTATGGCCTGGGAGGACATCGGCCTGGCTGACCCGCGCGCGATGCAACTGTGCAACGACGCCGTCGCCACCTACGAGCGGCTGGGCTCTCCGGAAGGCGAGCTGGCGCTGGCGCAGGCGGTTATTTATCTGGCCGTGGCGGCCAAGTCGAACGCGGGATACGTCGCGTATAATGCCGCCCGCGCCTTCGTCAAACAGGACGGCTCGCGCGAGGTGCCGCTGCACCTGCGCAACGCGCCGACCAAGCTGATGAAGCAGCTCGATTACGGCAAGGACTACCGTTATGCGCACGACGAAGCCGGCGGCTACGCGGCAGGCGAGAACTACTTTCCCGACGGCATGCCGGCAGTAAATTTCTATCAACCGGTAGAGCGCGGCCTGGAGGCGAAGATTGCGGAGAAGCTGGCGCACCTGCGGCAGCTGGATGAAGCGGCAAAAAACAAAAAAGGATAAAGCAGCATGTTGGATATTCAGGCACTAAGGAATGATCTGGCGGGAGTCGCAGCACGACTCGCGACACGCGGTTACCAGCTGGACACGGCGAAGTTTGAGCAACTCGAGGCCGAGCGCAAGACTATCCAGACCCGCACGCAGGAATTGCAGGCCAAGCGCAATTCGACCTCCAAGCAGATCGGGCAGGCCAAGGCGAAGGGCGAAGACGTCTCCGTGATCATGGCCGAAGTCGGTGCGCTGGGCGATGAACTGAAGAAGCTGGAATCGGAAGCGCTGCCCAGAGTGCTGGCCGAGATGGATGTCTTCCTCGCTACCATCCCCAACCTACCGCATGCCAGCGTGCCGGTCGGCAAGTCCGAAACGGACAACGTCGAAGTGCGCAAGGTCGGCACCCCTCTCAAGTTCGATTTCGAGGTGAAGGACCATGTCGATGTCGGCGCCCCCTTGGGGCTGGACTTCGACACCGGCGCCAAGCTGGCGGGCGCGCGTTTCACCTTCATGCGAGGCCCGGTGGCACGCCTGCATCGCGCACTCGCCCAGTTTATGCTGGATGTGCAGACTGGCGAGCATGGCTACGACGAGTGCTACACGCCCTACATCGTCAATGCCGACACACTGCGCGGCACCGGACAGTTGCCCAAATTCGAGGAAGACCTGTTTCGCGTACCGCGCGTGTTGGGTGATGAAGGCGAAAAGAACTTTTACCTGATCCCGACTTCCGAGGTGACGCTGACCAACACCGTGCGCGGCGAGATCGTGCCGCTAGAGTCGCTGCCGATCAAACTCACCGGTCACACGCCGTGCTTCCGCTCCGAGGCGGGTTCCTATGGCCGCGACACGCGCGGCATGATCCGCCAGCACCAATTCGACAAGGTCGAGATGGTGCAAATCGTGCATCCCGAAAAGAGTTACGAGGCGCTGGACGAGATGCTCGGCCATGCCGAGGCCATCCTGCAGAAACTGGGTCTGCCCTATCGCGTGGTGAGCCTGTGCACAGGCGACATGGGTTTTGGTGCGACCAAGACCTACGACCTCGAAGTATGGCTGCCCGCGCAGAACACCTATCGCGAAATCTCTTCCGTTTCTAACTGCGAGGCATTCCAGGCGCGCCGGATGCAGGCGCGTTTCCGTAACGCGGCGGGCAAGCCTGAGCTGCTTCACACATTGAACGGCTCCGGCCTGGCGGTGGGGCGTACGCTGGTCGCGGTTTTGGAAAACAATCAGCAAGCGGATGGAAGCGTGCGCATACCGGAAGTGCTTCGCCCCTACATGGGCGGGATGGATATTCTTCGAGCCGGTTGATTGTTTCGGTAGAGGCTAATATGAGCAAAGTGAAAGTCAAGCGAGCGATAGCGAGCGGCTGGAGCCCAAACTACCGGAAGGCCGATGGCAGCGTGAAGATGCCAGACGTGATGCATTATCTGGGCTGGCTGGAGAAACTGTCCAAGTGAGGGCGGTTTACCTACTTGGGATTGCAGGTGTTGCCGAGCATGAGCGCGCGGGCGCGAGGCGCTGGGCGCGCCGGCTGGAATGGCCGATGGTGGGGGTGGCGCTGTGGATCGTGCTGCAATGGTATCTAGAGGAGACGGGTGCGCTGTCGCATGATATTGCGCGCCTCGCCGACTGGCTGGTGTGGCTGGCCTTCCTGCTGGAGACAGTCATACTCACGGCGCAGGTGCAGGACAAGCGCAGTTACTTCTTCGGCAACTGGCTCAATGTGCTGATCATCACGGCCGGTTTCCCGTATTTCTGGCAATTCGCGCCGCTGATTGGCCTGCTGCGGAGTGTTAGGCTGGTGCTGGTGGTGGCACTGTTGCTTCGGATGTCGAAATCGGCGCGCAAGCTGCTGTCGCAGCACAAGCTAGGTACGACACTGATCGTTGCATTTTTCACGATGGTGCTGTCCGGTATCATCATGTCGCGCATCGATCCCTCGGTCGGCGATGCGTGGGACGGTATGTGGTGGGCTTGGGTGACGATGGCTACGGTTGGTTATGGCGATGTAATACCGCATACCGGGGCAGGGCGCCTGTTCGCTTCGCTGGTGGTGTTGTTCGGCGTGGTGTTGTTGTCGCTGTTGACCGCGAACCTGGCGGCATTCTTTATCGGCAGCGATGTCGAGAAGGTCGAGTTGAAGGAAAAGGAAGCCGATCGCGAGCTCAAGGAAATTTCGGCACGACTGGAGCGGATCGAACGGTTGCTGGAGCAGCGTAACAGCCGGGGTAATTGATCCGTGTTTGCGGGGCGTAGCGGCAATATTCACCGGGGCGCCTGCATGAAATGCAGGTTTTTCAAGAACGCTTAGCACGATGGGGCGCTAGCTGGTAGAATGCGCGCCGCTGTTATCGACGCACTCGGAGAGGTGGCAGAGTGGTCGAATGTACCTGACTCGAAATCAGGCGTACGGTAACCCCGTACCGAGGGTTCGAATCCCTCCCTCTCCGCCAGACAAGAAAGGACATCCCTCAGGGTGTCCTTTCTTGTTTTGAGGCTTGTTTTAAAAGACTAAAATCAGTCCTCGTTTTCCGTACCATATTCTCTACGATTCCATTGTTTTTTGGCCACTTCAGTAAGGTGGAATCGGTGCCATTCCATGCAAAATCGAATTCCTTTTGATCGTTTGACATACATCAAGCGAGTGGATTTTCTGTTCTTTATTATCGCGAAAGCGGTCAGATACGAATTCCCGAGTGTTAATGGTGGGCATGGCAGATGCGGAGGTCCCTCCTGCTTTACGCGTTCGGTGAGGTATGACATGATTGCGCAGCTTTAGAAGTTGTAGTGAGGAGATGTGTTGTTTGCCTGAATTTCTGGCAGGTGGCCGTTGTTTATTAAATATTGCTCTAGGAGGAGACTACTGTGGAAGCAACTCAAGCGACACCAGTAAAGTACGACATGGAGGTTGTCAGATGGTTCACCATCATGGCATGCGTCTATGCGGTTGTAGGTACGCTGATCGGTGTGTATGTCGCAGCCGAATTGGCGTGGCCGTTTTTGAATTTTGACATAGCTGAACTCACTTTTGGCCGTTTGCGCCCATTGCATACCAATGCAGTGATTTTTGCGTTTGGCGGTTGCGTGCTGATGGCTACCGGCTTTTACATGGTGCAGCGTACTGGCCAGACGAAGCTTTGGAGCAATGGCATGGCGTGGTTCACGTTCTGGGGTTGGAACCTGATCATCGTGCTGGCAGTTATCACTTTGCCGCTGGGTATGACTACAGGTAAGGAGTATGCCGAGCTGATCTGGCCGATCGATATCA
The DNA here is from genome assembly GCA_036401875.1 of Gallionella sp. Lineage (GTDB taxonomy): Bacteria > Pseudomonadota > Gammaproteobacteria > Burkholderiales > Gallionellaceae > Gallionella. The sequence continues at coordinate 12,317 of DASWTZ010000103.1, forward strand.
TGATCGCGGTGGTGTGGCTGTCATTCGGTCTGAATCACATCATGACTACGGCTATCCGCAAGACTTCGCATATCTACGTTTCCAACTGGTTCACTATGGGCATGATCGTGATGATCACCTACCTGCACGTCGTGAACAGTATGGCTATCCCTGTCAGTCTTACACAGAGCTTCTCCATCTACTCCGGCGTACAGGACGCGATGATTCAGTGGTGGTGGGGTCATAATGCTGTGGGTTTCTACCTGACCGGTGGCTTCCTTGGCATCATGTACTACTTCATTCCCAAGCAGTCCGGCCGTCCAGTATTCTCGTATCGCCTGTCTGTGTTGCACTTCTGGACGCTGACATTCGGTTATGTATGGCTGGGTGCTCACCACCTGCAATACACGGCATTGCCTGACTGGACTGGTTCCTTGGGTGCTGCTATCTCCCTGGCGATGATCATCCCTTCATGGGGTGGTGCGATGAACGGTATGATGACTCTGTCCGGTGCGTGGGACAAACTGCGTACCGACTACGTTCTGCGTTTCCTGGTGACAGCGATGGCGTTCTATGCGATGTCCACATTTGACGGTCCTGTCATGTCGATCAAGACAGTGAATGCCTTGTCTCACTACACCGACTGGACGGTTGGTCACGTGCACGCAGGTGCATTGGGCTGGATGTCGATGATTTCCTTCGGCGCGATCTACCATATGGTGAAGAAGCTGTGGAATACGGAGCTGTATTCCGAGCGCTTGGTTAACATCCACTTCTGGGTTGCATTGATCGGCGCAGTGACCTATATCGTTGCAATGTGGGTTTCCGGCATCATGCAGGGTTTGATGTGGCGCGACTACGATGAATTCGGCACGTTGACCTACACCTTCGTTGAGTCTGTATCCGCGATGCATCCATACTACGTGATGCGTACCGTAGGCGGCGCGATCTTCAATCTGGGCGCTTGGATCATGTTGTACAACGTGGTGATGACAGTGCGTCAGGCAAGTGCTGCGCGTGGTGTTGCCGCCGTGGCTGCTAAAGCATAAGGGGAGAAAAACATGTCAGATCACGACAAAATATATTCGACTAAATTGCAGGACAAGATCGAACGCAGCACATTGTTGATGTTCATCTTTACTGCTGTTGCAGTGGCGGTTGGCGGTATCGTTGAGATCGTTCCTCTGTTCTACCTGCCGAATACGGCTATGTGCCAGAACGATCCAACCTGCAACAACACCTCGCACAAAGACCTGCAGGGTAATCCGATCTCGATGGACAAGATCATCTGGAATCCTGCCACATCGGAGCACAAAACGATGGATGAGTGGCAGCCAGGCGACGGCGTGCGTCCTTACAAGCCTCTGGAATTGGCTGGCCGCAGCATCTACATCCGCGAAGGCTGCTTCCTGTGCCATTCGCAGATGATTCGCCCGTTCCGTGATGAGAAGGACCGTTATGGCCACTACTCGATCGCAGAAGAGTCGATGTACGACCACACTTATCAGTGGGGTTCCAAGCGTACAGGACCGGATCTGGCCCGTGTTGGCGGTAAATATTCGGATGAATGGCAGCGTCGTCACCTGAAATACCCGCGCGATGTGGTTCCTGAATCTGTCATGCCGAACTACTTCTTCCTGGAAAACAAGATGGTCGATGCAGACAACACTGTAAAGACGATGGAGGTCATGACCAAGATGCCTTTCAATCCTGTGCCAAAAACCATCTATACCGATGCTTATATCGCCGGTGCCAAGGCGGAAGTTGAAGGCAAGACGGAAATGGACGCGGTCATCGCATTCCTGCAGTCCTTGGGAAATCACGTGAAGTTCGAGGAAGGCGTGAACTACCGTGACTAAGCTGATGGACTACCTGCATACGGACTGGTCTGCCATGACACTGAACGACTGGCTGGGTGTTTTCTTTACCGTGCTAGCCTTCGTGGCGATGGTCGTAGTCTATGTGCTGGTGTTCAATCCTAAGAACAAGGACGCGCTCAACTCGCAGGGCGACATGGCCCTGCGGGATGAGCCTGAGTACAATAATTCGGGAGATAAAAAATGAGTGACAATCATAATTCCTCTGGTGGCGTTCCCACCACGGGACACGTATGGGACGATGATCTGGGCGATTTGACCAATCAACCGCCGAAGTGGTGGATGCTCGGCCTGACAGCCAGCGCAATCTGGGTGGTGGTGTATCTGTTCATGTACCCTGCAATTCCTCTTGCAACGAATGGAACCTACTTCGAGGGGATCGGCTTGCCCGGGTCCGGCAAGTGGACTGCCATCAAAGAGTTGGAAGCGGATCAGAAGGTGCTGGACGATTTCCGCGCCAAGTACGAAGACAAACTGAAGGGCATGACCCCAGCGGCTATTCTGGCTGACAAGGAAATGTCCGAGTATGTGTCCCGTTCGGGCAAGGTTTTGTTCAGTGACAACTGCGCAGCTTGCCACGGTCAGAATGGTGTCGGTTCAATTCAGAGCGGCGAGAAGTTTGCAGCTCATGAGCGTGGTCTGATGGCTCCGGTGCTGAACGATGACGACTGGCTGTTTGGTGGCACAGTCGATTCGATCCACGAATCGATCGGTGATGGTCGTCAGGGCATGATGATGGCGCATCAGGAAATGTTGTCTGCCGCGGAAATTGACACGCTGGCAAATGCGGTTGCCTCCGGCAATCCGACCTCGACCCCGCTGTTTGCGGAAAAAGGTTGCACGGCGTGCCACGGCGCTGACGGCAAGGGCATGCAGGCCATGGGTTCTGCCAACCTGACCGATAAGATCTGGCGTTTTGATAGCTCCATCGAAGGCATCAAGCACACTATCCAGTATGGTGTGAACTCCGGAGATCCCAAGTCGCGTATCGCCGTGATGCCTAGCTTCCGGGCGGCTGGCAAGCTCAGCGAGACTGAACTCAAGAAACTCGCTGTGTATGTCTATCAGTTCGGAGGCGGTGTGGCGGACGCTCCTGCGGCCAAGTAATGCAGTGTCCGCACGGCTTGCCGTGCGGAACTAATAACAAGGAGATCAAAATGAAGGACTTCGTATTCTGGGGTTTGATGATTGCTACAGCCGGCGCATTCAGCGTGGTAATTGCCGCGCTTGTTTGGCTGTATTTCAACGCGAAAAATAAGAAAAAAGGCGAGAAGTAATTCTTCAGAAATTGGGGAAATGGGGGGCTAGCCCCCCATTTTTTCATTCAGCGAATACATATTTCGACGCAATGGGGAATCCCCGTTTGGATTTTTAGCTGGCGAAAGAATTCAAACCGGGATTTTAGATTGCGGTTTTTACAGCAATTAACAATGAAATGAGGGGTTGATTTTGGATAATCCGGAACAGAAAACAGGCTCGGTCGGCGTAACAGGGCTATACAATGAGCATGAGGAATGGCATGTAAATGCGGGCGAAAAAACCATACACGCCAAGCGCATGCCGGGACGTTACCGTACGATCAAATACATCACCGAGTCGATCTGGCTGATCTTTTTCTTTGGTGCCTATCTGCGCTGGAATGGAAAACAAGCGCTCTTGCTTGACATCAATAACCGCCAATTTCATATATTTGACCTGACCATCCTGCCGCAGGATATCTGGATGGTTTCGCTGCTGTTGTTGTTGCTGGCGATGGCATTGTTCGCAATTACCTCAGTCGCATCCCGCGTATTTTGCGGTTATTTCTGCTTCCAGACGGCATGGGTGGATCTTTTTACCTGGATTGAAGAGAAGATTGAAGGCAATCCGAATCAGCGACATAAACTTGATGCCGCGCCATGGAATGCCGAGAAGCTTCGCAAGAAAGGTTTCAAACATGCGATCTGGCTGGCAATTTCAATCTTTACGGGTATCAGCTTTACGATTTGGTTTGAAGATGCATTTCAGTACTGGCGCGACCTTCTGAGTTTCAATCTGTCTATGCTGGAATGGGTGACGCTGATTACCTTCACACTGGGCACCTATATCTTGGCCGGATTCCTGCGCGAGCAAACCTGCCTGTGGTTGTGCCCCTATGCGCGCATTCAGGGTGTGATGGCCGATTCGCAGACGATCTTCCCGACTTATGACGAGAAGCGGGGTGAGCCACGCGGTAAGATAAGGCACCGGGGCCTGCCCGTCGAAAAGCAGGGCGATTGCATTGATTGTTTCCAATGTGTGCAGGTCTGCCCGACCGGGGTGGATATCCGCGAAGGGCAGCAATTAGGCTGCATCACTTGCGGCCTGTGTCTGGACGCTTGCGATTCGGTGATGGACAAGATCGGCCGTCCTCGCGGACTGATACGTTATGCTTCATTGGATGAGATGCAGGGGAAGCCGGTGAAAAAGCTGTACCAGCATCCGCGAACACTGGTTTATGTGGCAATCATTCTACTGGCTTTCGGTGGCATAGTTTACGGACTGACACATCTGGGTTCGCTCACTCTCAGGGTGGCTCCGGAACGCCAGCCGCTGTTCGTGCGCATGAGCGATGGCACGATCCAGAATAAATATACCTTCAAGGTGCTCAACAAGACTGACAAGGATTTATCGGTCAAGGTGGTTACCGAAGGAGGCATCGCCGGCCAGGAAATAGTCGGCGGCGACGTTCCACAACTCGTACATAGTGGCAAGGCTTCATCCTTCACGATTTTTGTACGCGCTCCGGAAGAAAACATCAAAAATGAAGTGACTGAAATTGAGTTTCGCGTGGAAAACATCGACGATCCCAACATGTCGGCCGAATACACCACCAAGTTCAACGCGCCCAAAAGGTAATCGCATTTCAATCGGGTCGAGAGGGTAAGAATGATTTCGCAAAAGAATAAGCAGGCGTGGCGCAATCCGTGGGTCTTCGGACTTGCTGCTATCGTGCTGTCCGGCGTGCTGATCAATGCACGAATGCTGTGGAATGTAATCAACAATCCGGTGCGGTTGCTGGATGAAGATTACAGCGTGAAAAAGCACAACCAGTATGATGCGAAGTGGCTGCAACAACAGGCTGGCCGATCTACACTGGGCTGGCATGCCAGGCTGCACTCTCCGCAACAGCTGCAGAATGATCCGATGGCAACCGAGGGGACGGCTCGATTCATGCTGGCGGCCAATCCCGCAGTTATGCAACTCGAACTCAAGGACAGGGACGGCAAGCCGATACAAGGCGGACAGGTGCAAATCCAGGCGCAATGGCCGGGTGCGCCGACGTATGACACCAGCGCAACTCTGAACGAAGTGGCAGCGGGGAAATACGAAGTACAGATGAAATTCTCCCGCCCCGGCAATTGGGATCTGCTGATCAAGGCAGTTCATGACGAGCGCCGCTTCGAGATGGAGCAAAAGATTTTCGTCGTCGCCGAAGTACAGCGTTGATCTAGATGCAACAACAGAGTGACCAGCATCCGGTGGATGCGGTATGTTTCCATTGCGGGCTGCCGATAGCCGAAGGCGTTGATTTTCACGCAGACCTTGGCGGTGCAGCCCGAAAATTCTGCTGTTTTGCCTGCCAGACAGTCTGTTCGGCCATCTACGATTCGGGATTGGAAGGCTATTATCAGCGCACGCCGCAAGGGACATTGCTGGCACCTCCGCCTACTCCACCCAAAGATGTGGAAATGTATGACCTCGACGAGGTGCAGCAGGATTTCGTTTCCTGCCAGGGTGACGTACGGGACATTAATCTGCTGGTAGACGGGATTCATTGCGCTGCCTGCGTCTGGCTGATCGAACGCGGTATGATGCGCATTCCCGGCGTTGTGACAGCCAATGTCAACCTGGCGGCCAAACGTCTCCATTTGCGTTGGGACAACCAGCGCGTACTGCTCTCCGCACTGATTCGCGAGCTGTCCAGGCTTGGCTACGCCGGTGTCCCCTATGATCCGGAAACGGCCGAGGGATCGATCAGGAAATCCAACCGCGCAATGCTGTATCGCCTGTTCTTCGCGGGCTTTACGATGATGAACATGTTCCTGATCTCGGTCGCGTTGTATACCGGCGCGAACGAGGGGCCATACCGCGACTTCTTCCACCTGATGGCATTCGTTCTGGCAACTCCGACCCTGTTCTACTCGGGTTACCCCTTCTTCAAAGGTGCCTGGAGCGGCATACGCAATGCGCGCCTTACCATGGACCTGCCCATCGTGATAGGCCTGGGGGTTACCTACAGCTACTCGCTCTATGTGAGCATCAACCATAGCGTCAATGGCGAGGTCTACTTCGATACGGTGACCAACCTGATCTTTGTGATACTGGTGGGTCGCTACCTGGAAGGAATGTTCCGGCATCAGGCGGTATCGGCAACCAATCGGCTGATGGAGCTGCAGCCCAGGGTGGCCACTGTGCTGTCACAGGGCTTGGAAAGGGTGACGTCCATCCGTGCGATCAAGGTGGGTGAGCAGGTATTGGTCAAACCCGGCTACAAGATACCGATGGACGGCATCGTGAAAGAGGGGCGCAGTTCGGTTGACGAGTCGATGCTGAGTGGCGAATCCAGGCCGGTCAGCAAGAATCCGGGAAGCAGGGTCACGGCAGGGACACTGAACGGCAGTGGTGCGCTTGGGGTTGAGGTTCAGGCAGCAGTGCAGGATTCCACCCTGTCGAGGATCATCCGCTTGGTAGAAGAGGCGCAATCATCCAAGGCGCCGATACAAAGACTGGCCGACACGATCGTCCCCTGGTTTGTCCTTGCGACTCTGATCAGCGCTGGGATAACCTTCTTCATCTGGTCTGAGCACTTCGAGGTGGCGCTGATGGCGGCGACATCTGTTTTGATCATTACCTGTCCCTGTGCGTTAGGAATGGCGACGCCAATGTCGATAGCAGTTGCGTCTGGGCTGGGTGCGAAACATGGAATTCTGGTGAAAAATGGCGTCGTGCTGGAGACTCTGTCCAAGGTGACGCATTTTGTATTCGACAAAACCGGCACGCTGACCGAGGGCAAGCTGCGCGTGGAGCATATCGTCGCGGCGGGTGGAGAGAATGCGGATGATCTGTTGCTGCTGGCAGCAGCGGTCGAACGCTATTCCGAACATGGTGTGGCGCAGGCGATCGTCAGGGAGGCTGACGAGCGTAAATTATCCTACCGCGGCATTGCAGTGCACGATTTTCAGGCAGCAGCGGGCGCTGGGGTGGAAGCTGCCGTGAATGGTCAGCCGGTTTTGCTGGGCACGCTGGAGTGGCTAAAACGCAACCGGGTAGCATTGAGCGACGAATTGTGCCGGCAGCTCGACGAGCACGAGAAGGATGCAAAAACCTGCGTTCATTTCGCCGTGGCGGAAAGGCACGTGGCGGTGTTGGTGCTGGCGGATACCCTGCGCGAGGATGCACAGCCGCTGATCGATGCCATTCGATCGGCGGGTATCGGAATGACACTGCTGAGCGGCGATCGCAGGCCGGTGGTGGAGGCAATCGCCCGGCAACTGGGCGGTATGGAAGTGATTGCCGAAGTCTTGCCTCAGGACAAGGATCAGGTGATACAGCAACTGCAGCAACGCGGCGAATGCGTGGCGATGGTCGGTGACGGCATCAATGATGCCCCTGCACTGATCCGCGCAAACGTTGGCATCGCACTGGGATCTGGTACCGATGTTTCGATGGAGAGCGCGGATATCGTACTGATGCAAAACGAGCTAAATAAGGTGCGGCTGGCGACGATGCTATCACGGCGTACGCTGAGGACGATCAGGCAGAATATCGGGCTGTCGTTTGTATACAATGCCATCATGGTACCTTTGGCGATGATGGCAAAAGTTACGCCGCTGGTGGCCGCGATTACCATGCCGATCAGTTCCTTGCTGGTGATCGGCAATGCCGCGCGCATCCGCAATCTGTTCAAGTGACCATGATCTGTTAGGTGAGAAGAGGGTGAAATGAAATGGATGTGATTTACAGCTTGATTCCCGGCATGATGTTCTTTGGTTTGCTGATGGTCGGCGTCCTCGTCTGGGCAGTACGCAAGGGGCAATACGAAGACATGGAAGGCAATGCGAGCCGCATCCTGCTGGATGATGACGAGGATGGGTTGCTGATCGAAAGGCCGGAAGCGGACAAAAAAAAGGATGGCGGGAAGCCATCCTCTGGGCAATAACGACCTTCGCCTTATTGCATTACCTCGCCTTGCGCCAGGAGCGGTGCACGTAACAGTTCAAAATCCTTCGGCGAAATGTATTGCAGCAAGGGTTTCTCTTCATTACCCAACGTCACATCCAATCCGTGTTCGGGATATAGCCAGTGTACGGCCCCGGATTTCTTTTCACGAATGCGTTGAGCAGGTACGCCAAAACGCTTGGTGAAAATGGCCTCGTCGATGCGCAGGCTGGGCAGGTAGGTCAGGGTGTTGACCGGCGCCTTGCGTACCCTCTCCAGATCCTCGGTGCTGAGCGTGATGCGCTTGCCCGATGGGGTGCTGTTCATGCGCAGACCGCGGTTGAAGATGCCCTCGAGCTCGGCAGGCGGAACCGCGATGGTCAATACGAATTTTGCCTTCAGGCCATTGAGGTTCAACTCGTCGAAAAATGCTTCGACCAGCATCTTCCCGTCGCCCGCCCTGAACAGGCTAACCTCGGATTGCTCCTTGAATTTGACTTCTAGGTCTTGCAACGAGCTCTCTGCTAGGGTGATGCCGAACACGTGGGTCTTTCCGGGTGACGGATGGGTGATATGCCAAGGCAAGGTATCAGGGCTCTGCTTGGAAGGCTCGGGCAACATCAGAAGAACCGTGACCGAAAAGACGATCAGGCCGACTACACCCAGAATAATTTTTGAGTCCATAAAAAGTTCAGATTCCTTGTGGTGGTGGATAGTGAGCAATAGCACTGGCGGGAACCCTGCCGGTCTTGGCCAGATGCTCAGCGTCGAACTCGATAATGATCAGGCCCAGTACGGAGACCATGAAGGGAAGCAGGCCGAAGCCACCGGTGAGTGCCCAGGTGGCGACTTTCTTCATTTGCATGGCTTGTCCGCCGTAAAAGAGTACGAGCGTAAGTGTGCCGAGCGCCAGGAACAGGTAGAGAAACAAACGCGCGCGTTTTGCGGCAAACTGCCAGTGGCAGCGGATATACCATGAGGGCTCTGTGACGAGCGAGCGTTTCGCGTTGATCAGGATATAGGCAAGCAGCGCCAGAGAGAGTGTGACCATCATGACCATCGGGATGGTGCTGAAGTTGATCAGGGTCAAGGCCATCAGGAAAAGAAAGATGTGATTGACGACCAGGTTGAACAGCAGCGTCGCGTGCAAGTGGCGTGCACGTTTCTTCTCAGCTTCGCTGGCCTGAAAATTTGCCATAAGCCTGTTTTCGTTATCAGCCATAGTTTGCCTCCATTTAGGTTAGTGAAAATCCGACCGCGCAAGTTTTCGCCCGGCCATGCATGCTGCTAACTGTTACGCCCCCTTGAGGCAGGACTGCAAGCCCGGCAGGTCGAGAATCTCGATGGACTTGATTTGTATCTGAATCAAGCCGCGCTGCTGCAGCAACGAAAAGGTCCTGCTGATCGTTTCCAGCTTCAGGCCGAGATAACTGCCTATCTCCTGACGCGACATGCGTAACTGAAAATCTGTCGGCGACATTCCGCGCGCGGCGAAGCGCTGCGACAGATTGAGCAGGAAGGCTACCAGGCGCTCTTCGGCACGCATTGAGCCGAGCAGCAGCATGATGCCTTGGTCACGAACGATTTCACGGCTCATGATCTTGTGCAGGTGACGCTGAAGGGTAGGTGACTCGCGGCTCAGGGCTTCGAGCTTGCCGAATGGCAGCTCGCAAACCTCGCTGTCTTCAAGTGCTACGGCATCGCAGGTATGGTGATCGGTGCTGATCGCATCGAGGCCGATGATCTCGCCGATCATCTGGAATCCGGTAACCTGCTCACGGCCGTCTTCATGCAGAACCTGTGTCTTGAAAAATCCGCTGTGAATCGCATAAAGAGACTCGAATTTGTCACCGCTGCGATAAAGGTAATCCCCTCTCGTATAAGAGTGTTTCGCATGAATGAGGGCATCCAGCTGGTTCATTTCAACGGGATTGAGATCGACGGGAAGACAAAGCTCTCGAAGATTGCAGTCGGAACAGGCGATTTTCAGGCGCTTGGGCGAAACAGGACGTTGCACGTTCAATTATCCGGAAATCTAAGGTAACAAATATGCCACGTATTTTGACATATATCAAATCGATAATTGCGGCCGGATGGCATAGTAAAGCAAGGAGATCAGGAGGGTTTCATGCAAAAAGCAGTCAATCAGCTGGTGGTGGATCTAGAATTGATACGCAGACTCGATAAAAATGGTCCGCGCTACACTTCTTATCCCACTGCTGACCGTTTTGTCGAGGCATTCAATGCCGAGACCTACAGCCAGTGGGTCGCGAAGCGCGAAATCGGCGGCATCGCCCGGCCATTATCGCTGTATATTCATATTCCATTCTGCAACACGCTGTGCTTTTACTGCGCCTGCAACAAGGTTATCACCAAGGACCGCAGCAAGTCGGCCGAATATGTGCGTTACCTGCTCAAGGAAATGGAAATGCAGGCCAAGCTGCTCGGACCGGGACAGGTCGTCGAGCAATTGCACTTCGGCGGCGGCACGCCGACCTTCCTTAGCGATGACGAGATCCGCGAGGTGATGGCGGCGATACGCAAGCACTTCAAGCTGGTCGAGGATGGCGAATATTCGATCGAGATCGACCCGCGCAAGGTCAGCGATGCGACCATAGCGCTGCTTGGGCAGGCCGGCTTCAACCGAATCAGCATCGGAGTCCAGGATTTCGACGAGGCGGTGCAGCGCGCGGTGAACCGCATACAGAGCGAGGAGGAAACCGTGCGCATCATCAAGGCCGCCCGCGCCAACGGTTTCAAGTCGGTGAGCATCGACCTGATCTACGGCCTACCCAAGCAGACGCTGGCAGGCTTCGGTGTGACGCTGGACAGGGTGATTGCTGCCGATCCGGACCGGCTGTCCATATACAATTACGCGCACATGCCCACCATGTTCAAGCCGCAGCGGCGTATCCACGATGAGGACCTGCCGAGCGGGCAGGTCAAACTGGACATCCTCAGCATGGCCGTGGACAAGCTGACCCGGGCAGGCTATGTGTATATTGGCATGGACCATTTTGCCAAGCCGGAAGACGAGTTGGCCGTGGCGCAGCGCCAGGGAAGGTTGCATCGGAATTTCCAGGGTTACTCCACCCATTCCGACTGCGACCTGGTGGCGCTCGGGGTGAGCTCGATCGGCAAGATCGGCCCGACCTACAGCCAGAATTTCCGCGAATTGGAGGATTATTACGATGCGCTGGACCGGAATGAACTGCCGATCATGCGCGGAATTGAGCTGAATGCCGATGACCTGGTGCGCCGCGCGATCATCCAGGCGCTGATGTGCCACTTCGAACTCTCCAAGGAGTCGTTCAACATCGCCTACCTGATCGATTTCGACGAGTATTTCGCCACGGAGCTGGCGGAATTGCGCGAATACGAAAAAGAGGGGCTGCTGGAGATTTCACCGCAATGGATCAGCGTGACGCCCAAAGGCCGCATGCTGATACGCAATATCTGCATGGTGTTCGACAAATACCTGCGGACGAGGAAAGAGCACGCAACTTATTCCAAGGTGATCTAGCCCAGGAACCAGTGCGGCAGATAGTTGTTCAAGCATTCGGTATGCTAGTGCCTGTCCGATATAATCCCCGTTCGGTTTCAACTACGGGGTGGGCATGAACAAGATCCTCAAATACGGCCTGGTGGGAACGGCGGTGGTGGCTACGACAGTCATTGTCGCAGTCGTCTATGTCGCGGCAACCTTCGATCCGAACGACTACAAGCCGAAGATCATTGCTGCGGTGAAGGAGTCGCAGCAGCGCACGCTGCGCCTGGACGGCGACATCAAGCTGACCTTTTTTCCCAATCTCGGTGCCGACCTCGGCAAGATATCCCTGTCCGAATTCAACAGCGAACAGGAGTTCGCCTCGGTCGAGCACGTCCATCTCTCGCTAGCCCTGCTGCCGCTGCTTTCCAGGCAGGCGGTGGTGGATGAGGTAGCCATCAATGGCCTGAAGGCAACGCTGGTAAAATACCGCGATGGCAAGTCGAATATCGACGACCTGAAGGGTGGTGCAGCGACCGAGCCGCAGCAGAGCGAGGAGGCTGGCCAGCCGGTGCAGTTCGATATCGCTTCGGTGCGCATCGAGAACACCGAGCTGCACTATCGCGACGAGACGACCGGGGCCGAGTACGGGGTGAAGAACCTCAACCTGAATACCGGGCGGATAGCCGAGCGGGTACCCAGCAAAATCGGATTCTCGGCTCGTATCGAAGGCAATCAACCCAGACTTGAGCTGGCTGCTGCGATGCAGGGCACAGTGATATTCGATCTGGCGCAGAACGCCTATCAAGTAAGCGGGATGGACCTGCAGGTCAAGGGGGCGGTCCAGGACATCAGCAACCTGGTGGTGCAGACCAGCGGCGATGCCAGCGCGAATATCGGCAAGCAGGAATTTTCTGCCAACAAGCTGAAGATGTCTGTATCTGGCATCAGGGAGAAGGATCGCTTCGAGGCTAGGCTGGACATGCCGTCACTGAGCCTCACCAATGAGAATTATTCCAGCGGTAAGGTAGTGTTCGACGCCAGGCTGGACGGCCAGATGGGCAACGTCGTCGCCAGCCTTTCCCTGCCGGGCATTGAAGGGAACGCGAATGCATTCCGGATCGGCATGTTCACGCTTGATGCCGAGGTGAAGCAGCCCGAGCAGACCATCAAGGCCAGACTGACCTCACCGGTGCAGGGCAACCTGCAGCAGCGGCAATTCAAATTGCCCGACCTGAAACTTGCGGCAGCGGCAACCGGCGACAAGTTGTCCAACAAGGCGGTGAGCAGCGAGTTGAAGGGCAGCCTTGAGCTGGATGCCGCTGCAGAGCGCGTACAGGCCAGCCTTGCGGGCGGCCTGCTGCAAAGCAAGCTTGCTGCGAATCTAAAGGTCGACGGATTCACCAAGCCGGTGATCCGCTTCGATGTGGATATCGATCAGTTCGACTCAGACATGTATATCCCCAGGACTGCCGATGTATCGCCCGCTGCTGTACCGTCAGCCGCTGCCGGGACGCCGAAGACACGGGCAGCAACATCCGAGCAGCCGTTCGACCTTTCAGGTTTGCGGCAGCTCGATCTACAGGGCGGATTGCGCATCGGCTCGCTCAAGGTCGCCAATGTCAAACTGGCGCAGCTGCGCATGGAAATGAAGGCACACAACGGCCAGCTGGATATCAGCCCGTTATCGGCCAAGCTGTATCAGGGCGGATTTGCCGGCAGCATCGGCGTGAATGCGCGGCAGGCGATCCCCGTCTTCACGATCAATCAGAATGTCACCGGCATCGACATCGGCGCACTGCTCAAGGATGCCGCCGGACTCGATACGGTATCAGGCAAGGGCAGCGCATCGATCAGCATCGACTCACGGGGCAACACGGTGAGCGCATTGAAAAAAGCAGTGGGTGGAAAGATGAGCCTGAGCCTGAGCAACGGCGTGTTCAGGCAGGACGGCAAAAATTACAGCGGCGAAGTCAAGGGAAGCGCCCAGATCGACGGCGGGAAGCAGCACCTGCAGGCAGATGTGTCGGGTAGATTGCAGCAGAGCAGATTCAACGCCAAGCTCGCTTTGAGTGATTTCGACGATCCGGCGATCCGTTTCGACGTGGACCTGGACCAGCTGGATGTTGATCAGTACCTGCCCAAACAGCAGCAGGAGGCCAGGCAGAATCAGGCCTCGGTGCCCGAGGAACCGTTCGACCTGTCGGCGCTGAACAAGCTGAATGCAGAAGGCGGGTTGCGTATCGGCTCGTTCAAGGTGATGAACCTGAAGCTGGCGCAGGTACGCCTCGACATCAAGGCGCACAAGGGAATCGTGAATGTGAATCCGCTGTCGGCCAACCTGTACCAGGGGAGCATGAACGGCAGCCTCAGCGTGAATGCACAGTCCGTATCGCGTTTCACGATCAATGAGAGCCTCAGCAATGTGGCGATCGCGCCGCTGATAAAAGACCTGATGGACCTCGACGCGGTCGAAGGCCGTGGCAACGTCATGCTGGATCTAAATACACAGGGCAACCTTGTCGGCGCGCTCAAGAAGGCGCTGAACGGCAATGCGTCGGTGAATCTGGAGAACGGGGCGATAAGGGGCATTAACCTGACCAAGCTGATGCTGGACGCTCAGAACATCGGCAAGGGTGCGACGACCCAGACACTGGGTGTCAGCGAAGGGGATAAAACCGAGTTCAGCGAGTTCAAGGCCACCTTCAAGGTCAGTAACGGCGTTGCGCACAACGACGACCTGTCGGTGAAGTCCCCGCAGCTGAAGATCAGCGGTGGCGGCGACATCGATGTCGGCAACGAACGCATCGACTACACCGTCAAGGCGATGCTGCAGCAGGCGCAGGGCAGCGACTATCTGGTCGTGCCGGTGCAGCTTAGCGGGCCCTTCGCCGATGTGAAATTCAGACTGGACTACACCGGTATGCTTGAAGAACTGGCACGCAGGAAGCTTGCAGCCAAGGCGCAGGAACTGAAGAACAAGGCCGTGGAGGATGCCCGAACCCGCTTGCAGGAAGAGTTGCAGAAGGGTCTGAAGGGATTGTTCAAGTGAGCCGTTCCCGCTGATGTCCGCGTTTGCTTCGCGCCTTAAGGAATGGCAGCGCAGAAACGGTCGCCACGACCTGCCCTGGCAGGGGGGCGATGCTTACCGCGTGTGGTTGTCCGAGATCATGCTGCAGCAGACGCAGGTCGCCACCGTCATTCCCTATTACCTGCGTTTCATCGCGGCGTTCCCCACTGTCGAGGTCCTCGCTGCAGCGACCGAGGAGCAGGTGCTCACCCACTGGAGCGGCCTCGGATACTATGCGCGCGGGCGCAACCTGTACAAAGCGGCGCAGATCATAGTCGCGCAACACGGAGGGGTATTCCCGAGCGTATTCGAACAGATCATGGTCCTGCCCGGTATCGGCCGTTCCACAGCCGCTGCGATTAGCGCGCTGGCCTGGCACCAGCCCCGTGCGATCCTAGACGGCAACGTCAAGCGGGTATTGGCACGCCATCGTGGCATTCCGGGCTGGCCGGGCGATAAAAAGGTGGAGGCGCAGCTATGGCAGCAGGCCGAGGCATTGCTGCCGCAAGACGGTGTGGCCACCTACACCCAGGCGCTGATGGACATGGGGGCGACAGTCTGTACGCGCAGCAGCCCGAAATGCGTGCTGTGTCCGGTCCAGGATGATTGTGTGGCGCTACAGACCGAGCGCATTGCCGAGCTGCCGGCGCCGCGCCCGAAGAAGGACGTGCCGGAAAAGAGCGCTACCTTCCTGTTGCTGATGCACGGCAGCGACGTCCTGCTGGAGAAACGCCCTGGAAGCGGCATCTGGGGCGGGCTGTGGTGCCCGCCGCAGTTCGACGATGAGGGCGCGGCCAGGGACTGGTTTGCCCGCAGCGGGCTGGCTGCGCTGGATGGGGAGAAGCTGGAGACGTTCACCCATGTCTTCACGCATTTCAAGTTGCACATCACGCCGTTGAAGATACGGCTCGTGCATAAACCCATGACTGCCGCGCAACCGGGCAGTCTGTGGCTGGATGCAGGAGAGGCGTTGCGGGCGGCTATACCAGTGCCGGTCAGGGCGATGATAGTAGAGGCTGTGCGTGGCCAGCGCCTGTAGCAGTTGTTGCCCTGCGCGCCAAGCGCCTGGCAACGATAATGGAGGCTACCGGCGATCTGGTGCGGAAACTTACTTCTGGGGAGGAAGCGCGATCTTGTTGTCGGTGCTGAACTGGTAGTCCCTGAAGATATGCTCTGCGCTTAGCACCTGATAGCTTCCGTCTGGGTTGCGATGCGTGGTGTCCTTGAGGCGATAGGTGTAGTGCCCGCATGTCCAGCAGTCGTAGTTGCGCATGTGCGTGCACAGGCAGGTTTTCTCCTTGACCGAGATTCGTCGTTCACCCGGGTGCGCTTCCAGTTCTTTGTAATAGGCGTCGATGTAGTCACAGTGACCGTCGGCATCGAGCAGATAACCGTACGCTTCACAATTGGGGCGTATGCCTGACCCAATTGCGGGGCAGTTCTTCAGCATGCGCATCGGATAGCCGGTCGGCGACAGCATGTTGACTTCGATGTCATTCTCGCTGGCCTTGAAATATTCCTGCTGAACCTGTTCGGGCAGGCCGCATTCCTGAGCGACGGTGAAGCGCGTTGCGACCTGAACCGCAGCAGAACCCGTTTCAAGAAAACTGACCGCATCGCTGCCGGTAAAGATTCCGCCGGCAGGAATAACGGGAATATCCAGTTTTTCTGCAGCCAGATACGCCTGAACCTCGGTGACGATAGTGCGCAAATCGTATTTTGCCCAGTCGAGTCCGAAACCAAGATGTCCGCCGGCCAGCGGGCCCTCGACCACGATGAAGTCCGGCAGGCGATTCAGTTTTGCATTTTTGCGCAGGAACAGCTGCAATGCGCGCACCGATGAGACGATAATGCCGAGTTTCGCATCGCGGAATCGCGGGTGGTCTTCGATCAGCGCGAACGATCCGAGATGCAAGCCTGCAGCCAGCGTGATCCCGTCAATGCCTTCGTCCAGCGCGACCCTCAGGCGAACACGCAGGGTTTCGCGCGGCGCATTCATCGTGAGTTTTTCCATGCAATTGATGAAGATCATGCCGTCACCCTGTTTGGCCTGCATGGTCTTGCCGACATGCAGGCGGGTGGCCTCGGCTACTTGGTCCAGATTGAACTGGACAACGGATTTGTCGGTATTGGCAACGTTGTACTTGTATTGTTTTTGCTTGTCTTTGACAAAGCCGGTCTTGTAGTGACGGTCGGTTACGGTCGGCAGCATCGCATCCGAGATGTGTCCGATTCCGCCGAGCCTTGCGACCTCGAGTGCCAGCTTTGAGGTGGAAATATCCACGCCCATTCCGCCAATCACAATAGGCACTATTTCGCGTTTGCCAAAGCGCAAACGATAATCATCCACACGTTTCATTACCAAATTCTTTCCAGCTGCATTTCTGAGGGGATGAAGGATGCCACAGATGAAGAAATCCTCAAAGTAAAGTTGAACGAATCCAGCCAAAAACAGCCTACATCGCGTGATAAGCAACCCTCAAAATACGCCAAACGAGCTATTATCCCCACCATGATGAGCACCATTGCCAGTGAAAACAGAAACATACTTGCGCGCAGCCTCGAGTCGGTGTGGCATCCCTGCTCGCAAATGAAGCATTACGAGGCTATGCCCCTGATTCCCATTTCCGGCGGGAGCGGTGCGTGGTTGCATGACTATGACGGGAAACGTTACCTGGACGCGGTCAGTTCATGGTGGGTGAATCTGTTTGGCCACTGTAATCCGCGTATCAATGCGGCCATCATGGACCAGCTTGGCAGACTAGAACATGTCATGCTGGCCGGATTCACCCACGAGCCGGTGGTGCAGTTGTCGGAACGGCTGCGGACGCTGGTTCCCGAAGGGCTGGGGCATTGCTTTTATGCTTCGGATGGCGCATCCGCAACGGAAATAGCGCTGAAGATGAGTGCGCATTACTGGCGTGCAGTCGGCAGTCCCGAAAAATCGAAATTTTTGAGTCTGGAACACAGTTATCACGGCGAAACCCTGGGTGCGCTGTCAGTCACTGACATCGATTTGTTTCGCGACGCATACGGCGTCCTGATCAGGCAACAGGCTACGAGAGTGAGTCCGGACTGGCGTAACGCCGGGGCAGGGGAGTCCGCCGAAGCCTATGCGATCCGGTGTGCGGAAGTTCTCGAACAGTATATGCAGCAACATCACGCTCATCTGGCCGCCATGATTGTCGAACCGCTGGTACAGGGAGCGGCGGGCATGGCGATGTATCACCCGATGTATCTGCGCCGTGCCCGTGAAATATGCGACAGGTATGGCGTGCACCTGATCGCGGATGAGATCGCGGTCGGGATGGGGCGCACCGGCACCCTGTTCGCTTGCGAACAGGCCGGAATCGCACCGGATTTGCTGCTGATTTCTAAGGGCATAACCGGCGGTTACCTTCCGCTTTCGGTGGTGATGACACGGGACAAGATCTATCAGGCGTTCTATGCTGACGAGGCAGTGAAGGGTTTTTTGCACTCGCATTCGTATACGGGGAACCCGCTAGCATGTCGCGCGGCGCTAGCCACGTTGGACATCTTCGAGCAGGACGGCGTGCTTGCGGCCAATGCAAAAATTGCGCGGCAATTCAATATGATTGCCAAGCCGCTGCGGGAACACCCTGCTGTTCGCAATTGGCGGAATACCGGCATGATCTGGGCATTCGAGGTAGACAGTACGCATCGCGATTTTGCGCGGCGGTGCTTTGCGCTGGGAGTTGCGGCCGGCCTGCTGCTGCGCCCTATAGGCAACACGATATATTTCATGCCTCCCTACATCATTGGCGAAGAGGAAATGAAGTTGCTGGTAAATGGTACGCTGCATATCATCAATCAACTGGGCCGGTCGTCATGAGAATTTTGTTGACCATGCTGCTTCTTTTCCTGTGCCAGGCGGCGACGGCTGCGGCCGGACAGTTGCCAAAAATCGTGATCGACGAGTTAAAGCGGGCTCAAATACCGTTATCGAGTGTTGCCATCGTTGTGCAGCGGTCTGATGCAAAATCTCCTCTGCTTGCCAAAAATGCAAGCAGGGCGATGAATCCTGCATCCACGATGAAACTGCTCACTACATATGCCGCTCTGGAGATGCTCGGGCCGGCCTATCAGTGGAGAACCGAAGCCTATCTCGATGGGACGCTCGCGGAAGGCGTGCTGGAGGGCAATCTGGTTTTTAAGGGGTACGGTGATCCAAAACTGACCATCGAGCAGTTCTGGTTGTGGCTGAGGGAATTGCGTCAGCGCGGATTGCGCGAAATCCACGGGGATATCGTACTGGATCGCAGCTTTTTCGAGGGGATCGAACATGATCCAGCAGAGTTCGATGGTGATCCGACCCGTGCATACAACGTCGGTCCAAATGCCTTGCTGCTCAATTTTAACGCGCTGCGTTTACGTCTGGTTCCGGGCGCGGCACAGGCAGAAGCATTACTGGAGCCGAATTTGTCAGGTTACGAGATCAAAAATTACATCACGACAACCGACGACCAGCCGTGCCGTGGGGGAGATAACTATACGGCACGTCTGGAGGAGCGCAGCATCGTACTGGAGGGGGCGCTCCCGACGAACTGCGGCGAGGTTGACGATTATTTTTCACTGTTATCTCACGATGAGTATTTTTTTGCGGTGTTCAGGTCATTGTGGGAGGAGTTGGGTGGAACGTTGCAGGGGACATTGCGAGAAGGCAGAGCCCCTGCAGAGCAGGTCGCATTTTCAATCTGGCAGTCGCGGTCATTGCTTGAGGCGATTCGCGATATCAACAAGTTCAGCAATAACATCATGGCGCGGCAACTTTTCCTGACATTGGGCGCTGCCGGAGGGTATCCGGCGAGTATCGAGCGCAGCGTAGCTGAAATTACCCAGTGGCTGGGCACGCAGCAACTGGAATTTCCTGAGCTGGTGCTTGAGAATGGTGCCGGTCTGTCACGCAGGGAGCGCATCAGCGCGCAGCATCTCGCCGATTTGCTGAGGCGGGCGGCACGGAGCCCGTATTCTGCCGAGCTGGAATCATCGCTGCCGATTCTGGGTATGGACGGTACGATGAAAAAGCGCTTGAAAGATGATGGAATTGCCGGCTATGCCCACATCAAGACCGGGATGCTGGAGGGTGTGAAGTCGATTGCGGGTTATATTCATGCGGGAGACGGCAAGAAGTGGATAGTGGTGTTCATCATCAATCATCCGAATGCGCTCCGCGGTCAGGCCTCGCAGGATGCGATGATCAAATGGGTGCAGATGCGTCTTCCTGAACAGGCAGGCGTGCGGCTCACGCAAGCCGGGGAATAGCCGCGAGCAGGACAGTCAGTTGTCCACGCGCTGATACAGCCGGTAGTATTCGTTCTTGTTGCCGTGACGGCTGCCGGCCCATATCCTCTTCCAGCGTGCGTTATCCAGCTGCGGGCTGGATGCCTTGTTGCCCTGAATCAAACGCAAGTCACAATTTTTCAGCGGATCCTGTTGCGTGATGATGTTCCCGAAATAATGCAGCATGGCGCGCTGTCCGTTCCCCAGATTCTCCCCGGCGATGCACCGATAGCGATCAGGCAGGGACTGCTGAAGCGAGGCAACCATGCTGCGGTAGCTCTTGCCGCTATCCAGCCAAGGGAGCCAAAGCGTCATCGCAAGCACCCAGATCAGGGTTACACCGGAAGCCCAGTTGAGTGTTGCACGCCGCATCGAGCGTCCGGCTCTCCAGGCAATAACCAACCACAAAACCGTTGCGATGATCGCAATGACGAATGAGGTGGTGTGCAACTCCATCGTGAAATCGGGCTGTAGTGCCCTGAACTGGCGCGGAACCCATGCTCTCTGGTTTTCAAGCAGCAGGCCGGCCCAGCCCCACCACATCAGTATCGCGATGAGCGCGAAGGTCATTAGGCCGAACCAGTCCAGCGCATTGGCCGCGCCCCGCTTCAGCATGGATAGCGATGCGGTCGCCAGCAGCACCAGCGGCAGCAGCATTGGCAAAGCGTAGACCTCTTCGACTGAGGCGGAAATGCTCAGTGCCACGAACAGGACGGCGAAGCTGATCAGCGGCAGTTGCAAGTCGTCGCGTTGAGCCAGGCGGCTGCGTGCTTTCCAGATTATCCATGCAGCCAGAGGCCACGCGGGCCAGGCCAGCCAGGGCAGGTTTTGCAGATAGAAGAAGACATACTTGCCGGTGCCGTTCTGGAACAGGTTTAGCCAGTTGCTAAGGTCATGCGTCCATATCCATTCCGCGAACAGCTGCGGGGAGTGCTGGAAGAGCAATAACGGCCAGATGGTTAACCATGGCAGGGCAAACAGGACAGCGATGCCCAGACTGACCAGATAATTGCGCTGGCGCCATTTGTCATAAAGCAGCGGCAGGAGGGCTGCGGTGAAGAAGAAAAAAATCGGCGTGATGAAACCCTTGGATAGAAAGCCTATGCCCAGTCCGGTGCCGATGAGTAAGCCCGAACGTAAAGTACGTTCGCGGCTGAAAGTAAACCCGTAGAGCATCATTGCACAACCGGCAAGCAGTGCCAGATCGGCGATGAGCTGGTGTGCGCGAACCAGCAAACCGAGACAGCCGATGAGGATGATCACCGCAGCCCATCCACGATTTTCCCCATACAGCCTGCGCCCGGCGAGTCCGGTGAATAGCAGGGTCAGTGCGGTATAGAAACCACTGGCAAGCCGTGCGCCATCGTGCAGCGGAAACAGCGGACGAAAAACCTCCGCAAACAGCGCCGCGGTCCAGTAATACAGCGGCGGCGTGTTCATGAGTGGCTCACCCGCGATGGCCGGCACCAGCCAATTGCCACCTTGAAGCATCGAGTAAACCACGCCGAAGCTATACGCCTCATCCGGCTTCCATGGATCGTGTCCGACCAAGCCGGTGCCCAGCCATATCAGGCAAAGTAAACCGAGCAGCGCCGCCTTGACGGGTGTAATCGGATTGGGGTCAGTGGGCTTGATGTAGTACATGATGTCCGATCATTTTACCATCGTAAAAAGGTCAAATTAGAGCCTGTTTGTGTTTGGTGACGGTTGGTTTGGCGCGCTCTGTTATCAGGGCAAGCGCATACGGTTTCCAAACAGCAAGAAAAAAGGCAGCAAACGCTGCCTCTCTTCGCTCTAGCCAGTGTGGCTGGCTTATGCTGCCTTTGTGCCGTATTTTTGACGGAACTTGTCGATGCGACCCGCAGTGTCGACGATCTTCTGGGTGCCGGTATAGAACGGGTGGCATTCAGAGCAAACTTCAACATTCAATGTTGGTTTGCCCATTACGGACTTGGTCTTGAAGCTGTTGCCGCAGCTGCAAGTCACGGCGATTTCTTGGTAATTCGGGTGGATGTTCTCTTTCATTTGCTTTCCTTGCGAGTAGTTTTGTGCGGCGGGTGTACGCACTCCGGTTTTGCGTGAGGGGACGCATTATCCATAAAAATAGCAGCTTACGCAACCGTAACGGTTTCGCATTTTGCCAACTCTTAAAGTTGGGTGAAAGGGTGCGCATCTGCGGCGAAATCACAATGCCTCATTAAACAGGAGCAATGGTACTCCAATTGGGGAGAAGCCAAGCTGGAAGTAAGTTGCCAATCAACTTTAGGTTGTTTTGATAATTCATTATTTATTAAAGCTAATTCATGATGCAACACTATTACTTAACCCCTTGTTGCATAAAGAAAAACCGCTGTTCTTTGCTTGACCTGCTGGTTTTTATCAAATATAGTGGGTTCAAGTGGTAAAAGGTGGGTAAATGTGGAGGGGGAATGTTTCAGGGGGCGGCTCAACTCAATCTGGATAGCAAAGGCAGGATCGCGATACCGGCGAGGCATCGTGACGCGTTGCTGGGCAGTTGCAAGGGCAATCTGGTGCTGACGGCCGATGCCGATGGCTGCCTGCTGATGTACCCCCAGCCTGAGTGGCAGCCGATATACGATAAGCTGAACAAGCTCTCTTCATTCAACGCGAGGAGTCGCGCATTGCAGCGCCTGTTGATCGGGCACGCCAGCGACGAGGTGATGGATGGCGCGGGGCGGGTGCTGATTCCCCCAACACTACGTAGCTATGCGGCGCTGGACAAGCGCGTGATGCTGGTCGGTCAGGGCAACAAGTTCGAATTGTGGGATGAAGCGAGATGGCAGGCGCAGCAGGAGGTTGCGCTGTCATACATGCAGGGCGAATTGCCGCCGGAGCTGGAGGGTTTCTCGCTGTGAGCGGGAACCGATTTCATACGACGGTTTTGCTGGATGAAGCTGTGGCGGCGCTTGCAATCAAGCCGGAGGGAACTTATGTGGATGGTACCTTCGGCAGGGGCGGGCACAGCAGGAAGATTCTTGAGCGGCTGGGTGCGAGCGGCAGGCTGATCGCGCTGGATAAGGATCCGGCGGCTGTGGCGGTCGGGGAGGCATGGCGCGACCGGCGTTTCACTATGGTGCATCGGGGCTTTGCGCAGCTGGCAGAGGTGTTGCGCGAACTGGGCGTGGACAAGGTGGATGGCGTCCTGCTTGATCTGGGGGTGTCTTCCCCGCAGCTGGATGAGGCGGCGCGCGGTTTCAGTTTCAGGTTTGATGCGCCGCTGGATATGCGCATGGATACCAGCGGCGGCATGACCGCGGCGCAGTGGCTGGCGACGGTGGATGAGGGTTTATTGGCGGAGGTGATACGTGATTACGGCGAAGAACGGTTTGCTAAGCAGATTGCAAGGGCGGTTATTGAGGCGCGCGCAGTCGAGCCCATCCAGACCACGCGGCAACTCGTCGAGTTGGTTGGTCAAGCAGTGCGCACCCGTGAGCCCGGGCAGAATCCGGCAACACGCACATTTCAGGCTATACGGATTTATCTCAACCAGGAACTCGAAGAGCTTGCGCGGGTGTTGCCAGAGTGCGTGAAACACCTGAAAACGGGCGGTCGTCTGGCGGTAATCAGTTTTCATTCGCTGGAAGACCGGCTGGTGAAACGTTTCATGCGTGACATGGCGGAGGGCGACAAACTGCCGAGAAACGTGCCGATCCGTGCCAGAGATGTGCCGCAGGGGCGGTTGCATCTGATCGGCAGGGCGGTGCGGGCGGGCGATGCCGAATTGCAGGCGAATATCAGGGCGCGTAGTGCGGTGATGCGGGTGGCGGAGCGCAGCGATGCTGCGTAGCGGCAACGGATTGAATGCGGTATTGATGCTTGCGGTGGTGTGCGGTGCGCTGAGTTTGGTCACCTCGCAGCACAAGGCGCGCAAGCTCTTCATCGAGTTGCAGAAGGAAAAAGAGCGTACGAAGCAGATGGAAGTGGAGTGGGGGCAATTGCAGCTGGAGCAAAGCACCTGGGCCACGCCAAGACGCGTGGGTGAGATTGCGGAGCAAAAGCTGCAAATGCAGTTGCCTAGAAGTGGGCAGGTAAGATTCATTCGGGTAGAGCCTAACGGCCAGACAAAAGATAAGTCATGAATTACGCGGTCGGCGCACATCAGAACATCACGGCGAAATTGCCTGGATGGCGCGCCACTGCGCTATTTGCGATATTGCTGGCCGGATTTGTCGGTCTGCTGGGTCGTGGCGTGTATCTTCAGGGAATACAAGACGAGTTCCTGCAAAAAAAAGGCGATGCACGCTACAGCCGGGTCGTGGAAGTGAGTGCGCATCGGGGCATGATCACCGATCGCAATGGCAAGCCGTTGGCGGTGAGTACGCCGGTTGAGTCGGTATGGGCAAGTCCTCAGGATGTAAAGGCGGATAGAAGCCAGGTGAGGAAATTGGCGCAAGCGCTGGGCATGGACGCGGAAGAGGTGAGGGGCCGCATGTTCAATCCGTCGCGTGACTTCGTGTATCTTAAGAGACAGCTTCCCCCCGATCAGGTCGAGAAGGTGGTGAGCCTGAACATACCGGGTGTCTCGTTGCAGCGCGAATATCGCCGCTATTATCCTGCGGGTGAGGAGGCAGCCCAGATCCTGGGTTTTACCGGGCAGGACGACAACGGACAGGAGGGGCTGGAGCTGGCCTTGCAGGAGCAACTGGCCGGAAAGCCGGGCGGCCAGCGCGTCATCAAGGACAGGCGCGGCGACATCGTCGAGGACATCGGTAGCTTGCGCGAGCCCAAGCACGGATCGGACGTCAGGTTGAGCATAGACAGCGGGATCCAGTACCTGGCGTACCGCGAGATAAAAAATGCCGTTGTCAGCCACCATGCGCGGTCGGGCTCGGTAGTGGTTCTCGACCCGAACAGTGGCGAGATACTGGCGCTGGCCAATTATCCCAGTTTCAACCCCAACAACCGCATCAATGTGAGCAGCCAGGCGATGCGCAATCGTGCCATCACCGATCTGTTCGAACCTGGCTCGACGATGAAGCCGTTTACCGTGGCAACAGCGATCGAGGCCGGAAAGGTGCGGCCAGCAACGGTTATCGGGACCGAAAACGGCAGATTCATGGTGGGCGGCAGGATGATACATGACCAGCATCCTGCGGCGACGATGAGTGTCGCGCAAATCATCCAGAAATCCAGTAACGTCGGTGCGGCGAAAATAGCGCTGTCGCTCAAACGCGAGACGCTGTGGGAGGGGTTATCGGCCAGTGGATTTGGCCAGCAGACGGGATGCAACTTTCCGGGCGAGGCGTCAGGCGTGCTGCGTGATGCAAAGAGCTGGCAGAAAATTGAGCAGGCTACCATGTCCTACGGGCACGGCATGTCGGTAAACCTGCTGCAGCTGGCGCGTGCCTATACGGTTTTTGCGACTGACGGCATGTTGAAGCCGGTTTCATTGCTCAGACTGGAAACCCCGCCTGAAGGCAAGCAGGTGTATTCGGAGCATACGGTGCGTGCAATGCGCGACATGCTGGAGATGGCGGTGATGGCGGAAGGGACGGCACCAATGGCGCAAATCGCGGGCTATCGGGTCGCGGGAAAAACCGGAACAGCGCACAAACTGGAGAACGGCCGCTATGTGGACCGCTATGTGTCATCGTTTGTGGGGTTCGCTCCCGTGTCCAGGCCGCGTCTGGTGGTTGCCGTGATGATAGATGATCCGAGCAACGGCGGTTACTATGGCGGGCAGGTCGCTGCACCGGTATTCAGCCGCGTGACCGGCGCTGCATTGCATACGCTTAACGTTCCCAATGATGCCCCGCTGAACAATGTGATTGTTCCGGAAGCGGCTGTCGTCAGGGAGGAAGTATGAGATTCCCCATTGAGCGATTGGACGGCCTGAATGTGAAAGTCACGCGGCTGGTCACCGACAGCCGCGCCGTGGAGCAGGGCGATACATTTGTCGCCTATCCGGGTGAGACGTCCGATGGTCGCCAGTTCATCGGCGCCGCGATCGCGCGCGGCGCAAATGCGGTGATATGGGAGTCACATGGGTTTGCATGGAATAGCGACTGGCAGGTGGCAAACCTCGGTGTGGCGGACCTGCGGCACAAGGCTGGATGGTTGGCTGACTCGGTGTATCGGCAGCCATCGGAGAAGCTGTGGATGGTGGGTGTGACCGGGACAAACGGCAAGACATCGACCAGCCACTGGTTTGCGCATGCGCTGAATGCGGTTGGGAGGAGATGTGCGTTGATCGGCACACTGGGAAATGGGTTTGCAGGCGCGCTTCAAGAAAGTCCCAATACCACGCCGGATGCGATTCGTGTCCACAGCCTTCTGGGGGAATATCTCAACAATGGGGCGCAGGCGGTGGCCATGGAAGTATCGTCGCACGCGCTGATGCAGGGCAGGGTGAACGGCGTGCGCTTCGATGTTGCGCTGCTCACTAATCTGAGCCGCGACCATCTCGACTATCACGGCGACATGCACAGCTATGCCGCTGCCAAGCGCAGGCTGTTCGATTGGGATCAGCTCAAATATGCAGTTCTGAACCTTGACGAGGAATACGGGGTAGAGCTGGCAGGCCAACTGCGTGGAGGTTCCGTGGAAGTGGTCGCATACGGGTTGTCCGATGCTGCGTTGCGGCATGCCGAACAAATGAAGCTGCGCATGGTTTATGGGAACGTGCTTGAAATGAATAGCCGGGGCATGAAGTTGGCGGTTCATACCAGCTGGGGGGAATCGCAGATAAACAGCGAGCTGATCGGCCGATTCAATGCGGAAAACCTGCTGGGGACATTGGCGGCGCTGCTGGTAAGCGGCATCGAACTGGGCGCTGCCACCCGCACGCTCGGTACTGCCCTGCCGGTAGCGGGAAGAATGCAGCGGATGGGAGCGGCAAACCAGC
>DASWTZ010000104.1:0-12659 GCA_036401875.1 Gallionella sp.
TTTGAGCTGGTTGATCTCGTTGTGATTTGCGGAAACGGCTTGCTGGACCAGCCTTTCCTGTTCCGCAAACGAATGCCCCAGTTCGTTGCGTAATGCCGTTATGGTCATCTTGAGCTGCACGGCTTCGGCTTTGTATAAGGCTTCTGCAGCATGCAGTCGTTCATCGGCCCTCGAATGCGCGGCCTCCAGTTCCTGCCGCAATGCCAGCACTGTGCGTTTGAGATCGCGCAATTCGGCTTGAGCCGCTGCGAGTTCACTTTTTTCCTGCTTCATCCTGACTTCACCGTAGTAACTGAACTTGCTCGACTTCGATCCGCCATGTTCCCCAAGGGAATTCTTTAGCACCACCGACGGATAATATCCCGATATTCCGTTTCATGATAGGGGCTTACAGTCTTGCTTTGCTCCGCTGCTGATTGTCACAGAATGGCTTCCGGCATATTCATATGGACTGCAAAATTCAACAAAACAACGAGTTGCGAAAATTTTCCAATGCCGGGCATGCGCGTGGCTGTAAATCTGTGCTGCAAGAAATGGGCGATTCGGGTAAATTGCGCTCCGGTCTTTCAGTTGGTGATTCCCCGACAGGGCAACCCACAAGCCTTTTAATATTCAGGAGTGATGTTATGACGCAATATAGTAAACGCATGGTTATTGTTCATTGGCTGACATTGGCCTTGTTGATCTTAGCTTTGATATTGGGTGGTGCCGTGAACGATGCGCGCCATGAAGGAAGCGCAACCGTGGCCGGATATCTGATGCACGCCGCCGTGGGCGGGGCGATATTGCTGTTGACCCTGGCAAGACTGCTGTTCCGGCGCAAGGATGGCGTGCCACCGGCGCTGGGCGATACGCCGATGGACAAAGTTGCCAAGGGTATTCATTCCCTGCTTTATCTGGTCCTGCTATTGTTGCCGGTAACCGGCATGATGCAGATCTTCACGAGCGACATCGGCAAGGCGCTGCTGGCAGGCGATACAACGCTCTTGCCGAAAAAGTTCGAGGGCGTGATCGCACACAGTGTGCATGAAATGCTGGTGACCGTGTTGATCGTGCTGGTGGTGGTGCACCTGCTGGGGGCGCTCAAGCACCAGTTCGTCATGAAGGACGGCCTGATGGAACGCATGTCGTTGCGCAGAAAAGACTGATATCATCACCGTGAATAAAACAGGGGCGGGAGCAATCCCGCCCCTGTTTCTTTGTAGCTACGGATGAGCAGCTTGTATCCAGCCTATAGCGGCCAGTGCCCCGAAGAATATGGCCAAGTGAGCCATGCTCCAGAACAGGTAGCGGCGCGCTAATCTGTCTGGTGTGATATTGCTGATCAGGAACAATTTTCCATCGGATGGCTGGCCGATGATATGGATGTCCGGCTGCGCCTGCGCCTCGCGCAATTTTTTTGCGACCTCGCGCCTTGCAGCCGATCGCGCAAGCATCCACTCCCGCATGTCCAGTTCGCCGTTGTTGTCCAGATCGAAACGCGCATGGAGTGCCGGCTTATCCTTTTTCCATTCCGCCAGCAGCGCGTTGAGTTCCGCGCGCGTATCGAATTCCAGATTGCTGCCGCCCTGGGTGCGGAATTGGCCGATCACATAGAGGTAATCCTGCTCGATCAGTTTCCACTCGGTGTAGTGATATCCGTCCTTTTGCCATTGATCCCTGTGTTTGGTGATGATTTCGGCCTCATCGGGATCGACCAGGCAGACGCCGGTCTCGTCGCGCAGTAAAAAGCAATCCTGGCTCTCGCCGCTGTCTATCGTTTCCCATTTGTTGTTGGCGGTGCGGCGTTTTACCGTGTAGCGATACCAAAGGCAGGGCAGAGCGGTGAATTTGCTGAGCAGCGGGGCATCCTTGACCTGCCTGCCTCGGCCGATGAGCTCAATATAGCCCTGAGCGGCGGAGGCGATTTTTGAGGTCGGGGTATCGCGCACCGCGCGCAAACGGCTCAGTGCGGAAAGCCATGCCAGCAGGCTGATGCCGGCCATTATCGCGAGGCACACCAGCCAGCCATCGCGAGTGCCTATCTTTACGCCGACCAACAATAGCAGCAACTGCCCACCTGAGGTGACCAGTTGACCATACTCGCGGCGCAGTCTGACCAGCATGCCGGTGTTAACCGAATAGCTGCTTTATATCCACATCCGCCTTTTCCGAAACGGAAAATTCCAGAAGAGGCTTTTCCTCAAAATGGAACATGCCCGCGATAATGCTGGCAGGAAACACCTCGATCTGCACGTTGTTGATGTTCACCGCCTCGTTGTACAGCTCACGCCGGTCGGCGATACCGTTTTCCAGCGCGGTGATGCGGGTCTGCAGTTGCATGAAGTGCTCGTTTGCCTTCAGTTCCGGATAGGCTTCCGCTACCGCAAAGATGCTGCCCAGCCCCATGCGTAGCAGGTGTTCCGCCTGGCCCAGTGCCGGGATATCCTGCTGCTGGCGCGCCGCCTGTACCTGTGAACGCGCCTCGATGACTCTTTGCAGCGTGGCCTGCTCGAACTGCTTGTACTGCTTGCATACCTCGACCAGTTTCGGCAGTTCGTCGTGGCGCTGCTTGAGCAGCACATCGATGTTGGCCCATGCCTTCGCAACGGCGTGCTTGACGCTGACCAAGTGGTTGTACAGGCTGATTCCATATATCAGCGCCACTGCGATCAAGCCCAGAACGATCAATGAAGTCATGTTTTCCCCTTGAAATTGAAAATTATAAAGTAGTGGAACTTGCCTTACAGGACCAGCGTATTGTTCAGGCAGGTCCTGGCTTGCGCGAGGCGGGTCAAAGTGGGCAACAGGTTCAGGCCTGCCTCTTCCTTCAATGCCAGCGCATTCTCTTTCAGGTCATCGAAGGAGATTTCGATGGGGTCACCCTCGGCGGCAAAGGCGATCGTGTTGCCGCTCTCGCAGGATGGGAACATCAGCGCGCGATCATCGAAGGCTTTGCTGATACTCGTGAATCCCCCCAACACCCCCCGGCTGACTCCGAGCAGATTGACCGCCAATATCCCTTCGTTACTCAAGCGGCAGCGGCACGCCTGATAGAACGGTAGGGTATTCAAGTCTCCGGGGTGTGCGTGCTCGTTGAAGCCGTCCACCAGGATCAGGTCGAATTTCTTGTCGGTGCGGAGAACAAACTCCGCGCCGTCGCCGATCACCAGGTGGATGCGCTTGTCATCCTCGGGCAGTTTGAAAAATTGCCGTGCCGCCGCGACGACAGACGGCTCGATCTCAACGATGGTCAGGTGCGCGAGCGGCCGGTTGCGATACAGGAACTTGGTCAGCGAAGCCGCACCTAGGCCGATCAGCAATACCTTGCGCGGCCAGCGGGCATCGTCGCGCAGCAGCAGCGAAGCCATCATCTCGCGTGTGTATTCGAGCTCGAGGTTCCACGGGCGTGCGATGCGCATCGCGCCTTGTATCCAGCTTGAGCCGAAGTGAAGGTAGCGGACGCCGGCCTCCTCGGAAATGTCTATTGAAAAGCTCATGGTGTCCCGGATGGCCTGGTTGATGACGTGCGCAGCCTGCGCCAGAGCTGCACTGTGGCGATGCGTGCCAGCGCAAACAACAGCTCCGCGGCTGCCAAAATCAGTATCGCGATTCCGCCACCGAACATCAGCGCATCCGGGTTGATCGGCACGGTATAGCTGTATTGCGTCCTCGCCTCGTCGAGTATCTCCCGATCGGCATGCAGCAGGATGTGCAGCGCCTGCATCGGCAGACTGGTCTGCATCGCAGTTATCTCGGCCTCGAAACGCAGCTTGCGCAGCATCATGGCCTCTATTGCGGCGCCTTCCTCCTGCAAAGGCCTGACGTCGCTTTTGCGGTTCAGTTCGACCAGTTTCGTAAGATCGCCACCGAGATATTTGTCGGCGATCTCCTGAAACGGCTGGAGATTGACAGTGACTTCGCGCAGATGGGCATCCAGGCGCTTATGATACTGGTCGACAAAGTTTGGTATCTGCATGCCGACCAGCAGTGCGATGCAGGCGATGACCACGATCAGGTATCGATACAGGATGCTCATGATTTCCTTGCTGTGATGTGTTGGTTGAGCAGCCATCGTGCCCATTCGGTGACATCGGTGGCGGTCATCCCGAGGGTAATACCCTGTCTGGCCAGTTCGTCGCCTGCTGCGCCGTGCAGATATACCGCTGCCAGCAGCGATTCATCCGCCGACATACCTTGAGCGATGAATGCCGCGATCATGCCGGTCAATACATCGCCCATGCCAGGGCTGCTCATGCCGGGATTGCCGGTCGGGTTGACGAACAGTTCGCCGGTGCGGGTCAGGCACAGGCTATCCGCCCCCTTCAGCACCACGCTGCATGCAAACCGCTGCCCCAGACGCCGCACCGCCGCGGCCCGGTCATGCTTGACTTCACCGACCGTGCAATCCAGCAAGCGTGCTGCCTCGCCGGGATGCGGAGTGAACAGTGTCGCGGCCCCGCGCTTCGATACTGTCTCCCACAGCCCGGGGTTTTCCGCGAGCATGTTCAGCGCATCGGCATCCAGCACCAGTGCCGTATCGCTCTGCAATGCCAACCGGAGCAATTGCCGGGCCGCTTCACAGCGGCCCATACCGCATCCGACTGCCAGCACGTCCACTCCGGGCAGCTGTAGTGTGGTAGAGGCGGGGTGCAACATTAATTCGGGTTGCAGCATGTCCACTGCGGGACAATTTTCGGCTAGCAGTCCGGCATGCACAGATCCGGCACCGAGTTTGAGCGCAGCCCTTGCCGCAAGCAGTGGAGCACCAACCATCCCGGATGCACCGCCGATCACCGCGACCGTTCCAAACTCACCTTTGTGGCTGTCACGGGGGCGGCGAGGCAAACTTGCGATGACCTGCTTCCGGCTGATGGCTGGGATGCCTTTGCTCATTTTTCATCAGGTTCAATGTGTGAGGCGCATAGTATAATCCTGCTTCGATATTTCAACGCATCTGTTACATATATGTTCCACACCTCTTACGGTAAATCCGCCCTGTCTGCCTTCCGCCTCGAAAAACTGCGCGTCGCACTTCATCAAGTCGTACCAGGCGCCGTGATCGCCGATACGCGCCACATTTATTTCAGCCTGTTACAGAGCGCTACTTTGACCAAGGCGCAGGGAAAGTTGCTGGATCAGGTACTGGGTATCGACAAGTCGGCCGGCGAACCGGCCCATGCGGACCGGTTCCAGCGTCTGCTTGTAGTGCCGCGCCTCGGCACGATTTCGCCCTGGTCCACCAAGGCCACCGACATCGCGCAGCATTGCGGCCTGGATGGCGTACGGCGTATCGAGCGCGGTGTGGTGTACTACCTTGCGAGCAAGAACGGAAGGGCATTGGACAAGACCCAACTGGCCGCCGTGCTGCCGCTGCTGCACGACCGGATGACCGAGACCGTGCTCGACAACATCGATACCGCGCCGAAAAAGCTGTTCCAGCACGGCAAGCCGCAGCCGCTGGAGACGGTGGATGTGCTGAAGGGCGGTGCGAAGGCGCTGGAGAAGGCCAACCGTGACATGGGGCTGGCACTGTCTGCGGACGAGATCGACTATCTGGTCGAAAATTTCCGGAAGCTGGAACGCAACCCGACCGACGTCGAACTGATGATGTTCGCACAGGCGAACTCAGAACACTGCCGGCACAAGATATTCAACGCCGACTGGGTGATCGACGGCGAGGCGCAGGACATGTCGCTGTTCGGCATGATACGCAACACCCACAAGGTCAGCCCGCAGGGCACGGTGGTCGCGTATTCCGACAATTCGTCGATCATCGAGGGCGCGAAGATCGAGCGCTTCTACCCGCGCGAGGGCGGGACCTACGCGTTCAGCGAAGAGCTGACCCACACGCTGATGAAGGTCGAGACGCACAACCATCCGACCGCCATCGCGCCGTTCGCGGGTGCTGCCACCGGCTCCGGCGGCGAGATCCGCGACGAGGGTGCGACCGGCTCCGGCTCCAAGCCCAAGGCGGGCCTGACCGGCTTCTCGGTGTCTAACCTGAACATCCCGGGCTTCGAACAGCCCTGGGAGGCCGAGCCCTACGGCAAGCCGGGACGCATCGTCGATGCGCTGCAGATCATGATCGACGGTCCGCTCGGCGGCGCGGCGTTCAACAACGAATTCGGCCGCCCGAACCTCGCCGGCTATTTCCGCACCTTCGAGGAGACCGTCAGCGGCGAACGGCGCGGCTACCACAAGCCCATCATGCTGGCCGGCGGCGTCGGCAACATCAAGGCGGAGCACACCCACAAGCACGACCTGCCGACCGGCGCGCTGGTGATCCACCTCGGCGGGCCCGGCATGCTGATCGGTCTGGGCGGTGGTGCCGCGTCCTCGATGGACACCGGCGCGAATGCCGAGAACCTGGACTTCGACTCGGTGCAGCGCGGCAACCCCGAGATGCAGCGCCGCGCCCAGGAGGTCATCGACCGTTGTTGGCAGATGGGCGACAACAACCCCATCCTGTCGATTCACGACGTCGGCGCGGGCGGCATGTCGAACGCGCTTCCGGAGCTGGTGCACGGCGGCGGCAAGGGCGCGCACTTCGAGCTGCGCAAGATTCCGCTCGACGAGACCGGCATGTCGCCCAAGCAGATCTGGTGCAACGAGTCGCAGGAGCGCTACGTGCTGGCGATCGCGCCAGAGCGCCTTGACGAGTTTCGAACGCTGTGCGAGCGCGAGCGCTGCCCATTCGCGGTCGTCGGCACCGCGATAGACGAAGACCAGATCACCGTCCACGACAAGGAATTCAAGAACGACCCGGTGAACATGCCGCTGTCGGTGTTGCTCGGCAAGCCGCCGAAGATGACACGTGTTGTGACGCGCGAAACCCCGCGCCTGTCGTCGCTCGACTGCAGCAGCGTGCCGCTGAATGAAGCGGTCGAGCGCGTGCTGCGCCTGCCGTCGGTGGCGAACAAGACCTTCCTGATCACCATCGGCGACCGCACCGTGGGCGGCATGACCGCGCGCGACCAGATGGTCGGCCCGTGGCAGGTGCCGGTGGCCGACGTGGCCGTCACGCTGATGGGCTTCAACACCAACCGCGGCGAAGCCTTCGCCATCGGCGAACGCACCCCGCTCGCGCTGATCAACGCGCCCGCCTCGGGCCGCATGGCGGTGGGCGAGGCGATCACCAACATCTCCGCAGCTCGTATTGAAAAAATCGGCGACATCAAACTCTCCGCGAACTGGATGGCGGCGGCCGGTCACCACGGCGAGGATGCCGCGCTGTTCGACACCGTACGCGCGGTGGGCATGGAGCTGTGCCCGCAGCTCGGCATCGGCATCCCGGTCGGCAAGGACTCGATGTCGATGAAGACCACCTGGAAGGAAGGCAGGGCAGAAAAGGCCATGACCGCGCCGCTGTCGCTGATCGTCTCCGCATTCGCACCGACCATGGACGCGCGCGACACGCTGACGCCGCAGCTCGCCGCCGACCCCGATACCACGCTGCTGCTGATCGACCTCGGCCAGGGCAAGAACCGCATGGGCGGCTCGGCGCTGGCGCAG
This sequence comes from Gallionella sp., assembly GCA_036401875.1. Lineage (GTDB taxonomy): Bacteria > Pseudomonadota > Gammaproteobacteria > Burkholderiales > Gallionellaceae > Gallionella. The sequence continues at coordinate 7,495 of DASWTZ010000104.1, forward strand.
GTGTACAAGCAGGTCGGCGACGTCGCACCCGACGTGGACGACGCGCAGGTGCTGAAGGCCTTCTTCGGGCTGGTGCAGCGCCTGCACGCCGAAGGCAAGCTTCTCTCCTACCACGACCGTTCCGACGGCGGCGCGTTCGTCGCACTCTGCGAGATGAGCTTCGCCTCGCACATCGGCCTCGATATCCAGCTCGATGCACAACATGCGGACACGCTGCGCGTGCTGTTCAACGAGGAGCTGGGGGCTGTGGTGCAGGTCAGGAACAATGATGTGGCGCACATCCTCGAGCTGGCGCGCGACGCTGGCCTGAAGAGCGTGCAGAAGATCGCAACACTGAACCAGACTGGCACGATAGACATCCTGCGCGGCGAAGAGCGGCTCTACAGCGAGAACGCCGCGCACCTGCAGCGCCTGTGGTCCGAGACCACGTACCACTTGCAGCAGCTGCGCGACAATCCGGTCTGCGCGCAATCCGAGTTCGACCGTCTGCTCGACGTGAAGGACCCCGGCCTGCACGCGAAGCTGACCTACGACCCCAACGAGAACGTCTCGCCCGCGCTGCTGCGCAGCCGTCCGAAGATCGCCATCCTGCGCGAGCAGGGCGTCAACGGCCAGGTCGAGATGGCCGCGGCATTCGACCGCGCCGGCTTCCAGGCCGTGGACGTGCACATGAGCGACATCATCAGCGGCCGCGTAAAGCTCGAAGACTTCAAGGGCTTCGCGGCCTGCGGCGGTTTTTCCTACGGCGACGTGCTGGGTGCGGGCGAGGGCTGGGCCAAGTCCATCCTGCTGAATCAGCGCGCACGCGACGAGTTTGAGGCCTTCTTCCAGCGCAACGATACGTTCGCGCTGGGCGTGTGCAACGGCTGCCAGATGATGAGCAACCTGCACGAGATCATCCCGGGTGCTGCAAACTGGGCCCACTTCTCGCGCAACCAGTCTGAGCAGTTCGAGGCGCGCTTCGCGATGGTTGAGGTGCAGCAGTCGCCCTCGATCTTCTTCAAAGGCATGGAAGGCAGCCGCATGCCGATCGTCGTCGCGCACGGCGAAGGCTTCGCCGACTTCAGTGGCGAGAAGAAGCTGAAGGCCGCGCAGCCGCTGGTCACGCTACGCTACGTGGACAACTACGGCCAGCCCACCGAGACCTACCCGCTGAACCCGAACGGATCGCCGCAGGGCATCACCGGCCTGACTACGCCGGACGGCCGCTTCAGCATCATGATGCCGCACCCCGAGCGCGTATTCCGCGCGGTGCAGAACTCCTGGTATCCGGCCGAGTGGCGGGAGAACGGCGCCTGGCTGCGCATGTTTCAGAATGCAAGACAGTGGGTGAAGTGATTTTTTATAGCAATCAATAGGGCGGCATTGCCGTTTTACTTGGTACAATTCGCAGCTGTATGGACATTTGAGACCATCAACAATAATCGGAGAGCATTTTTATGACCACGCCAGTCTCATTGAGGGATATTCCGCAGAACAATATTTTCCGCAAGGGCGACGTATTCGTACTCTTTGGCGAGCTCTTTGGACGGGGTTACGCCAACGGTCTGGTGAACGAGGCACGCAAGGCTGGAATGACCATCATCGGCATTACCGTTGGTCGCCGTGACGAGAACCATGTGCTGCGCGAACTGACCGCCGAGGAGTTGGCAACTGCAGAGGCCAATCTGGGAGGGCGCATCATCAACGTGCCGCTGATGGCCGGTTTCGACCTGGACGCCCCCGACGGTGAACCCACTCCTACCGACCTGCTGGGCAACATGACGCTAAAGAGTTGGCAGGAAGACAAGCTCGACTGGAAACACATCGAGAAGTGCCGCGAGGTGGGCGTCAAGCGTTTCAAGGACTCCGTCGCGAAGGTGATGACACAGATCGACGGCATGATCCCGGACGGCAGCAATGCGTTCTTTGCGCATACAATGGCCGGCGGCATCCCCAAGGTGAAGGTGTTCCTCGCGATCGCCAACCGCATCTACAAGGGGCATGGCGAGCGCTTCATGTCTTCGCGTGCGCTGCTGGACAGCGACCTTGGCAAGCTGTGCCTGATGAATTTCGACGAAGTCACCGCGAACACGTTCCAGTACCTGATCGACGGCAGCGCTGCGATCCGCGCGCGTCTTGAGAAGACCGGCGGCCAGGTACGCTACACAGCCTACGGTTACCACGGTACCGAGATACTGATCGACGGGAAGTACCAGTGGCAGACCTACACCAACTACACTCAAGGCAAGGCCAAGATGCGTCTCGAGCGCATTGCACAGGATGCGTGGGGGAATGGTATCAAGGCGACGGTATTCAACTGTCCCGAGATCCGTACCAACTCTTCCGATATCTTCGTCGGTGTCGAGCTTTCGCTGTTCCCGCTGCTGAGGGCGCTGATGAAGGAGGGTGACGGTGCATGGGCAGAAACGCAGTGGCAGGCCTGCCGTGACACGCTGCAGGATGGCATATCGCTCGAGTCGTTGTTGCAGAAGATCGATGACTACAACGGTACGGCTGTGATGCGCAAGTTCCGCAACTTCGAAGCCTGGCCGATGGACAATTCTGCGGAACTTGCCGAGTTGATGATCACGACATCCGACGAGATCACCCATATGCACAAAGACCGCAAGATGCTGGTCACGGACATCTTGAGTGCGCTGGTGCTGGAAGGGACCGGGCCGCTGATGTTCATGGAAGCCTCCAACCCATCGGCTCCGGTGCTGTGGCTCAATCACGACATCATTGCCAAACAGCTCAACCTGCTGCACAGATAAACCGGCGGGACAGCAGCAAGAAAAAAGGCGACCTACAGGTCGCTTTTTTGTAACGGTATTTACTTTTTCATTCGGGAGTCATCTTGTTCAAGCTCATCGGTATCATCGCGGGTTATTACTTTTTCGGCTGGTGGGGTGTCCTGTTCGGTCTGATCCTAGGTTCGGTCATCGACCGCGTCCGGAAATTGGGTTCCGGCGGAATGAACCCCTTGCGCAATGCTCTGCGTCAAGCGGTGTTCCTTGAAACGGTGTTCATATCGATGGGCAAGCTGGCCAAGGCTGATGGTCGGGTTTCGGAGGACGAGATAGCTCATGTCGAGCAGTTCATGCAGAAGCTGAACATGACGGCCCGGCATCGGGAGCAGGCGATCAAGCTGTTCAAACAGGGCGCTGACCCGGATTTCGATATTTATCCCGTGTGCCAACGGTTCAACTCGGTTTGCGGACATACCAGGGACCTGAAACAGGTGCTGCTGGCCTACCTGATCGTTCTGGCGCTGGCCGACGGACAATTCCATCCGGCCGAGGAATCGCTGCTCACCGAGATCGCCGGCTATCTCGGCTATGGCCCCGAATCGTTCAGGAAGATGATCGAGATGGTGCTGAACCAGACCCATTTCGCAGGCAACCAGGCCAGCAGGGCAGCAGCGCTGGACGATGCCTACAAGGCGCTGGGCGTCAGCAAAGCCAGCAGCGATGCTGAGGTCAAACGCGCTTACCGCAAGTTGATGAGCCAATATCATCCTGACAAGCTGATCGGGCAGGGCGTGCCGGAAGACATGATCGCGATGGCGACCGAGCAGGCAAAGGAGATTCAGTTGGCCTATGACCTGATTACGAAAAGCCGGGCCGGCTGAATTTTTCGCCTAATCGAAGGGGAAGGACATCCCGAATCCCCAGCGGGTTTGCCAGTGGTTGTAGTCGATCAGGCTTTCGCCATAACCGCTGAAATACTGGAAATGGATGTTGGTATTGTGTTCTCCGGGGGCCGCCAGCGTCAGCAGCCGTATCGACTCCCATGGGGCGGCCAGATTCAGTTCGAATGAGCGGGATTTGGCAATCGCTGTGGCTTCCCATTTTCCATCCAGCGAATAGCGCAGTTCTACATCGCCATAGCCCATGTAGTCGGTGATGTCCGGATTGTCATCTGTCGCCGCGTCCTCCTTGATTCTATGCCATAACCGCACCAGCAATACCAGACGCCGGTTATTTTCATAGGTGCGCTCGATGCCGGGCTGGATATAGATACGATTCCAGCTGCGCGATCGGGGGGTGGACTGCCCGTTCGATTGGTGGACCAGCCCGAGATTGAAGACGGCAGGGAATATATCGAGGTCGGCGATCAATTCGTTGGGGTGCAGCGAATAGATGAGCTCGGGCTCGTAATTGTTCTCCCTGAACGGGCGGGAGTGATCCGCATCGTACAGCTGCCAGAACGACAACTGGGTATAACCGAACCACAGCGAACCATAACGGCCATAATCGGCAAGATCGTGCTTGATACTGTACTGGAACTTCAGATCCCTGTCGTCCTGTATGGCCGGAGTCAGCACCTGATTCAGCGGGTTGGGGCTGGTTGGCGCGCTGTTCGTCCGCGAAGTACGGGAAAAGGCCAGCACATAATTCAGCTTGTGGACCGTCATCAGTGCGTTGACCGGTTGCCATTCGTTCAGGAGGCCACGCGGGCGAGGAGCCATCAGCGGTTTGGGACTCCGATCAGGCAGCAATTCCTGTGCGGCCTGCCGGTAACAATCAAGTTCGCTTTCGGCGGACGTCTTGTCGCGCATCTCTGCGCAGGTTTGCCATGGGGCAGCGGCGGATTCAACAACCGATACATGGAGCAGCGTTAATGCACAGTAGGCTGCGAGTCTTTTCACGTGAGCTGGATTCCTGTTCTTGACAGGCTTTATTCTACTCCGCGCAGGATGATTTCACAGGCAGCATGCGATTGACGTGCTGGACACCGTGGGACCCGGATGGTATCCACGGTTAACCGTTATTTGATCACCGCCCTGAAACCGACCTCGGCTGATTTCCCTGCCGCCAGCGGGACCTTGTGATACCAGCGGATGTTGGTGTACTCCCTGGGATTTGCGCCGCGCCGCTTGCCATTCCTGTCCTTGACCGTCAGCTCATCGGCATAGGCAAAAGTTTTACCGCCATCGGCAGAGAACAGGATCTCGCAATCTGAGCCGAATGCACTGCCTGCCAGATATTCGGTATCGTTCGGGACTGGTTTGTTGATGATTATGTCGTTGGCTGGCTGGTCTATGATGTTCTGGATGGTGGTCGTGAAGATCACCTCGGTACCCGGAATGAGTTTTTCAACTGGCGTACGTTTGAGGATCTTCTTACCATCCTTGTCCGTCACTTCGACTTGTATCTGGGCGGTGCTGTTTATCCGGACCT
>DASWTZ010000105.1:0-16660 GCA_036401875.1 Gallionella sp.
CGTTGCTGCCAATGTACAGCGTGTCGTAGTGGCCGGCGAGACATTCCTTCATGTAGTTGGCATTCAGGATCGCCATCTTCGTCGCTTCGGTGAGTCCCTTGCCGCCCATCATCCTGATGTAGCCGTACGAGATCAGCAGGATCAGCGCACTGCCGTAGGGCGCTGCCGACACCGCATGGATGCCCTGCGCACCGCCCACCTTCCCCACCGGGTGCGACGGCAGGAACGGCGTGAGGTGTTCGGCGACGCCGATCGGCCCTGCACCCGGTCCGCCGCCGCCGTGCGGGATCGCGAAAGTCTTGTGCAAGTTGAGGTGGCACACGTCCGCGCCGATGTTGCCGGGGCTGGTGAGGCCGACCTGCGCGTTCATGTTGGCGCCGTCCATGTACACCTGGCCGCCGTTGGCGTGGATGATCGCGGTGATGTCGCGGATCGACTCCTCGTATACGCCGTGCGTGCTGGGGTAGGTCACCATCAGGCACGACAGAACGGCCTTGTGCTCCTCAGCTTTCGCGCGTAGGTCGTCCACGTCGATGTTGCCGTTGGCGTCGCATTTCACCACCACGATATGCATGCCGCACATTGCCGCACTGGCCGGGTTGGTTCCGTGCGCGGAGGAGGGGATGAGTACGACGTTGCGCTGCGACTCGCCGCGCGAACGGTGGTAAGCCTGTATGACCAGGAGCCCGGCATATTCGCCGGATGCACCGCTGTTGGGCTGGAAGCTCATCTGCGCAAAGCCGGTGATCTCGGACAGCGCTGCATCCAGACCGGCGATCAGCTCCTGATAGCCTTCGGCCTGCTGCATCGGCACGAAGGGGTGCAGGTTGGCAAACTCGGGCCATGTCAGCGCGAGCATCTCGGAGGCTGCGTTCAGCTTCATCGTGCATGAGCCGAGCGAGATCATCGAGTGCGTCAGCGACAGGTCCTTGTTCTCCAGCCGCTTGATGTAACGCATCATCTCGGTTTCGGGGTGATAGCTGTTGAACACCTGATGGCTCAGGATCGCCGACTGGCGCGGCTTTATCAACAGCACCTGGGCGGCCACCTGCGCGGCGGTGACGGTCGGTGCGGTCTTCCCCGCCGCTTGCGCGAACACCGCGAGGATGGCATTGAGGTCGTCGACCGTGGTGGTCTGGTCCAGCGCGATGCCGATGCCCTCGCCGCTGTAACGGAAGTTGATCTGCGCAGCTTCGGCCAGCGCATGGATCTTCACGTTGTCGGTGTGGGTCAGTTTCAATGTGTCGAAGAAGGTGTCGAAGGCCACGCTGTAGCCGAGCTTCTTCAACTCGTTCGCCAGCAGCGCGGTGGAACGATGCACTTGCATCGCAATCGCACGCAGGCCGTCGGCCCCGTGATACACCGCGTACATCGATGCCATGATCGCGAGCAATGCCTGCGCGGTGCAGATGTTGGACGTGGCCTTCTCGCGGCGGATGTGTTGCTCGCGGGTCTGTAGCGCCATGCGTAGCGCCGGGTTGCCGTCGGCATCGACCGACACGCCGATGATGCGGCCCGGCATTGAGCGCTTGTGTGTGTCGCGGCAGGCGAAGTAGGCGGCGTGCGGGCCGCCGTAACCCATAGGCACACCGAAGCGCTGGGTGGAACCCAGCACCACGTCCGCGCCCCACTCGCCCGGTGGTGTCAGCAGTACCAGGCTGAGGATGTCGGCGGCGACGGCGACGGTCATGCCGTTTGCCTTGGCGCGTTTTACGAAATCGGCATAGTCATGCACCACGCCGTTGGCGGCGGGGTATTGCACCAGGGCCCCGTACAGCTTGTCGTTCAGCGTGACGGTCTTGAAGTCGCCGATCACCAGCTCGATGCCGAGCGGCTTGGCGCGCGTCTTCAGCAGCTCGATGGTCTGCGGGAAGCATTCGTGCGACACGAAGAAGCTATTCCTTCCGGCGGCGGCATCCTCGCGCGAACGCAGGCCGTACAGCATGGTCATCGCTTCGGCGGCGGCGGTGGCTTCGTCCAGCAACGAGGCGTTGGCGATCTCCATGCCGGTCAGGTCGATGACCATCGTCTGGAAATTCAGCAGCGCCTCCAGCCTGCCCTGCGCGATCTCGGCCTGGTAGGGGGTGTAGGCGGTGTACCAGCCCGGGTTCTCCAGCACGTTGCGCTGGATGACCGGCGGCACGATGGTATCGTAATAGCCCAACCCGATGTAACTCTTGAACAACTTGTTCTTCGCCGCGATGCCGCGCAGGTGCTGCAGGTACGCATGCTCGCTGATGCCGTCCGGCAGGTTGAGTGGTTTCTTGAGCCGGATGGCGACTGGCACGGTCTGGTCGATCAGCGCATCGAGCGAAGGCGAGTTGATTTTTTTCAGCATCGCCTGAACGTCCTGTGCATTCGGGCCGTTGTGGCGGGTGACAAATTGGTCTGACATATGATTGGGGATCGTGGATTGAGGATCGAGTGGAAGAGCATCGCAGGTCGGAGGGCGGCTATACCGCTCCTCGCTCCGCGATCCTCGTTCCTGTCTTTTAGTGTGCTTCCGAATCGACTACAGCCTGGTAGGCGGCGGCATCCAGCAGTGCTACAACGTCCGCGGCATTGTCCGGCTTCATCCTGAATATCCATGCGCCATAGGGATCGCTGTTGATTTTCTCAGGCGCGGAATCCAGCTCCGGGTTCGCCGCCACGACTTCGCCGGACACCGGCGCGTACACGTCGGCGGCGGCCTTGACCGATTCCACGACCGCGCATTCTTCCTTGGCCTTGAGCTTGCGGCCGGTCTCGGGAGATTCGACGAATACCATGTCGCCCAGCAGCTCCTGCGCGTGCTGCGTGATTCCGATGGTGATCGTGCCATCCGCTTCGGTTTTGACCCATTCGTGGGAGGCGGTGTATTTGAGATTGGCTGGATTGCTCATGGTCATGTCCTCAAGAGAGATTAAAGTAAGCCCTTGCCGTTACGGGCGAACGGGTATTTCACTACGGATGCATTCAACAGTTTGTCGCGGATCTCGACCTGCACGGTATCACCGATCTGCACGCCGCTGGGCACACGTGCCAGTGCGATGGATTTTTCTAGTGTCGGCGAGAAGCTGCCGCTGGTGATCTCACCGCCACCGTGCACGGTCTTCACCTTCTGGTGGCCGCGCAACACGCCGCGATCCAGCAGTACCAGACCGACCAGCTTACTGCTTGGTGGGTTCGCCAGCAGCGCGGCCTTGCCGATGAAGTCGCGCTCGCTCTTCAGATCGACCGTCCAGGCCAGGCCGGATTCCAGCGGCCCAACGCTCTCGTCCATGTCCTGGCCGTACAGGTTCATGCCGGCTTCGAGGCGCAGCGTGTCGCGCGCGCCGAGGCCGATCGGCTTGACGCCTTTCTCGGCCAGCGTCGCCCAGAACATCGGCGCAGCCTTGGCTGGCAGCATGATCTCGAAGCCGTCTTCGCCGGTGTAGCCGGTGCGCGCGATGAACATCGCCCCCATCTCGGCGGCGCTGAACGGAACCAGCTTTTCGGTCAGCTCCCTGCTGCCGGGCAGTGCCTCCCACACCTTCGCGCGCGCGTTGGGACCCTGAACCGCGATCATTGCCAGCTCCGGATGGTCGGCGATGGCCAGTCCGGGTGCATGGCGGGCGGCCTGCTGCTTCATCCACGCGATGTCCTTGTCGGCGGTGCCCGCGTTCACAACGATACGGAACCATTCCTCGTTCATGAAGTACACGATCAGGTCGTCAATCACGCCGCCATCCTCGCGCAGCATCGCCGAATACAGTGCCTTGCCGGGCATCGCCAGCTTGTCGACGTTGTTCGCCAGCAGGTAGCGCAGGAAGGCGCGCACGCCCTGCCCTTTCATGTCCACGACGCGCATGTGCGACACGTCGAACATGCCGCAGTCGCGGCGCACCTGGTGGTGCTCGTCGATCTGCGATCCATAGTTCACCGGCATGTCCCAGCCGCCGAAATCCACCATCTTTGCGCCCATCGCGCGATGCGCCGCATTGAGGGGCGTCTGCTTGAGTATCGTCATATCCGCTTTCTGAAAATAAAAAAAGGCGCAGCACGGTATCGTGCTGCGCCCCATCTGTCCTTGGTACCTGAGAGATTACGGCCTGACCGTGTGCCCCTTCGGTGATCGGCAATGCCGACGCTCTCCAGATTTGCCTGTCCCGATAGTTCCTGAGCCTGAGCGATTACGGGTATTACGCCTTCGGCGGCGCCCCCATTTGTCTCTGGCGGCACACTCTCCCATCGGTCTGAACGGCTGGCGAATTATGCCGGAAACGCCCACCGCTGACAAACGGGACGGCCGCTTTCAGCGGCTGGTCGCCATGTCGATGATCGCGCCCCTCAGTTCCTGCTTCAGGACCGTGTCTGCCTGGCTTAGCGTCCGTTTCGCCGCGCTTTCGCGATCCGGCGCATTGCCCTTGATACTCCAGCGCTTCGTACCCCGCACGCGGCCGGTCGCGGTTTCCGTCAGTGTGACCTCCAGCACGCCGCGCTGCCAGTACCAACCATCCTTCAGTCCGAGATCGTCCAGTTTCATCTGTGAGCGCAGCACGAAGTCCGGCTTCTCACCCGTCTCGATCATGAATCCCGCCCCGGCCAGCGCACCGGCAACCACATCAGCAAGTCCGGGCGTCGCATCGCCTGCCACCCGCGATGCGATGCGCACCCGCTTGAGCAATCCATCCAGCCCGTCTTTCAGGCTTTCGCTGCTCCAGCGGGGCGCTATCCCGCGCCCCGTTATGTCGACCACCTGCAGCATCTTCTGCAGCGACTCGCGCTCCTGCTGCGATGCGACCGCCAGATTCGCGGCTGCAATCTTCTGGAACAGGTCTTCGCTCTGCTGCGACCGCTCGATGTGGTTGCCGGTGTCCTCATCCAGCTGGCCAATTTGCTGCCTCAGGCTGGCCGCAGCCTGCTGCCTAGGCAGTATTGCCAGCGCGTGGAAATTCCTGTCTGCCGGGTCCTGCCACAGCTCGGCCAGCTGGATGCCGCGCACGATCTGGCTGGTCTGCGTCGCGGTCCGCCGCGTGATCTGGCTTTCATACTGCTCGCCGGCCGCATCGGACCGGTATTTCTGTATGTCGTCGCTCTCGGCGATGACGGCGACCTGGAATATCTTCGCAATGTCCGCGCGCGCGCGATCCTTCGCCTCTTCCCGGCTGGCGGACTGCCCGCGGCCGACCAGATATTGCGCGCGCTTGTACTGCGCACTTTCGCCCGTCACCCAATCCGGCGAGGCGGGCGGCTTGCTGGCGCACCCGGACAGCAGCATGCTCACGGCAAACAACAGGACTGATCGCTTCATTTCCGGACTCCTTCAGGTTTGACCGGGCGGGGCACCCAGTGCTGTGTCAAATAGGTCTTGCGCTGTTCGCTGATCACCACGTCCGCATATTCCCGCGCCGCAATCACCCGCTCCCCATCGCCCAGCAGCTCTACAGTAACAGTGTAACGGCCCGGCGGCACCGCTACCCGCGCCATCTGCACATTGGCCGGCAACGTCAGCCAGCTGCGCGTGTCTGCCCGCTCGGTGGCGATCGCCGCGACGCGCACGAACAGGGAGCCCAGCAATTCCACGGCGAGATCGTTGTCGTTGTTTCTGCCGATCCGGTCCACCGATTGCTGGATCGCTACTTTCGACACGGCCCGCGCGATCGAACGGGCGGTTATCGCCGGCATCCGAGCATCCAAGCTCGCCCTTGCAATTGCATCGATGTTTTCCATGAGCTGCGTATCGGTCCGCTTGCCCGATATGCTGACTCTCGCCTTCAGCACTTCAGCGGGTCGCGATTCATAGTAGGGCAGGGCGATATTGACGAACACCGGCGCGGCGGCGCGGCGGCGCCCGTCACCGCTCGCACCCATCACCACCGCCGGCTGCGGCCCCGAGGCCGCAACGATGTGTTCGCGCTTGATCGGTGCGAGCCCGTTGCTCAGCACGAAGACCAGCTCCCCGCCCTGCTCCGGCAGCGCGCCTTCCTCTTCTTGCGCGCTCATGACGCCGAATTCCCTGCGGTAGCCTTCTGCCTCTTTCTTCAACCCCTGCCGCGTGGCCAGCCTGACCAGGTCGAGCTTCAGCATGTCGGGGATCTCGGTCGCGTAATTTGCCTGGTATTTCCGGTAGGCCTGATAGGCTTTTCGGTAAGCGATCATGGCATCACTCCATTCACCCAACTCCTCGTAGATCATGCCGCTGAGATAACGGGTCAGCGCATCCTCGGTGAACTTGCTGCCGGGAATGCTCTCGGCGAGCTCGCGCAGGCTGATGTCGGCCTGGAGCGCCTCCACCCTGGCTTCCGCGAGCTGGCCGAGTTCCAGGTAATTGAGCGCCATGTACAGGTGAACCAGAACCCGCTCATAGTCGTCCCCCGCGTAGCTGACCGTCGCATCGTTGACGATATACGACAGGGTGTTTTCGCTGATGCTCACCGCATAAAGCCGGGCCATCTCCGCCTTGGCGGCTTCCAGCGCCGCGTTCGAGCCGGAAAAATCGCGCTTCATGCGCAGCACCGTGCCCTTGTTCAGCAGGTACAGCACCCTGTCAGTTTTCGTGTCTGCCTGCTTTTCCAGTTCCTGCAGGGCATCGTCGTAATTCTGTGCCGCAAGGCTGCGCTGAACGGCACCGAACGAATTGCTGTAGGTCGCACAACCCGACAGCGCGCCCAGCAACAGCGCGCACGCTGCCAGACACCCGTACCTCACAGCTAGAATCTCAGGTTGCTGCGCTCCACCAGTTTCTTGATCTTTTTCTGCCCCAGCCAGACCTTGCGGTTATCCGCCAGGCTGATCAGCGTCAGATCCACCTGATAGAAGCGCAATTGGGTCTTGCCCGAGGCATCGATAATGGTATTGATGGAGCCCTTCAGCATGAAGTCCGCGCCCTTTTCCTGCCCCATCGGCTTGCGCGTGTCTTCACTGGCATGCAGGTCCTGGTCCTTGCGTTCCTCGCGGATCTCGCGCCGCTCGGTGGATGACGCGACGAACTGTACCTTGCCCGAGTTGATCAGCGCACGCTCCACATCGGCGACAAAGGTGTTGACGTTGATGTGCTCGTGGCTGAGGTTGACCACTTCACCCACGATCACCGCCGGCTGCCGGTTCTGAGCGCGGGTGAAATCGTTGAACCAGGGGCGTTCCAGCACATCCCGGACCATCTCCTCAGACACCTGCTGGGAGTCGGTATCGTTCCAAGCACCGCTCAGGTCCTGCACTTCCCCGGCATCCATGCGGGTCACCTTGGTGGAACAGCCCACCGTCGCCAGCAGCATGGCCATAACGATCCACACCGTCAGTTTTGACTTGCAGGAAGCACCCAGCATCATTTTATTTCCTCCACGACGCGATCGAATATGTCATTGCCCTTCCTCCGGAAATAGTTCTTCAGGCCGGCGTCCATTTCCTCGGTTTTCGCCACGGTGCTCTTCACATGGTCCATATCCAGCTCGCAGAGGGAATAGATGATCCCGCTATTCGAATCTCTCCAGTTGGCGATTATCCTGGCACCCCTCAAATTGACCTTGGTAGTTGCCTTGATCTGACGAGAGATCGACTCCTCAGAAACGCTTTGTCCGTCCGCTCTGACAGCGGATACGTAGTCGTCCGAAACCACTTCAAGGTAGGAGGTCAGTATCCGGGCCACCTCCGCACGCGCCCGGTCGTCTGCCACGGATTTCTGCAACGGCGCGTCGGCCAGCGGCTTGGCCGAGGCCACGCCATGGAACAGCCGGCCATCCTTGTTGTTGAGTATGTTGGTGCCCTTGTTCACCCAGTCCGGCACATCTTTGAGGCCCATATCGCTTTCCACCTTGGTGGTACCGGAGCAGCTCGCCAACGCGGCAGCAAAAAATGCGACCAGCAATATTCTTGAAACTTCTAACAAGGATGTCTTGTTCATGGTCTTCTCCTGACACTGGGGATTATAGGGAAGCATACCGGATGCACGACGCATACAGCCCATCATATTTGAATTGCCCTGCCGTCGCAACGCTCGGAACTGATGCCAGAATGGGTATCAGTTAACGTGGGTAGAACAGCGACAGCCGGTATCCCATCGGCCTGAGATCATCCGTGTCGAGCTCCAGCCTGACGGTTTGCTCGCGCACGGGTTTGAACCCTGCCGCCATATCCTCTTCCGGAGGCAGGTAATCCGACGGCGCGAAATTCCGCCGTGCCAATGGGTTGTCCAGGCTGTCTGTCAGCGTCAGCTCCAGGCTCGGGTAAGCCTGCGGATAGGCGGCACGGTTTCGCAGCAATGCGTGCAGCACGATCCTGCTGTCATGGCCTGTGACGGCCTCCAGCTCGGACGATTCTATGGTTATCAGGTCCGCATATTGCGGCAGGGGGACGTCGCATTTGAGCAGATGGCAGTACGAAACCAGAGCCGGCTTGAGGCTGGGCTGGTTGGCCGCAATGTCGACGCGGAAGAAATAGGCTGCCTGCGCGATGAGCAGCGTCAGCACCAACAGCGTCGCCGCCGTCCATGGCCAAGTGCGCTTGCCTGCGTACCCGTCCTGATCCTCTTCGTCCTCGACGATTGCGACCTGCTCGGCCAGCGTCATCGGTTGCAGGATCGGCAGGGTCGGCGGGGGCGGACTGACCGGGGTATCGAGAACCGGCGGCTCGAATTGCGACATCGGCAATTCGAGCTGGGGATTGGGCTCATCGGGCTCGAAGCTCGGGCGCGCATCGAAGGTTTGCCTGCAATACCCGCAGCGCACCATCCCCGAATGCGCCGCCATCTGCGTCTCAGTGACTTTGAAACGGGTCGTGCAATAGGGGCAGCGCGTGGTTCCGTGCATGTTAGCGTTTACGTCCCGACAGGCATGACCAGCCATCCTCGAAAATCGGGGTGTTCAGGTCAAACCATTGTTGATAGATGTCCATCACGTCCTGCGCCTGCGCCTCCAGTATGCCGGACAACACGATCTGCCCGCCCGTCCGGGTCGCATTCGCCAGCAACGGGGCGAGCATGCGCAACGGGTTGGTCAGAATGTTCGCGACGACCAGATCATAACTCTCCTGCGGCGCCTCGTCGGGCTGGTAAAAGCGCGCATTGGCCACCCGGTTGGCGCTTGCATTGTCGCGGCTGGCAATTACCGCTTGCAAGTCTACATCAACGCCGACGGCGCGTGCCGCCCCCAGCTTGAGCGCGGCGATGGCTAGGATGCCCGAACCGCAGCCGTAATCCAGCACCGATTCCCCGCCCCTGATGTGTTCGTCCAGCCAGCGCAGACACAGGCGCGTGGTGGGGTGGCTGCCGGTGCCGAACGCCAGGCCCGGATCGAGCACGATGTTGATCGCCCCGGGATCGCTGGGCGTGTGCCAGGTCGGCACGATCCACAAGCGCGGCGAGATCGGGATCGGCTCGAACTGCGACTGGGTCAGGCGCACCCAGTCGTTATCGGCCAGCGTTTCGGTCCGATAAGCTGGCAGCTGTTCGAGTCCGATGGCTGATGCAGCATCGCGCAATGCCGCCAACACGTCCCGATCGTCCTCGAACAGCGCGCTGACGCGGTTGTGCTGCCACACGCCGGGCGGCGGTTCGCCCGGTTCGCCGAAGATCGCCTGCTCATCGGGTGTGTCGGCGTCCGCGTCGAGCAGGTCCACCGCCAGCGCCCCGCGTTCGAGCAGCGCCTCGCTCAGTGCCTCGGCGTGCTCGGCATCGGTATCAACGATCAGTGTCAGCCAGGGCATTACTTGCCCTTGGTACGTTCGGCCAGCCGCTCTTCCAGATAGTGGATGTTGGTGCCGCCGCGCACGAAAGCCGCATCCTGCAGCAACTCGCGATGCAGCGGAATGTTGGTATCGATACCTTCGACCGCCATCTCGGACAGCGCGGTGCGCATCCTGGCCAGCGCCTGATCGCGCGTGTCGCCGTAGGCGATGATCTTGCCGATCATCGAATCGTAGTGCGGCGGCACGAAATAGTTGGCGTAGACGTGCGAATCGACGCGGATGCCGGGGCCGCCCGGCGTATGCCAGGTGGTGATGCGCCCCGGCGACGGGACGAACTTGAACGGATGCTCGGCGTTGATGCGGCATTCGAGGGCATGGCCGCGGAACTCGATGTCGCGCTGCTTGAACGGCAGTTTCTCGCCGGCCGCAATACGGATCTGCTGCTGCACGATGTCGATGCCAGTGATCATCTCGGACACTGGATGTTCGACCTGCACGCGCGTGTTCATCTCGATGAAATAGAACTCGCCGTTCTCGTACAGGAATTCGAACGTGCCCGCGCCGCGATAGCCGATCTTGCGGCAGGCTTCCGCACAGCGTTCACCGATCTTGTCGCGCAGCTTGGTGTTGAGCAGCGGCGCTGGC
Organism: Gallionella sp.; assembly: GCA_036401875.1. Taxonomy (GTDB): domain Bacteria; phylum Pseudomonadota; class Gammaproteobacteria; order Burkholderiales; family Gallionellaceae; genus Gallionella. The sequence continues at coordinate 10,288 of DASWTZ010000105.1, forward strand.
GCCTCCTCGATGATCTTCTGGTGGCGGCGCTGCATGGAGCAATCGCGCTCGCCGAGGAACACCGCGTTGCCGTGCTGGTCAGCCAGCACCTGGATCTCGATGTGGCGCGGGTTCTCCAAGAATTTTTCCATGTAAACCATGGGATTGTTGAATGCGGCCTGCGCCTCAGTCTTGGTCATTGTCACCGCATTGAGCAGCGCCGCCTCGGTGTGTACCACGCGCATGCCGCGCCCGCCGCCGCCGCCAGCAGCCTTGATGATCACCGGATAGCCGATGCTGCGTGCGATTTTGATGATCTCAGCCGGATCGTCCGGCAACGCGCCATCCACGCCCGGCACGCACGGCACGCCTGCCTTGTTCATCGCATTCTTGGCAGAAACCTTGTCGCCCATCAGGCGGATGGTCTCGGCGCGCGGGCCGATGAACACGAAGCCGCTCTTCTCGACACGTTCGGAGAAATCGGCGTTCTCCGACAGGAAGCCGTAGCCGGGATGGATCGCCTGTGCATCGGTCACTTCGGCCGCGCTGATGATCGCGGGGATGCTCAGGTAGCTGTGCGCGGAGGAGGCCGGCCCGATACAGACCGACTCGTCGGCGAGCTTCACATATTTCGCGTCTGCATCCGCCTCGGAATGCACGACGACGGTCTTGATGCCCATCTCACGGCAGGCACGCTGGATGCGGAGGGCTATTTCACCGCGATTGGCAATAAGGATTTTTTCAAACATTCTGGCAACTCCGAACTCTGGCCGGCAGGGCAGGACCGCCCCGTCCGGAAAACTGCATTAACCGATGACGAACAACGGCTGGCCAAACTCCACGGGCTGGCCATTCTCGACGAGTATGGCCTTGATGACTCCCGCCTGATCCGCGTCGATCTCGTTGAGCAGCTTCATGGCCTCGATGATGCAGAGCGTATCGCCACTGTTCACCTGCTGGCCCACGTCGACAAAAGGCTTGGAGCCGGGCGACGCCGAGCGGTAGAACGTGCCCACCATCGGCGACTTGACCACATGGCCTTCCGCCACAGCCGGCTTTGCCGGTTCAGCGGCGGCAGCCGGAGCAGCAGTGGCAACCACAACGGGCGCGGCGACCGGCTGCGGCGCCGGTGCATAAACCTGCTGCGCTGCGGCCACGGTACGGGTGATGCGTACCCGCTCTTCGCCCTCGCTGATCTCCAGTTCTGCGATCCCCGAATCCTCAACCAGCTCGATCAGGGTCTTAAGTTTGCGTAAATCCATGTCGTCCTCCTGCTTTCAGTTTCTGTAATTCAGTGCGTACTGCACCGCGTATTCGTAACCCGCTGCCCCCAGGCCGCTGATCACCCCGATCGCGAGATCGGAAAAATAAGACTCCTTGCGAAACGCCTCGCGCGCATGCACATTGGACAGGTGCACCTCAATGAACGGTATCCCCACCGCCGCCAGCGCGTCGCGCAGGGCGACACTGGTGTGGGTGAAGGCCGCCGGATTGATCACGATGAACTGCGTGCCATCCTCCCGCGCCTGCTGCACGCGCCCCACCAACTCCGCCTCGGCATTGCTCTGCAAGTTATGCAATTTGGCGCCGTTTTTTTCGGCCAACTCCTGCAAACGCCCGTTAATTTCGCCTAACGTGACGCGGCCATAGACATCCGGCTCGCGGGTGCCGAGCAGATTCAGGTTGGGGCCATGCAATACCAGGATATTTTTCATGGGGTGTGAAGTTTGCCGAAATTGACTGAGTTTGTCCATCTTTTCGGAGAAATTGCGAAAAAGTGGGTCTCCTGCAAGTTAGACGCCGTGAAAAAAATAAACTGTCAGCACAATGCCCAACGCGGCCACCATCAGGTTGGCGATGACCCCGGGTGATGTCCGGTAACCCGCCGGAATTTCTATTGGCTTCAGCGTCTTCAAGACCTTCCTGTATTGCAGGGTTGAAATGAATGCGACGAACACCCCCAACAGCACGAAAACCAGGCCGGTCCAGAAGGACAGGCCGCGTTGCAGCGGCATGTTGTGCTGCTGCGGGAGCAGGATGGTGACAAAGAGACCGAAACGTTCGATGACGAAACCGAACGCCATCAGGGACAGGCTGGTGCGGTTCCAGGCGAGCAAGGTACGTTCGGCTGCGAAGAATACCCTCGGGTCATTCAGGTCTGACATGGCATCTCCTTATATAAGGCAGTTATATCCCGGCATTTTCCAGCGATTGCAGGAACCGTGAGGCATCCTGATAGCCAATCACCCTCGTGTCACGCAGTTCACTGCCCTGCGCATCGAAGAAGATGATGCCCGGCGGCCCGAACAATCCAAAGCGTTTCAGCAGGGCTTTGTCCGCCTCGCTGTTTGCCGTCACGTCAGCCTGCAGCAACAGCACTGACCCGAGTTTCGCCTGCACAGCGGGATCGGCAAAGGTGAAACGCTCCATCTCCTTGCAGGATACGCACCAGTCGGCATAGAAATCCAGCATTACAATCCGGCCGCCTGCCTGCGCCAGGTGCCGATCGAGCTCGGCGATGTCCCTGACGCGTGTGAAATGCGCCGTCGAGGTCGCCACTTGTGTCTCGACCCGCCCGATGTTTCCCAGCGGGCGCAGAATGTCCCTCGCCCCGGACAGCGCGCCGACCAGGTAGGCCGCGCCTAGAAGCAATGCCACGACCCCCACTCCCTTGAACAGTTTCTGCCAGCCGTTCGCGCCGGGCGGCAGGCTGTCGAGCGCACGCAGGTAGATCCCGGAGAAGATCAGCAGCGTTGCCCAGAGGAACATCTGCACCGCAACCGGCAGCAGCGGCTGAACGATCCAGATCGACAGCGCCAGCATTAGCACGCCGAAGAAGCGTTTCACCGCCTCCATCCACGCACCCGCCTTGGGCAGCAGCGCCCCCGCCGAGGTGCCGATCAGCAGCAGCGGCGCCCCCATGCCCAGCGCCAGCGCGAACAGCGCGACGCCGCCCAGCAGCGCATCGTGGGTCTGCCCTAGATACAGCAGCGCTCCGGCCAGAGGCGCGGCGACACAGGGCCCCATGATGATTGCCGACAGCGCGCCCATCGCGAACACACCCGAGAGATGCCCACCATGCAGCCGGTTGCTGGTGTCGGTGAGCCTGCTTTGCAGCGCGCTGGGTAGCTGCAACTCGTAGAAACCGAACATCGACAGCGACAGCAGCACGAACAGTGCGGCGAAGCTGCCCAGCACCCAGGGGGTCTGCAGCGCATTCGAGATCAGGCTGCCGGAATAGCCCGCCGCCACGCCAGCCGCCGCGTAGGTGATCGCCATGCCCAGCACATAGGCCAGCGACAGCAGGAACGCGTGCATCTTGGTGATCTGGTGGCCGCGCCCGACAATGATGCCCGACAGGATGGGGATCATCGGGAACACACAGGGGGTCAGCGCCAGCAGCAGGCCAGCGCCGAAGAAGAACGAAACGATCAGCCAGAAGCTGCCGCTCTTGAAGAGCTGTGCGATTTGCGCATCCTCGTTGCCGGGCATCGTGGGTGGGGCCGGCTGAGCCTGCGTCATCGCGGGCGCGTCAGAAACCGTGGGCGCGGTCTTCGCGCCGGCCGCCGGCAGCGCGACGCGTATCACCTTTTCGATGGGTGCGTAGCACAGTCCCTGCTCGCTGCATCCCATATAAGTGGCATGCAGCGTGACGGCGCCGGCCGCGCCCTTGATCAGTAACTCGCCCTGGAACGAGTTGTGGAACACCTCGACGGCGCCAAAGTTCGGGTCCTGCTTCATCTCGCCCTTGGGCAGGTTCACAGCGACGATCCCGACTCCCGCATCTTCCGTCGTGAGCCTGACCTTGTCGCGATACAGGTAGTAGCCGGGAGTCACGTTGAAATTGGCCTGCAGGGTGTTCGCATCGCGCGCCACCACCTCCAGGCTGAAAGCCTGATCCGGCGGCAGGAAATCCTGCTGACCTCCGCCCAGCCCCGGCAGGCGGTCCAGAAAACCCGCCGCGCCCGTGGCGGGGACAATGAGACTCAACAGCAGCAACATAAGACGCATGGCTATTCCTTGTCGGTTTCGTGTTTCACCCATTCCAGATAGGCAGGCAGGCCTGCTGTTACCGGGACAGCGATGATTTCCGGGAGTTCGTAGGGATGCGCTTCGCGTATCAAACTTTCGAGCCGGGGATAGACCTCGCTCGTGGTCTTGATCAGCAGTAGCACTTCCGTCGCGGTTTCCATTTTATCCTGCCAGCGGTAGATGGAGGTGCACGGCGCGAGCTGGTTCACGCAGGCCGCCGCCCGTGCCTCGACCAGTTTGTGCGCCAGCACCGCCGCCGAGGCCGCATCCGGCAGGTTGGTCATCACCAGCAGCACGGTGCTCATCTGGCGAAACGCAGCCCGAGTTGCAGCAGCTCGTCCCACACGTCTCCGCCGCGCAGACCTTTGATGATCTTGTCCAGCCGCGCCGCCTGTTGCATTGCGCGCTCGATATGGGCGAACTTCAGCCGGCGCGCGGCATTCTCGATCAGCCCCTGCTTGTCCCTGCGCACCCGCAGCTCACGCAACGCACCGCCCAGATTGCCGCTGCGCTGCACGGCCTGCAGCACCTTGCCCAGCGTACGGATATCTTCGCTGATCGCCCACAGCACCAGCACCGTTGCCGTGCCTTCAGCGCGCAGCCCGTCGAGGATGCGCGCGTAGCGCACCGCATTGCCGCTGAGCATCGCCTCGGTGAGTTTGTATATATCGTATCTGGCCACATCCATCACCGCGTCCTTGACCTGCTCGAAGGACAGCGCGCCCTCGGGGAACAGCAGCGCGAGCTTCTGTATCTCCTGGAACGCCGCGAGGAGGTTGCCCTCGCAGCGGTCGGCGAGGAACTCCAGCGTTGCCCCGTCCACCGACTGGCCCTGTCGCCCCAGGCGGCCCGCGATCCAGCGCGGCAGCGCCGCGCGCGCAATATCTTCTGCTGACACCACCACGCCGTACCTGTCCAGCGCGCCGAACCACTGGCTCTTCTGCACGGTCCAGTCCAGCTTGGGCAGCGTGATCAGCGTCAGCACATCCGGGCTCAGGTCGGCGACATAGTCCTGCAATGCCTGACCGCCCTCGACGCCGGGCTTGCCAGACGGGATGCGCAGGTCCACCAGCTTGCGCTCGGCAAACAGCGAAAGGCTCTGCGCGCTGTTGCGCAACTCGCCCCATTTGAAATGCTGTTCCGCGATTAGGGTCTCGCGTTCGGCATATCCCGCCGCGCGCGCCGCAGCCCGGATGCTGTCAGCCGCCTCGATCACCAGCAACAGCGCATCGCCATGCACCACATACAGGGGCTTGATTCCCGATGCGAGCTGGCGCGGCAGTTCTTCGCTGGTGATCTGCATGTCGCTTATTGGGCGAGCTGGGGCTTGGCGTTGCTCAGGCGGCGCAGCAGCTGCTGCACCATTTCCGATTGCATGTTCCGTTGCAACTGCAATTCTTCGGATTCCTTGGCCAGGACATGCGCGTCGTCGTAGGAAAAGTCGCGCAGCTGCTCAAGATCCTGCGCGGGCAGCCAAGTCTGCTGCTTCAGGTCATAGGCGCGCAGCGATACGCGGTAAATCAGGCGGAATTCGTTCGCGCGCCCATCGGCGCCGAGTGTGAGCACCTGCTTGTCCGACTCCTCCGAGACGATTTCGAGTATCACCTCCGCACTCTCGGCGTTATCCACCAACACCACCTTGTTAGCTGCCAGGTTCCGGCGCAGCTCCATAACGAATGGCGAACCCGGTGTTGCGATGCTGATGTACATCGTCTTGAACGGCATGCCTGCCTGCCCGCGCAGATGAAAACCGCAGCCGGCCAGGACCATCATGCCCAGCATGATCAACACGCGCACCGGGCGTGCCCAATTAGATCCGAAGTTATTTATCGTACTCAATTCTCACCTCACGTCTTCGTGAGCCTTCACGGCTTCCAGTATGTACTCGATGATCTGTGCATCCTCTTCGGAGCAGGACTGGCCCAGACTGATGCTGCCCCTGCCCTGCAGCGTTACTTCCTCGCGCGCGACGAACACCTCCTGCCCGTCGGAAAAACAGACATAGGTTCCATTGGCGCTATGGTCGGACAGCACATACTTGCCCGAGCGCAATTCGACCGAAGCGTGCTGCCGCGAAATCAGGCTGCCGCTGACGATGATGTCGCAGCCGGCCTCGCGCCCGAGCACCGCCCGCCTGTGCTTGGGACCAACAGTGAGCGCGCGCGCGCCGTAGCGCAGTGTCAGGTCGGCCGTGGCAGCCTGCTGCTTGCGAGACGAGTGGGGCAGGATGCGTGTGCTCAGCTCGTCCTCGTCTTCCCACGCGACCAGAAAAATATCGATCTTCTCCTGCTTGCCCTTGAGCTCGCTGCGCATGATATGCCGCGCCCTCTCCTGCAACGCCCCAGGCAGCGCCTCGCTGGCG
>DASWTZ010000106.1:0-3817 GCA_036401875.1 Gallionella sp.
GGGATGCAATCCACCGGACAGACTTCCACGCACTGCGGCGTGTCGTAGTGGCCCACGCACTCGGTGCATTTGTGGGGGTCGATGACATATATCTCATCGCCCTGCGAGATCGCGTCGTTCGGGCATTCCGGCTCGCACACGTCGCAGTTGATACATTCGTCGGTAATCATCAAAGCCATGCTGGTTCTCCTGTTTCATTTTCAAATCAAATAAATCTGTTGCCGCTCAGTTCCGCTGCACGCTGTTCTTGTGCAGCAGCCTTTCCATCACGAAAGGCGACACGAACTTGCTGACGTCCCCGCCGAAGCGCGCGACCTCGCGCACCATCGTGGCAGAGATGAACGTGTACTGTTCCGCCGGCGTCAGGAATAACGTTTCGACCTCCGGATAGAGGTTCCGGTTCATTCCCGCCAGCTGGAATTCGTATTCGAAGTCCGACACGGCGCGCAATCCGCGCAACACCACGCGCGCATCATGCTGCTGCACGAAGTTCATCAGCAGGCCGCCAAACCCTTCCACCCGCACGTTGGAAAAGTCGGCGAACACCTCGCGCGCGATCTCCACCCGCTCGGACAGGTCGAACAGCGTGTGGGTCCGGCTTTCCGCCACGGCCACGATCACCTCGCCGAACAGCCCTGCGGCGCGCCGCACCACATCCTCGTGGCCGCGGGTGATCGGGTCAAAGGTACCCGGATAAACCACCTTAATCATTGGCCAGCCCCAGTAATTGATAATGCACCTGTCCCGCTTTGCCCGACTTTAGCACCTGCCACGGCGGCGGGACCGCCACCGCCGCGCCGGCCTCGACATACACCCGGCCGTTCGCGTTCAGGCGCTGCGGCAATATTGCCAGCAGTTCCGGCAGGAAATCGCTCTGGAACGGCGGGTCAAGAAAGATCACGTCATAGTGCTGCGCGTCGCGGGAGGCGAATTCTAGCGCATCCTGCGCATGGACGAAAACATTCGCGCAGCCCAGCTTCCGGGCATTGTCCTGCAGGGCCCGGAAAACCGCGTGGTTGCGCTCCACCATCACCACCCGCTCGGCGCCGCGCGAGGCCGCCTCGAAGCCAAGCGCACCGCTACCGGCGAACAGGTCCAGGCAGGTGCGCCCGTACAGCGTCTGTCCCAGCCAGTTGAACAGGGTTTCGCGCACCCGGTCCGGCGTCGGGCGGAGCCCCTCGGCATCCGGAAAACTGATGAGGCGGCTGCGCATCTCGCCGCCGATGATCCGGACCTTGTTCATGCGCCGCTACTTGCCCGCCGCATCTGGCGCGCCGACGATCACCGTGGCCATCGCCTGCGGGTCGATATGGCGCGCAAAGGCGTCACGAACCTGGACGACGCTGACCTGCTCGACCTGTCGGGTGAAGTCATCCAGGTAGGTCAGGGGCAGTTCATAGAAGCCGATGGCGCTCAGGTATCCGAGGATTTTGCTGTTGCTGTCGATGCGTAGCGGGAAGCCGCCGATGATGTTGTCCTTGGCCGCCTGCAATTCTTTTTCGGTCGGCCCCTGCGCGATGAAATCCGCCAGCGTCCTACGCACCAACTCCAGGGCCTCGTCGGCCTGCTCCTTCTTGGTCTGCAGGCCGATCTGGAACGCGCCCGGCTGCTTCAACGGCATGAAATAGCTGTGCACGTCGTACGCCAGGCCGCGCTTCTCGCGCACCTCTTCCATCAGCCGCGACACGAATCCGCCGCCGCCCAGGATGTAGTTGCCGACATACAGCGCGAAATAGTCGGGATCGCTGCGCGACATGCCCGGGGCGCCGATCAGGATGTGGCTCTGGCTGGCCGGGTGCGCGATGCGCTGCTCGCTGGCAGCGATGCGCACCACTACCTCGGGCAGCGCAGAGGGTGCGGCCGACGACCTGGGCAGTTTTCCGGTGAGCTGCTGCGCAATCGCTTCCGCCTGCGCCCGCGACACATCGCCCATGATCGCGACGACCGCCCCGTCCGCACGGTAATGGCCGCGGTAGAAATCCTGCAGGTCCGCCACCGTGATCTTCGCCACGCCATCGACTTCGCTTGCATAGCCGTAGGGATGGCTGCCGAACACCGCCCTGCCGAATGCCTTGTCGGCGATGTGTTCCGGCTTGGTCTCAGCCTCCTTCAATCCGGCGATCACCCGGGCCTTCTCGCGGGCCAGCACGCCCTTGGGGAACACCGGCTGTTGCAACACCCGCGCCATGATGTCCAACGCCCTGTCGCGCACCCCGGCATCGCTCAGCGTGCGCACCGATACGCTGGCGCGGTCCTGGTCGAAACTACCGCCCAGTATCGCGCCGATGTCGGCCAAGCCCCTCGATACGTCGTCTTCGCTCATTCCCGCGACGCCCAGATCGAGCAGACGGTGGGTCAGCCCCGCCACGCCGACCTTGCCCCGGGCGTCGAAGCCGCTTCCCGCCGGAAAATTGACGGCGACATCCAGCATCGGGATGTCGTGATTCTCGACGAACAGTACCCTGGCGCCGCTGGTGCTTTGCCAGTGCTGGATCTCGGGTGTGGCGTAAGCCACGCCCGCGGTGCAGCACAGCGTTGCCGCCGTGAGGGCGGCGATAATTCCGGATTTAACGGCCATGTGACATTCCTTTTCCTTGCGGTTTTGCCTTGCCATCGAGCGGCTGCGGATCGAGCACCGCCACCGTCAGGTTGTCATCCTGCAGAAATTCGCGTGCGACCTGGCGGACCTGCTCTGCCGTCACCGCCTGAATTTTTTCCAGCAGCAGCGGCACTGCGCGGTACCCGAGGCCGATGCTCTCCATCTGCCCGATCTGCATCGCTTGGTAGAACAACGAATCGCGCTTATACACCTCGCCCGCCCTCACCTGCGCCTTGACGCGCTTCAACTCATCTGCGCTCACGCCGTCCTTGACCAGCCGCGCGATTTCACTGCGTAACGCAGCCTCGACCGCCCCCACCGTCTTGCCCTCGCTCGGTGTCGCGACCAGCATGAACAGGCTGGGCCCGCGCGCGGTCGATTCGTAGTCCACCCCCACCGAACTGGCGACCTGCTGTTCGCGCACCAGATGCTTGTTCAGGCGCGCCGAATCATTGCCATCCAGCACTCCGGCCAGCACCTCCAACGCATAGGGCTTCCAGTCCTGCTCCGGATTCCGGACCGTCGGCGTGTGGTAGGACATGAATATCTGCGGCAACTCGGCCGGCGCCTTCACCATCAGGCGCTTGATGCCCGCCTGCTTCGGCTCGGTGAATATCCTGCGCAGCGGCTGCTCGCTCTTCGGGATGGAGCCGTAGTAGCGCTTGGTCAGCGCGAACACCTCTTCCGCGTCCACGTCGCCGGCGATGACCAGCGTGGCGTTGTTCGGCGCGTACCAGCGGTCATACCATTCCTTCGCGTCGCCGACAGTCAGCGCTTCCAGGTCGCTCATCCAGCCGATCACCGGATGATGGTAGGGATGCTCCTGGTAGACCGTCGCCATCATTTTTTCATACAGCAGCGCCTGGGGATTGTCGTCGGTGCGCATGCGCCGCTCTTCCATGACGACCCTGACCTCCTTGCTGAACTCCTTCGCCGTCAGGTTCAAGTTCTGCATGCGGTCGGACTCCAGCTTCATCGCTAGCGGCAGCGGGGATTTGTGCAACTGCTGGAAATACGCGGTGTCGTCGTTGCTGGTGAAGGCGTTCTCGCGCCCGCCCGCCGCTGCGATGCGCCTGGAAAACTCGCCCATCGGCACATCGTCGGTCCCCTTGAACATCATATGCTCGAGCACATGCGCGATGCCGGTGGCGCCGCTGCGCTCATCCATGCTGCCGGCGCGGTACCAGATCTGCTGCACCACCACGGGCGCGCGGTGAT
>DASWTZ010000107.1:0-25202 GCA_036401875.1 Gallionella sp.
AACGCTGGACCGGATCAACCGCCGCATGGGCAGCGGCACCGTGCAGCTGGCGGGCGAAGGGATCAGCAAAAGCTGGGGGATGCGGCGCGGGAACAGGTCGGGACGCTACACGACGGAATGGGATGAGCTGGCGGTGTGCCAAGCCTGACTCAGAACGGACGCGCACCTGCGCTGTGTGACTTTATCGCGCAGGGACTTGATGGGTTGGCCTCGCATGCTAGCTGCCCTGCATTGAATGATAAATTACATCGCCAATTGAATGGGCCTCTGGCGCGTAGAGCGCCATACCCCAACCGGAAGCGGAAACAATTGCAGCAGTGAGCGCGAAGGGCAAAGCGGTACGGCGAAGAGCAGTCTCAAGCCAGTGGCGCGTTTCAAGACCGCGAAGCCTGCGATAGAGACTGGCAGATAGCACACCATCAACCAAGAGTTCCGCAAAGAGCACTGGGGCCGAATAGATCACGAAGAGGGATGAAAATAGCATAGCGCCAAGGAGAATCAGTGCGGCCAGCGGAATAGCGAACTCTTCAGCTTCGGCGACTGTGCCGAGAGCATCGCCAACGGGACTATCCGAATCACTGATTACGGAGATGCTTTCAGATGGCGCATCGAATGAACCACTGGTGCCCCCGCCGCCGAAATCGCCGCCTTTGCCGCTGTAGCAAGTTCCAGAGCTACCTGAACCAGAGGATGGCGACCCTGAAATATCAGGAACATCGCTGTAGTCTTCGGCTCGTGTTCTTAGCCAGAGCCACAGCAGAAACAGAAACATCAAGTACGCAACAGCGAAAGAAGCGAGGTACCTAAGCCACATTTCGACGAAGCCAGCGTGAAGAAATGAATATGACGCAACAAAGCCAGATGCACCAGTGAGCGTGACGAGCAGCAACATCTGGAGCCTGGGGAACCCGTCTCGCTCGAGGTCGCCCCGAATTCTTCGAATCTCGTGGTTGCGGTGAAACTGTGGAAACGCGCTCATTGTGACGGCCAACGTTCCACGCCAAGGAAGGCGCGCAGCACTTTTCGAGACCGCTTCGAAGCGGTTGGCGGAATTGAACTAGTCATTGGGAGCCTCCCAATCAGTCACCTTAACGAACCTCTCCGACTCCGGTGTCTTTTCAAAGACAGAACCAATAGGAGCAGACAAGAACGGGATGATTGATTCGTCATAGTTGGCGATAGTGTTTACGTCGTAAAAGGCGTGGTTGTTTGCATCATCCATGTACTCTTGGCTTTCATAACCTGACATAAATCGCCAACCACTATCGACATCATTGTCTGGCTCTTCACGATACATGAACCTCACCGGATAACCCTCTACCGTGATTTTATCTGTAGCGATACAAGCACCCATATCGGGTGCTAATGGCCGAATTACCTCGGCCAATATTTTGAATTGCTTCTTCATAGAAATTACCAACGACTAGCTAGCACGCGCCGCAGATGCCCGCAAAAGATGCGCGATGCTTTCCGACATCGGGTTAAGCGCCTTGCTGGACAACTCAGTCCGCAAAATTATATGTAGCTTCTTTAACAACCCCGCCTCCGTTACTAGCTTGCACCCAAAGCGACCGTACGTTTTTGACTCCACAACAAAACTGACGCCAGACTCCTTTGGCACAGTGGACATTCCTTGTGCTGACAAGAACTCCTGAAGCTCCTTAACTGACATGCGCCAGGCTTAATTTGCTCGCACAAAGCGCGGGCCCGCGATTCTGCGCTGGCGAAATTGTAGGTGCAGTAAGACATTCCCAATAGAATCGAGATCACTGCAATTAAATTGGCAATCTTGCTGAAGCCGATCATGCCCGTTTTCTGATGCCAAATGTTTGATTTCAGGTGCGCGCCGCCAATTCGCAGAATATCCCCTGCAGCGAAGAGTTAGCGATTTCATTTCTTGGAACCGTGATAAAAGAAGCGCGCCAAGAAAAACATCGCAAGAACTGGCAGTACAAACTCAACTACCAGCGGGGCATAGCTAAGCAGGAACAGTGTCGTCAGCCCCACATCCATACGCGACAAGACAGCTTGCATGCAATAGCCTGCGATCATGTGCACTGCGAACATCACGACGTAGCCAGATACTGCGGCAGTAAATAGGAAAAAAGCCTTCCGGGTGATTCTCTTCCGCTGTACGTAAAGAAACCCGATCGACGCAATGATGGGCCAGAGCGTTGCAGTCCAAAACAACAACAGCATTAGAGGACCAGGCTTGTTTCCAGCGAAACGGTCTAGTTCAGGCTTCCCGCCTTTCTCAATATCGGCCAGCCATGTATCTACCTGACCGTTATTCATTTCCCAGAACGACTTTATTTCAACAAGATAGGTCTTTACAGAATCGACCTTCCCGCGCTGAAGTAATTGATTTGCCAAATCCAGCTCGGGACCAAAGGTGTTCAATTGTGGTGAGCCGGTGCTCTTTCCAGCTTTAATCAGATATTCTGCGGCGGCGTCTATTTCCCCGGCGCTCAAGCTAATTAGCCCTAATACTCTATTCACGTCATGGATTGCATTTCCGTAGTTCCAGTTACATCTGTAGATAGACGCAAGCTCCGCATATTCGCTTGCCAGAACCTTCGCTCGTGCAAAATTATTCGCCATGTAGGCTGCCGTGACATCATCGCCTAGGCTGTAAAAGCGGCTTAATCGAGGAGTGACGTATCGATCGCTAGGGTTCCATGAAAACTCGGACTCCTTTGCGCACTTGTCACACTCAATGGTTGAATCGCATGCAAACGAAGGCATAGCGGCTAAAACAATAACGGTTAGAAGCATTTGAGCTAGGCGCTGGAACATATTGATATCGCTAACGTAAGTAGGTGGCAATAACCCGCGATTTTGGAACAGTTCGCCGCATGAGCCGGAAGATCTTCACCCATCTACTCAAGGCACTACATCCCAACAGGTACGGCACATACCCCCCGGCTTAACGCAGAGGAGCAAAACACATACCCCGATAAACTACCATGATTCCCCAGAATCATAAGAGAATAATCAGACCATAGCGCGCGCGGCATGGCGGCCATGCTACCCTGGCGGAGACGATGGAGAAAATAAAAATGGGCAACCTGAAATCGGCTGCCCACTTTTGACCTTGATTGACGCGCCCGACAGGAGTCGATCCTTACGCCCCGTCGGAGTGCCGGTCATGACGCCGGCAGCGTCATGACGATCTTGCTATCGCAAAGCGTCAGAAGCCAGGCGTGTAACCAGCACCTTGTCCACCCGGTTCTTGTCCATATCCATCACCTCGAAACGGCAACCCGCCTCTTCGAAGTGGTCGGCCACCTTGGGAATGTCACCTAGGACATGCATCACGAAACCGCCCAGCGTGTTGTAGGCGTTTTCTTCTTCGCCGGGCAGTTCTCCGGTGGTTTCAAGCACGGATTTCAGGCGCTCGATGGTGACGCTGCCGTCGATAAGCCACGAGCCGTCATCGCGCACCACGATGTCCTGTTCTTCGAGGACGTCGGAAGTGGGCAACTCGCCGACGATGGAGGTCAGCACGTCGGTCAGCGTGACCAGTCCCTGTAGTTCGCCGTACTCGTCCACAATCAGCGCGCACTGTTGCCTGGATTTGCGGAAGTTTTCCAGCAGGTGCGTGGTCGTGACCCCTTCAGGCACATACAGCGCGGGGCGCAACGACTGTTCGACCGCTATCGGCTTGCCCGACAGGGCATCCTTGAGCAGATCGGAGGTACGCAAAATCCCGACGATGTGATCCATGCCGCCGCGGCAGACCACCACCCTGGTAAAGGGGCTCTCGGCGATGGACTGGCGCACCGCCACTTCATCCGCCTCGAGATCGAGCACATAGATGTCGTTGCGGTGCGTCATGATCGCGCCGATACGCTGCTCGTCGAGACGCAGCACGTTGGATACGATGGCCTGTTCGCTCTCGTGGAACACCCCGGCTTCGGAGCCCTGTTCCATCAGCACCTTTATCTCTTCGTCGGTGACCGGCGGCTCCTCCTGACGGACGGCGCCCATCATGCGCAGCAGGAAACCGGAGGAGGCAGAGAGCAGCCAGACCAGGGGGCGGGTCAGGCGCGCCAGCATGTTCATCGGCGCCGCGATCAACGAGGCGGTCTTTTCCGGGGCCAGCAGTCCCAGTTGCTTGGGCACCAGCTCGCCGATGACCACGGATACATAGGTTAGCCCCACGACAACCACTGTCAAGGCTATGCCCCTGGCATAAGGCTCGACCAGCGTGTAGCCGGACAGCCACAGGGTCAGCGGGTCGGCCAGCGCGTTCTCGCCGATGGCGCCGCTCAAGATGCCTACTGTGGTGATGCCCACCTGCACGGTGGAAAGAAAGATGGAAGGGTTGTTGCTCAGTGCCAGTGCGGATCGCGCACCGGGGCTGTCGTCGTCTGCCAGTTTTTGCAGGCGCGCCTTGCGGGACGATACTAGGGCGATTTCCGACATCGCCAAAACACCGTTAAGAAGGATAAGAAACAGAAGTAATACTATGTCCACTACAGAGTCGCCCATCGCCGTCGGCGCGCGAAACCAGGAATAAAAAGGGTATCGATTCTAGCACTTAAACCACACCCCACCAAATGACGGTGGCTCGTTGCGGCATGCAGGACGGCGGCCGGATGACCCGGCCGCAGCTTTGAATCTGGCGCGCCCGACAGGAGTCGAACCTGTGACCCTTGGCTTCGGAAACCAATACTCTATCCAACTGAGCTACGGGCGCATTCCGGAAAGTGCATTCCGGGAAGGCGCGCAGCATAACGTTTTTTGGCCCGGCAGTCCACGCCACACTGCGCCGAAAAGGTGCTATCTTTGAGCCCGATACGGCAATTTCCCGAGGCGCACATGACTTTCACGAATCCCGAAACCGAACAGATCCGCCAGCTGCTGACACAGGTGCGCACCATCGCCGTGGTGGGCCTGTCGCCCACCCCGTCGCGCCCGAGCTTCCGCGTCGCGCAGGCTTTGCAGGGCCTCGGCTACCGCATCGTGCCGGTGCGCCCGATGGTGGCCGAGGTGCTGGGCGAAAAGGCCTATCCCGACCTGGAGAGCCTACCGTCGTTGCCGGACATCGTGGACGTGTTCCGCGCGCCGGAGTTTGTCCCTGCGATCGTAGACAGCTGCATCAGGCTCGGCATCAGGAACCTGTGGCTGCAAGATGGGGTCGTGGACGAGGCGGCCGCGCAGCGCGCTCGCGACGCCGGCATCACGGTGGTGATGGACCGCTGCATGTGGCGCGATGCGGCGAAATTCGGCTCCCGCCCGTCGTGATCCCCGGCACCACACGCCATCCCTGACCATGCTGAAGCGCTGCCCTTGGCCCGGTGACGATCCGCTGTACCGCGCCTATCACGACGATGAATGGGGCGTGCCGCAGCACGATGACCGCAAGCTGTTCGAGTTGCTGATCCTCGAGGGCGCGCAGGCGGGGCTGAGTTGGATCACGATACTGCGCAAGCGTGCGCATTACCGCGCGGTATTCGATGCGTTCGATGCCGCGCGCATTGCCCGTTACGATGCAAATAAAATAGAATCGCTGCTGCAGGACGCCGGCATCGTGCGCAACCGTTTGAAGGTCGCTGCCGCGGTGAACAACGCGCAGAAATTTCTCGACGTGCTGGACGAATTCGGCAGTTTCGATGCGTATATCTGGCGCTTCGTGGATGGCCGGCCCCGACAGAACCGCTGGCGTACGATGTCCGAGGTTCCGGCCAGCACGCCCGAGTCCGACGCGATGAGCCGGGCGCTGAAGCAGCGCGGTTTCAAGTTCGTCGGCTCGACGATCTGCTATGCCTACATGCAAGCGACCGGGATGGTGAATGACCACACCACGGATTGTTTCCGTCACAATGAATTGAAACAGCGGGCTGTCCGCGATTAAAACCAGGGGAGGCGGCATAGTGTTGCTCAAATTTTCCAAGATGCATGGTGCAGGCAACGATTTCGTCGTGCTCGACGGCGTACGTCAGAAGATCGATCTGACGCCGGAGCAGCTGCGCCTGCTGGCCGACCGCCATTTCGGCGTCGGCTGCGACCAGATCCTGCTAGTCGAGAAACCCGAAACAAAGGAAGCCGATTTCCGCTACCGCATCTTCAATTCCGATGGCGGCGAGGTCGAGCAGTGCGGCAACGGCGCGCGCTGCTTCATGCGTTTCGTGCACGACCAGAAGCTGACCACCAAGCGCGAGATCGTCGTGGAAACGCACGGCGGACTGATCAGCCCGCGCCTGGAACAGGACGGGCGCGTGACGGTGAACATGGGCGCGCCGGTGTTCGAGGCCGGCCGCATCCCGTTCAGCGACGGCACCGGCGCGGTCAGCGAGCCGCTGCAAGTCGGAAACGAGACGCTGCGCATCAGCGCGGTGTCGATGGGAAACCCCCATGCGGTGCAGGTGGTCGACGATGTCGAGAAAGCCCCGGTCAGGGAAATGGGGCCGCTGATCGAGCGCCACCCGCGTTTCCCGAACCGCGTCAACGCGGGCTTCATGCAGGTGATGGATAGGCACAACCTGAGGCTGCGCGTGTACGAGCGCGGCGCGGGGGAGACGCTGTCGTGCGGCACCGGTGCCTGCGCGGCGGTGGTTGCGGGGATACGCCGCGAGCTCGTCGACAGCCCCGTTAACGTGGCGACACGTGGCGGCGTGCTCACCATCGCATGGGAAGGCGACGACACGCCGGTGCTGATGACCGGCCCGGCGATCACGGTATTCACCGGCGAGATAACCATATAGGACATGCACAGATGAGAGCAGAAGACGTCGCGCAATTTTTGCAGGACAACCCGCAGTTTTTCGAGCAACACCTCGACACGCTCGCGCAGATCACCCTGCCGCACCCGCACGGCGGGCGCACCATCTCGCTGAGTGAGCGGCAATTGGTTGCGCTGCGCGAAAAAAACAAGGAGCTGGAGAAGACGCTGCGCGGGATGATCGCGACCGCGCAGGAGAACGACGCGCTGCAGCACAAGGTGCACGAGTTCGTCGTCGCGCTGTTCGCCGGGCGAGACCTGGCTACGCTGCAGGAGCTGGTGCCGCATCTGCTGCGTGACATTTTCGCGGTCCCGCATGCCGTGCTGCGCCTGTGGCAGCAAAGCCCGCCCAGCGCTGAGGTGTTGGCGTTCGCCGATTCCCAGGCGCAGCCTGTGTGCCTGCACCATGCCGCCCACGACACTGCCGGATGGTTCGGCGAGAGCGCCAGCCAACTGCATTCGTTCGCTTACCTCCCGCTGCATGCCGGCGCCGAGACCATCGGCATGCTGGTGCTCGCCAGCGAGGACAAGCAGCGCTTCTATCCCGGCATGGGTACGGTGTTCCTCCAGCGCATCGCCGAGACGACCGGCAGCGCGCTGCACCCCTACCTCACGCACCCGTCATGACCGAGGCCGGCGGCCCTAACCTGAAATACCTGGAAGGCTACCTGTCGTGGCTGCGCAACGAGAAACGCTATTCGGATCTGACTGCCGAAAACTACGCGCGTGACCTCGCGCATCTCTTCGAACTGGCCGGCGACGCGCCGGTGGCCGACCTCAAGGTGCACCACATCCGACGTTACATCGCACAGCTGCACAGCAAGGGGCTGGGCGGCCGGTCGCTGGCGCGCATGCTGTCGGCATGGCGCGGCTTCTTCACCTACCTGATGCGCGACCACGGCCTGACCGGCAATCCCTGCGCCGGACTGCGCGCGCCGAAGTCGCCGAAGCTGCTGCCGCAGGCGCTATCGCCGGACGAGGCGGCGCGCATGGTCGACCTGCCGGCCGACACCCCCGAAGCGCTGCGCGACAAGGCGATGTTCGAGCTGCTCTACTCCTCCGGCCTGCGGCTGGCCGAGCTGGTCAGCCTCGATTGCGAAGCGATGCGGGCCGACATGGCCGCAGGCGAGGTGCGCGTCACCGGCAAGGGCAGCAAGACCCGCATCGTGCCGCTGGGTTCACACGCCATCTCCGCATTGCAGGCCTGGCTCGCGGTGCGCGACAGTCTTGCCCGGCCCGGGGAGGCCGCGCTGTTCGTCGGCGCGCGCGGCAGCCGCATCGCACCGCGCGTCGTGCAGCTGCGGATGAAGCAGTGGGGCGTCACGCAGGGCATTGCCAGCAACGTGCACCCGCACCTGCTACGCCACTCGTTCGCCACCCACGTGCTGCAATCCTCCGGCGATCTGCGCGCGGTGCAGGAGATGCTCGGCCACGCCAGCATCTCGACGACGCAGGTGTATACCCATCTCGATTTCCAGTACCTCAGCAAAATTTACGACGCGGCCCACCCGCGCGCCAGAAAAAAATCATGAGCAACAAGAGACCAGACGCACGCCGCTCCGGCGGCAAACCCGACTTCCGCAACCGGTCCCGGTACGGCAGGAGTCCCGAACGCCGCAGCGCATCTGCGCAGAGCACCGCACCGCGCACCCGGCCGGGCAGCGGACAACCCGCCGTCATCCTCAAGGAAGGCCGCGAGAAGTCTCTGCTGCGCCACCACCCGTGGGTATTCTCCGGCGCGGTCGAATTCATCGAAGGCACACCCGCGAACGGCGATACCGTCGTGGTGTGCGACGTGCAGGGCGGCTTCCTCGCCTGGGGTGCATACAGCGCCGGTTCGCAGATCACCGCACGCGTGTGGTCGTGGGACGCGAACGAGGCCATCGACTCGACATTCTTTCGCAAGAGGATCGCTGCCGCATTAAGCGCGCGCGAGTCGCTCGGACTGAGAAATGACAGCTCCGGCCTGCGCCTGATCCACGCCGAATCCGACGGCCTGCCCGGACTGATCGTCGACCGGTACGGCGACGTAGTGGTGATGCAACTCGGCAGCGCCGGCCCGGAGCGCTGGCGCGACACCATCGCCGACACCCTGCAGGAATTGCTAAATCCCGCGTGCATCTACGAGCGCTCCGATTCCGACGGACGCGAACTCGAAGGATTAGAGAAACGCACTGGCGTGCTGCGCGGCGCTTTGCCCGATCGTGTGGAAGTAAACGAGCACGGCCTGCGCTTCGCGGTGGATGTGGTTGCGGGACAGAAGACCGGCTTTTTCCTGGATCAGCGCGACAACCGCGCACTGACCGGGACGCTCGCGAAGGACAAGGATGTACTGAACTGCTTCTGCTACACCGGCGGCTTCTCGCTGTACGCTTTGCGCGGCGGCGCGAGGTCGGTGCTGTCCATCGACGTCGCCGGCGACGCGCTGCGCATCGCCGAGCGTACTGTCGCGGACAACGGTCTCGACGCGAGCCGCGCCGAATGGCAGGAGGCGGACGTTTTTGCCGCGCTGCGCAAGCTGCGCGACCAGGGCCGCACCTTCGACTTCATCATTCTCGACCCGCCGAAATTCGCCCCCACCGCCGCGTTCGCCGAGAAGGCAGCGCGCGGTTACAAGGACATCAACCTGCTCGGCTTCAAGCTGCTCCGCCCGGGCGGCCTGCTCGCCACCTATTCCTGCTCCGGCGGCATCTCCGAGGACCTGTTCCAGAAGATCATCGCCGGTGCCGCACTCGATGCCGGCGTGGATGCGCAGATTGTGAAACACCTGCATGCCAGCGCCGACCACCCGGTGCTGCTGAGCTTCCCGGAGGGCGCGTATCTGAAGGGACTGCTGCTGAGAGTGGCCGGGTAGTTCCGGTCACTTCATCCGTTCCATCTGCCGGTCATGCAGGCGCGACAGTGTCAGCATCGCCGCCAGCGCACCGATCAGCGCGAAGAACATGTCCGCCTGCGTGTCCCACTCGTCGCCCTGCGTGCCGAGAAATTCGTCCGCCCCCTGCCCCATCACCAGTGCCGCCCACCACTCGACCAGCTCGTAGAACGAACTGACGAACATCACCGCGCATACCGACAGGAACGCAAGCATGCCGCGCCGCACGACATAGCCCCCGCGCCACAATATCTCGCGCGCGACGATGAACGGCACGAAGCCCTGCACGAAGTGGCCGATCTTGTCGTAGGGATTGCGCGCCAGCTCCAGCACGTCCTGCATCCAGAACCCCAGTGGCACCCGCGCATAGGTGTAGTGGCCGCCCGCGATCAGGATCACCGCGTGGATGAAGGTCAGCGTGTACAGCAGCGTCGTCAGCGGGAATCGTTTATACGTCGCCGCCATGATCGGCAGCGCGATCAGCACTGGCGCGACTTCCATCAGCCAGGTGAGGCGGTCATAGGGGTTGAGGCCGGAGAGGATGATGAGGACTATGAGGATGAGGGCCGAGGTGATGAGCGGTTTTTCGAGGTGCATGCTGACTCCCTGAAATGCTTAAGACCAAAACCGTCGGAGGTTGACCGACAGCAAGCTTCTTTCTTTTGCTTCACCCAAAGAAAGAAGCCAAAGAAAAGGCGACCCTGCCGTATCGCCCTTCGTGCCCCTTCGGTCGTGCAATAAAATTGGGCGGCTGCGCAACTCGCACGATCCGCTGCGCGGCCACGTGCTCAAACAGTGCTCTCCTCTCCCCAATTTTATCGCCCGCCCTCAGCGATACAGAAGGGAAGGAAAATTGTCCACTCAGGCAATCGCACTGTTTTGGAAAACAAGAACAAGTCGGACCAGATTTCGATTGCAGTATCCAACATCAGCAGACTGACCATGAATTCCACGGATTGAAAATTCAGTTTCAAATTTGGAACGCCTGTCACTATCAAATCTTTGGCGTCTCACACACCACATCCGCATTCTGCGCCCGATGCCGCAACGCATGGTCGATCAACACCAGCGCCACCATCGCCTCCGCAATCGGCGTAGCTCTTATCCCTACACAGGGATCATGCCGCCCCTCGGTGGATAACTTCACCGCATTCCCCGCCTTGTCGATGGAATTGCGCTCGATGCGGATGCTGGAGGTCGGCTTCACCGCGTAGTGCACCACGATGTCCTGCCCGGTGGAGATGCCGCCGAGGATGCCGCCTGCGTTGTTGGACAAAAATCCATCCGGCGTCAGCTCGTCGCCGTGCTCGCTGCCCTTCTGCGTGACGCTGTCGAACCCCGCGCCGATCTCGACGCCCTGGACCGCGTTGATGCTCATCAGCGCATGGGCGATGTCGGCATCGAGGCGGTCGAACACCGGCTCGCCCCAGCCGACCGGGACATTGTGCGCGACCACGGTGAGGCGCGCGCCGACCGAGTCGCCGGACTTGCGCAGCGCGTCCATGTAGTCTTCCAGCGCCGGGACCACGCTGGCATCCGCGACGAAGAACGGATTGTTGGGCACGTCGTCCCAGCTTTTGAACGGGATGCCGATCTCGCCGAGCTGCGCAAGGTAGCCGCGCACGTCGACGCCGTACCGCTCCTTCAACCATTTTTTGGCGATCGCGCCCGCCGCGACGCGGCCTGCGGTCTCACGCGCGGACGAACGGCCGCCGCCGCGGTAGTCGCGGATGCCGTATTTCTGCCAGTAGGTGTAGTCGGCGTGGCCGGGACGGAAGGTCTCGGCGATGCTGCCGTAGTCCTTGCTGCGCTGGTCCTCGTTACGGATCAAGAGCGCGATCGGGGTGCCGGTGGTCTTGCCCTCGAACACGCCGGAGAGGATCTCGACGGTGTCGGATTCGCGGCGCTGAGTGACGTGGCGCGAGGTGCCTGGCTTGCGCCGGTCGAGGTCGTGTTGGATGTCGGCCTCGGTCAGCTCCATGCCCGGCGGGCATCCGTCGACGATGCAGCCGATTGCCGCACCGTGCGACTCGCCGAACGAGCTTACTGTGAACAGGGTACCGAGTGTGTTGCCGGACATGAGCGCCTCTCAGGAATAATGGTTTCTCGCAAAAACAACGCTCTGAGTTTAACATAGCGACCCTGACACGGTGGGGCGCAGTCCTCCGGTGCGGGAAGGGTCGCAGGCGGCTGCAACGCGAGAGAAGATACCATCTCGAACGTTCGCAGCCGCCCGGCACAAACAGAAATCATTTAACCGGAGTGAGCCGATGAAAGCCGTTTTGATGACCGCCGCCGGCGGCCCCGATGTCCTGGCGATGTACGATGTCGACAAGCCCGAACTGCCCTCGCCCAGCCACCTGCGCATCCGCCTCGCCGCGGCCGGCGTGAACCCGCTGGATGCGAAGCTGCGCGCCAAGCCCGCCTACGGGCTGGGCAAGCTGCCGGCGATACTGGGCTGCGACGGCTCGGGCATCGTCGAGAAGGCCGGCAGCGAGGTGACGCGCTTCAAGGAAGGCGACCAGGTGTATTTCTACAACGGCGGCATCGGCGAGGAGCCGGGCTGTTATGCCGAGTACACCACGGTGCACGAGGAGTACTGCGCGGCGATCCCCGCCAACCTCGGCCTGCAGGATGCGGCGGGCCTGCCGCTGGTGCTGATCACCGCGTGGGAGGCGCTGGTGGACCGCGCCAACCTACAGGCCGGACAGACCATCCTGATCCACGGCGGCACCGGCGGCGTCGGGCATATCGCACTGCAGCTGGCCAAGCACCTGGGCGCGAAGGTCGCCGTCACGGTCAGCGACGACAAAAAGGAGGGGCTGGCCCAGGGTCTGGATGCCGACAAGATCGTGCGCTACCGCGAGATGGATTTCGTGATGGACGTGGACGAGTGGACGCATGGCAAGGGCGTGGATGTCGTGCTCGACACGATAGGCGGCGACGTGTTCCGGCGCTCGATGGACGTGACGCGCGTCGGCGGCAAGCTGGTCACGCTGCTGTCCACGCCGATGTCGCTGGAGGACACGCAGAAGGCGCGCCTGCGCAACCTGTCGATCTGCTACGAGCTGATGCTCACACCGCAGGTGATGGGCCAGCACGAGGAACGCATCCGCCAACGCAGGATACTGGAGCGCGCCGCCAACCTGATCGAGACCGGCGCGATGGGCGTGCTGGTGTCCTACGCGCTGCCGCTGAAGGAGGCGCCCGAGGCGCACCGCATCATCGAGAACGGCCACGTGCTGGGCAAGATCATCCTGACGATGGGTTGAGTTCCTGAATACAACAATCGTTACGCGACGCTATAGTCTCGAAACAGACGGCCGTCATCCAAGAAGCAAAAAATAACCGTCCAAATCAACTAACAGCTCATTCCGACGATATGAGTTGAAACGGGACTGCTGCTGTACATCGAAGACATGCTTGGACGGGTTTATGTATTGGGCTCCTGACACTTCTGCTTGAACAGCTCGACGGGTATGTCCGCAAGGCCATTTATACGGTCACCCGTATAAGTAACGGACATGCTCATTCTGGCAGGTGAGCCTGTGAAGAATATGATTACCCCATCACCGTAACTTCTATTTATGTTCGGATAGTAACTGGATGAGGTGTATTCGTCGCCTGTGTTGTAATAAACCACTACTCCCGGGTCTTTTTTCAGGAATTCCTTGATCACCGCCTTCATTTTCCCATCCGGCGACTTCTCATATCTTGCTAGCGCAATCGCGCTGGCCTTTTTAATTTGTTCTTCAACAGGTAACTCATGAAATGGTATTGACGACTGGCGTTGA
This sequence comes from Gallionella sp., assembly GCA_036401875.1. Taxonomy (GTDB): domain Bacteria; phylum Pseudomonadota; class Gammaproteobacteria; order Burkholderiales; family Gallionellaceae; genus Gallionella. Next base: position 13,394 of record DASWTZ010000107.1, read on the forward strand.
TTGTCAGGAAAGGCATGTTCAGAAGCAAGGTCCAAGCTTTCTTGAGATAGCTGCTGACTGGCTGACTCTGTTACAGTGCTTATCAGCATCGGATATAAGGTATATCCCGTCATGAACACTATCGCCACAAACGATATGGCAAAGCCGCTGCCAAATATCAAACCATCAATAAATTTTTTAAGCATATATTCTCCCTTTGTGCCTGTTGCTAGTGTCAACCCGCGCGATTGCGCATGTGGTCGGCCACCCTGGTGAACGCCTCCGACAATTCCCTGCGCAAGGCTTCATCCTCGACCACCTCGTCCAGCGCCTGGTTCATGCACAGCATCCACTGGTCGCGCTCGGCATCGCCTATCGGGAACGGCAGGTGGCGGCGGCGCAGCATCGGGTGGCCGTATTGCTCGACGTAGAGCTGCGGCCCGCCCATCCAGCCGACCAGAAACTTGAACAGTTTGTCGCTGATGTCGTGCAGGTCCTCGGTGTGCATCTTGCGGATGCCGTAGGCCTCGGGCAGCGTGTCCATCAGCTCGTAGAAGCGTTTAACCAGCGCGCGTATCTGCGGCTCGCCGCCGATGCGCTGGTAGTGGGTGAGTGCCGGCTTTTCTTGATCCCTGTTCATCGGATTACCACTCGCGGAAGGAGAGCCCCAGGCCCAGCGTGGTCTGGCGGTGGTTATAGTCGATCAGGCTCTCGCCGTAGCCCGTGGTCAGCTGCACGTGCAACCGCCCGGCGTGGCCCATGGTCTTGGGCGTCGCCCAGTCGAGTTGCGCGAAACTGCGGTTGCCATCCAGTTGCAGGTTGCTGCGCAGCAGCACGGCGAGCGACTGCGACCTGTCTTCCGGCTCCCAGTGCAGCATCAGGTCGCCGAGTCCGGCATAGCGGGTGATGTCGGGGTTGTCGTCCAGCTGCGGCTCGTCGGCGAGCCGCCACCACCTGCGCAGCAGCGCGGACGTGCGGCCCGACTCCCAGCCGCCCTGCACATAGAGACGGTTCCACTTGCGCGACTCCGGCAAGGCACGGCCGTTGGACTGGTGCAGGAAGCCCAGGTTGACCAGCCTCAGCCGCGCCGCGTCGCCGCGGACGAAGGTTGTGATGAATTCCGGTTCGTAATTGGTCTCGCGGAACGGTTCGGAATTGCGCGTGTTGGCGATCTGCCAGTTCGATTGCTGGGTGTAAGCCAGCCAGTAGCGCACCATGGTTACGCCCAGCCAGTCCGGCCCGGCATGGCTGGCGATGTCGGCCTTCATGCTCAGCTGGAACTTGGCCTCCAACGCGTCAAGGTCATAGGGCGCGGTCACGCTGCGCCCGGCGGCGGGGGAAACGGGCTGGCGGTTGAGATGGCTGGTCTTCCTCATCACCACGTAGTTCTGCCGGTGCGGCGACAGTCCATTCAACAGGCCCTCTGCCTCGTCTGCGCCGTCCAGCTTCCACAGCCGGGTCAAATACGATGCGTTTCCATCGTCGCCGCGCGCGGCATGGGCGGCGGTCGCCATGACCAGCATCGCCATGACCAGCATCGCCGTGGCCAGCAGCGTGAGTGCCAATGCGGCGCGATTCATTTCAGCCATCCCTTGCGGTTGAATACCCACAGCGGCAACGCCACGGACACGACCATCAGCGCCAGCGCATAGGCATAGCCGTAGGTCCACTCCAGCTCCGGCATGTGGCTGAAGTTCATACCGTACACCGACGCGACCAGCGTCGGCGGCAGCAGCGCGACCGCCGCGACGGAGAACAGCCGCACGATCTTATTCTGGTTGATGTTAATGAAGCCGACCGTAGTGTTCATCAGGAAGTTGATCTTATCGAACAAAAATGCGGTATGCCCGTCCAGCGAGTCGATGTCCTGCATGATCTGCCGCGCCTCTTCCATCTGGTCCGCGCTGAGCAGTTTGCTGCGCATCAGGAACGACACCGCGCGACGCGTATCCATCAGGTTGCGTCGGATGCGCCCGTTCACATGCTCGGCGTGCGCGATATTCGCCAGCACCGCCGCCGCATCCTTGTCGCTAAGCGTCTTGTTGAGCACCGTTCCGCTGGTCTCGCCCAGGTCGGCATAGGCCTCTTCCAGCGCGTCGGCCGAGTACTCGACGTCCGCGCCGTACAGGTCGATCAGCACGTCGTGGCAGTCCGCGACCAGGTCGGGCTGCAGGTGCGTGCGCAGCCGGAAATGCCGGAACACCGGCAGATCTTCGTCGTGCACGCTGAACAGCACCTCCCGCGCCAGCACGAAGGCGACGATCACGCTGCGTGAGCCGCTCTCCTTGCCGAGCAGGAAGTCCGAGCGCAGGTGCAGCTCCTCGTCCTCCTCGTAGAAGCGCGCGCTCGCCTCGATGTCGCGCAGGTGCTCGGCCTGCGGCAGTCTGACCGCGAAACTCTTGGTCGCCCACTCGCGTTCGGCATCGCTGGGTGCGATGAAGTCCACCCACACCGGCTTGCGGGTGGCGATCTCTTCGGGCTGTATCTTGACCAGCCTGCCTTTTTCCAGCGTGAAGATGTTGAACATGGATGCGCCCCTGATTGATCCGGGCGATTATCCGCCAGAAGCGGAAAAAGGGAAACGCGCCAGCACGCGGTACTCCCCGCCCAGCGACTGCACCAACGCGAAGTCACCCGCCCGCCAGCGCACCGGCGGCAGCGCGGGGAACGGCTCGTCCGTCCAGTGCGCATTACGCAGCAGCGTGACATGCGGCTTGTACGCGCGGCGGTCGAACCCGAAGCGGTGCCTACGCAACGACCGCTCCAGCGCGTCCACCAGCCGGATCAGCTGTTCCGGCACGTAACCGGGGGCCGCGTAGGCGATGTGATTGTGACCCCAGTAGCGGGCTTGGTCCAGGCACAGCTCGAAATCCTCCGCGCCAACTTCCTGCGCGGCCAGCTGCAACGCCTCCATGCGGCGCGCCTCGACCTGCCCGAGGAACACCAGCGTGGCATGCAGCGTTTCCCTGTGCATCGCCCTGCCCCCGCACAGCTGCTTCAGCACCGCTTGCCAGGCTGACAGCGCTTCGCGTTCTGTATCTACCGGCCACAGCGCGAAGAACACCTTCACAAGTGAGGGAAGCTCCTCGCGGTCGGGCGCTGCTTGTTCGGGACGTTTATTCATGTCTGGATATTTTATCCGCATTCCATTCAGGGTCGAGTGATGCAGCGCATTCGGGTAAAATGCCCGCCTTGCCACCCGAGTATGCACAGAGCAGCCATGACCGCCCGTTTGCGCGAAATCCCCTATAACTACACCTCGTTCTCCGACCGCGAGATCGTGCTTCGCCTGCTCGGCGAAGAGGCGTGGAACATCATCAACACGCTGCGCGAGGAGCGCCGCACCGGACGCTCCGCGCAGATGCTGTACGAGGTACTGGGCGACATCTGGGTGGTCACGCGCAACCCCTACCTGCAGGACGACCTGCTGGGCAACCGCAAGCGCCGCGAGGCGCTGATCGGCGCGCTGCGCCACCGCCTGAACGCGATCGAGGCGCGCCGCCAGGACTCCGAAGGCGCGGAGGATGGCGGCACCGGCGAAGACGACGTCGTGCACGGCGACCGGAGCCACCACGAGAAGGTGAGGCGCCTGCTCGCACTCGCCTACAGCGCGGTCGACCAGTTCGCCAACGACTTCGAGCAGACGCTGCAACTGCGCAAGCGCGCGTTGAAGGTGCTGGGCCGCATCACCCGCCGCGACAACGTGCAGTTCGACGGGCTGGCGCGGGTGTCGCACGTGACCGATGCGACCGACTGGCGCGTCGAATATCCGTTCGTCGTGCTGCACCCGGACACCGAGGCCGAGGTCGCGCCGCTGGTGCGCGCCTGCATCTCGCTCGGCCTGACGATCATCCCGCGCGGCGGCGGCACCGGCTATACCGGCGGCGCGATTCCGCTGGACAGGCATTCGGCGGTGATCAACACCGAAAAGCTCGACGCGCTCTCCGCCGTCGAGCAGCTCGCACTGCCCGGACTGAACCAGCCCTGCGCGACGATCCACTGCGGCGCGGGCGTGGTGACGCGCCGCGTGATGGAGGCGGCCGAGCGCAACGATCTGGTGTTCGCGGTCGATCCGACCTCAGCGGACGCGTCGTGCATTGGCGGCAACGTCGCGATGAACGCCGGAGGCAAGAAGGCAGTGTTGTGGGGCACCGCGCTGGACAACCTCGCCTCCTGGCGCATGGTGACACCGGACGGCCTGTGGATGGAGATCGAGCGGATCGGCCACAACCTCGGCAAGATCCACGACGCGGCCTCGGCGAGCTTCCGCATCTCCCGGCTGGGCGAGGACGGCATGGCGGCGCAGGGCGAACCCGTGATGCTGACGATACCCGGCAGCGCATTCCGCAAGAGCGGCCTCGGCAAGGACGTGACCGACAAGTTCCTGTCCGGCCTGCCCGGCATCCAGAAGGAGGGCTGCGACGGCATCATCACCTCGGCACGCTTCATCCTGCACCGCGCGCATGCGCACACCCGCACCGTGTGCCTGGAGTTCTTCGGCCAGGTGCGCGAGGCAGTGCCAGCGATCGTCGAGATCAAGGATTACCTGGATGCGCACCCCGACGCGCTGCTGGCCGGGCTGGAGCACCTGGACGACCGTTACCTGAAGGCGGTCGGCTACGCGACCAAGGCCAAGCGCGGCACGCGCCCGAAGATGGTGCTGGTCGCCGACGTGGTCAGTGACAATGCGGATGCGGCGGCGCAGGCTGCCTCGGAGATCGTACGCCTGGCCAACCTGCGCCACGGCGAAGGCTTTATCGCCGTGTCTGCCGAGGCGCGTAAGAAATTCTGGCTGGACCGCGCGCGCACCGCCGCGATCGCCAAGCACACCAATGCGTTCAAGATCAACGAGGACGTCGTGATCCCGCTGCCGCGCATGGGCGACTACTGCGACGGCATCGAACGCATCAACATCGAATACTCGCTGCACAACAAGCTCAAGCTGCTCGATGCACTGGATGAGTTCTTCGCCGGCGAACTGCCGCTGCGCTACCAGGACGACGCGCAGCTGGGCGATACCGAGCTGCTAGGCAACCGGCCCCAGACGGCCCGGCAACTGCTGGGCGAGGTCCGCGCGCGCTGGCAATGGTTGCTGGACAATCTCGACGCGCCGCTGGGCGAAAGCCTGTATGCACCCGAAGACCGGCAGGATGCCGTGACCGTGTTTGACGCGGTGCAGCGGCACCTGCTGCGCGCCTCGTGGAAGCGCGAGCTGCGCGAACCGCTGCGCCACATCTTCAGCGGCGGCACCTTCGAGCCGATACTCGAACGCTGCACCGCGCTGCACCAGGCCGTGCTGAAGAGCCGCGTGTTCGTCGCGCTGCACATGCACGCCGGCGACGGCAACGTGCACACCAACATCCCGGTCAACTCGGACGACTACGCGATGCTGCAGCAGGCCTATGCGGCGGTGGACCGTATCATGCAGCTTGCCAAGGACCTGGGCGGCGTGATCTCGGGAGAGCACGGCATCGGCATCACCAAGTTCGACTTCCTCGACGAGCGCGAGATCGCGCCGTTCACCGAATACAAGCAGAAGGTCGATCCCGAGGGCCGCTTCAACCGGGGCAAGCTGCTCAAGGGCAGCAACCTGGAGCGCGCCTACACCCCCAGCTTCAACCTGCTGGAACTGGAAAGCCTGATCCTGGAGAAGAGCGAGCTGAACGACATTTCAGACTCGATCAAGGACTGCCTGCGCTGCGGCAAGTGCAAGCCGGTGTGCAACACCCATGTGCCGCGCGCCAACCTGCTGTACTCGCCGCGCAACAAGATACTCGGCACCTCGCTGCTGATCGAGGCGTTTCTGTACGAGGAGCAGACGCGGCGAGGCGTGTCGATCCAGCACTTCGACGAGTTCAACGACGTCGCAAACCACTGCACGGTGTGCCACAAGTGCAAGAGCCCTTGCCCGGTGGACATCGATTTTGGCGATGTCTCGGTGGCTATGCGCAACTTCCTGCGCAAGCAGGGTAAGAAGAAGTTCAATCCGGTCAGCGCCGCCTCGATGCTGTTCCTCAACGCGACCGATCCGACCACGATCAAGCTGGTGCGCCAGGTGATGATCGCCTGGGGCTACCGCGCGCAGCGTATCGGCTACCGGGTCGCCAGCTACTTCGGCCTGACCGCCGGCGTGCTCTCCCGCCCGCCCGCCACGGTCGGTGGCGCCCCGATCAAGGCGCAGGTGATCCATTTCCTGAACAAGCCGATGCCGGGTGACCTGCCCAGCAAGACCTCGCGCGCGCTGCTGAACATCGAGGACAACGATATTGTTCCCATCATCCGCAACCCGAAAAAGTCCGGCGAAGACGCCGAGGCGGTGTTCTATTTCCCGGGATGCGGTTCGGAGCGCCTTTTCGGCCAGGTCGGACTGGCGACCCAGGCGATGTTGTACGAGACCGGCGCGATCACCGTGCTTCCGCCCGGTTACCTGTGCTGCGGCTATCCGCAGAACGCCTCGGGCCGTGCGGACAAGGCCGCTCAGATCACCACCGACAACCGCGTGCTGTTCCATCGCGTCGCCAACACGCTGAACTACCTCAACATCAAGACCGTGATCGTGTCCTGCGGCACCTGCATGGACCAGCTACTGAAGTACCAGTTCGACAAGATCTTCCCCGGCTGCCGCCTGCTCGACATCCACGAGTACCTGCTGGAGAAGGGCCTAAAGCTGGACGGTTCGACCGGCGCCCGCTACCTGTATCACGACCCCTGTCACTCGCCGATGAAGACCTACCAGCCGCTCAAGGTCGTCAGCGAACTGATGGGTGCCGAGGTCCCGCTCAACGACCGCTGCTGCGGCGAGGCCGGTTCATTCGGCGTGTCCCTGCCGCACATCGCCACCCAGGTGCGCTTCCGCAAGGAAGAGGAGCTGCGCAAAGCGACCGACGCAATACGCGCCGAGGGCCACAGCGGTGGGATCAAGGTGCTGACCGCCTGCCCGGCCTGCCACCAGGGCCTGTCCCGCTACAACGACGATTGCGGCACCACCTCTGAATATATCGTCATCGAAATGGCACGACACCTGCTGGGCGAGAACTGGCTGCCCGACTATGTGAACAAGGCGAACAACGGCGGGATCGAAAGGGTGCTACTGTAGACGGAGGCCCGGGCAGGCTTATGCGTGCATGGCACGCCGCTTGACCGGGAATACCAGCGTAAAGGTGCTGCCGTTCCCTTCCTCGCTGAACACTTCCAGCTTGGCCTGGTGGCGCATCGCGATGTGCTTGACGATCGCCAGCCCCAGCCCGGTGCCGCCAGTTTCGCGCGAGCGGCTGCGGTCTATCCGGTAGAAGCGTTCGGTCAGGCGAGGCAGGTGCTGCGGCGCGATGCCGATCCCGCTGTCCTGTACCGAAAACACCGGTTGCCCGCCGCGCTCGAACCAGCGGATCAGGATGCTGCCCCCGTCGGGAGTGTATCGGATCGCGTTGCTGACCAGGTTGAAGAAAGCGCTGCGCAGTTCCTCGCGGTTGCCCTGCAACTTCGCCTCCGACGCGATCTCCAGACGCAAGGTATGCCTCCCGCCACTGAGCAGCTGGCCGTCCTGGTTGATTTCGCCGAGCAGGGCGGGGATGTCCACCAATTCCTCGGCGAGTTGGCTCTGCTCGTTTTCCAGCCTAGACAACGTCAGCAGATCCGCCACGAGGTTATCCATGCGCCTTGTCTGTTCGGCCATCAGCTGCAGCGCGCGGCGCGCGCCCTCCTGGTTCAAGTCGGGCATGTCCTGCAGGTTTTCGACGAAACCGTTCACCACCGTGAGCGGCGTGCGCAATTCGTGCGACACGTTCGCGACGAAATCGCGGCGCATCGCCTCGATGCGTTCGAACTGGGTGATGTCGCGGATGATCAACAGTCGCTTACCCTCGCCATAGGGAATCAGCTTGATCGACAGTACCCGGTCGTCGTGGCGCGCCGGACGCATGATCAGCGGCGAGCTGAAGTTGGATGCGTGCAGGTAATCGACGAATTCCGGCTGGCGCACCAGATAGGTGATGTCCTGCATGATGTCCTGTTCTGGGTCCAGATCGAACAGCTGCTGCGCCAGCGGGTTGCACCATTCGATCCGGTTCTCGACGTTCAGGATCGCCACCCCTTCCGGCAGGGCCGAGGTGGCCTGTTCGATGTGCTGCAACTCATCGGCCAGGTCTTTTTTGGTCTGGTTGTGCTGTTTGACCATCCGGTAGAGTTTCGAGAAGACCTCATCCCACAATCCGTCCGCCTCCGGGATGGTCTCGATGCGGGCATCCTGCAGCCACACCCCCAGCTTGTACAGTTGCCGTGCGCGATAGGCCATCACCACCAGCAACAGCAGCAGCATGAATGACAGCGCAACCGCAACCGAGAATATCCCCCACAGGACCAGCGCAAGGGCTGCGCCATACCAGAGCGGCAAACTTGCCCTAAACCAGAAATCCAGCAAAATCTCTCCCCATCCTAATTCATCGAAAACCGGTAGCCGCTGCCGCGCACCGTCTGGATCAGCTTCTCCATTCCCTGCGGCTCCAGTGCCGCACGCAGTCGCCTGATGTGCACGTCCACGGTGCGCTCCTCGACGAACACCTGCGTGCCCCACACCTGATCGAGCAATTGCGTGCGGTTATACACCCGTTCCGCGTGCGTCATGAAGAAGTGCAGCAGGCGGAATTCCGTCGGCCCCAGCTCAAGCACCTCCCCGTTTGCCGTCACCCGGTGCGCCACGGGCGACAGCTCCAGCCCGCCCATCGCAATCGTCTCGTCCGGCATCTGCGGGGCATGGCGGCGCATCACCGCGCGAATGCGCGCCATCAGTTCACGCGGCGAGAACGGCTTAGTGATGTAATCATCTGCGCCAGACTCCAGTCCCAGCACCTTGTCGCGCTCCTCGCCGCGCGCGGTCAGCATGATAATCGGTATATCCTTGGTGCGGGCGTCCGATCGCAACTGTTTTGCCAGCACCACACCGCTGGTATTGGGCAGCATCCAGTCGAGCAATATCAAATCCGGTGTGGTGCGGTGTATCTGCTCCCATGCGCTCTCGGCGTCCTCGGCGCGCAGCGCCTGGAAGCCCGCCTGCATCACGTTGAATACCAGCAGTTCCTGGATCGCCGGTTCGTCTTCCACGATCAAGATTCGTGCACTCATCTTCACTCCCTTGGTTTCAGTCATGGTTGCAAGGGTATGAAGGTTTTATGACAGGCGTGTGACAGCGTCACTCGGCACGGTGCGCGGCATGCGAGTGAGGCGGGACATGTGCCGGCTGCCTGTGCAACAGCGACCCGGCCACCATGCCGGCGATGCTCGCCAAAAAACCGGCGAACTGCGGCGGCAGCGCGGCTTCCGGCGCGAGAAACTCCATCGGCAGCCAGGCTGCCAAGCCCAGCCCCATCGCCCAGTAGGCGCCGTAGGTCGTGGCACGCCGCCAGTACAGCCCGGCAACCAGCGGGGTGAAGGCCAGCACCAGCGTCACCTTGTAGGCGTTCTCCACCATCTTGTGGATGCCGGTGTCGTGTTCCAGCGCCCACAGCGCGTAAAGCGTGACGCACACCGAGAAGATGCCCACCACCCAGCGGGTGGTCGCCAGCAGCTTGCGATCGGACAGGTTGCGGCGGGTGAGCCAGCCCTTGAGCACGTTCTCTGACAGCATGACCGACGGCGCGAGCAGCGTGCCGGAAGCGGTGGACATGATCACCGACAGCAGCGCGCCGTAGAAAATCACTTGGGCGAACAGCGGCAGGTGCGCCTTGACCAGTTCCGGCAGCAGCTTCTGGCTGTCCTCGGCCATCCACTGCGCAACCAGTGCCGGGTCGATCAGGTTGGCCGAGTAGGCCATGAACAGCGGCACCGCGGCGAATATGAAGTAGGCCACGCCACCGGCCACCGTGCCCCACACCGCGACGTTCTCGTTTTTGGCCGAGTTGGCGCGCTGGAACACGTCCTGCTGCGGTATCGAGCCGAAGCCCATCGTCAGCAGGCCGGAGATGAAGGCGACCATCGCCACCCCGCTGAGTTCGGGCCAGAAGTTGAATTTGTTGCTGTCCACCGCGTGCTGCACCACCGGGGCGACGCCGCCCGTCATGTCGGCCAGCAGCACCGAGATGTAGATCAATCCGATCACGATGACGATCATCTGTACAAAGGTGGTCAGCGCGACCGACCACATGCCGCCGTACAGCGTGTACATCAAAACCACCGCCGCGCCGATAAGGATGCCCTGCGCCTGGGTGATCTGGCCGTCGGACAGCACGTTGAACACCAGCCCAAGCGCGGTCACCTGTGCCGACACCCACCCGAGGTAGGACAGTGCAATGGCGACGCCGGCGATGACCTCGACCTTGTGGCCGAACCGCTGGCGGTAGAAATCGCCGATGGTCAGCAGGTTCATCCGGTATAGCTTGCGCGCGAAGAACAGGCCAAATAGCACCAAGCACAGTGCTGCGCCAAACGGGTCAGAAATCAGGCCGCCCAGATCCTCTTCCATAAAGGTCGCGGGGATACCCAGCACCGTCTCTGCGCCGAACCAGGTCGCGAACACCATCGCCAGCACGATGTAAAGCGGCAGCGAACGCCCGGCGGTGATGTAGTCGCGCGCATTGTGCACCTTGGTTGCCGCATACATGCCGATACCGATGGAAAGGACAAGATAAAGGACGACGAAACCGACCAGCATGATGGGTACCCGCTCAGAATATGGACGGGGCAGATTCTAGCAGCCCTGCGGCACAGGGCAACCTTGACTATTGTCCGGTTTGCGCATACGCCCATGAAGTCTGGGCTGGCCGGCGCTAGTGCCGCGATGTGCCTTGCCTACTTAAAGAATCGTCTGAGCCAGCCCTCGACCGTTTTCCGCTTGTTGTCCGAGAGAACATCGAGTATGTTTGCCCTCACCTCTGTGACATAGGCCATGTCATCCCGCTTGATATGGTGGACCAGCCAGGTGCTGAGCATGCCGTGCAGCTCTCTGGCGATATCATCGCCCGCACTGTACCGCTCCTGATACAGTGCTATCCGCTTGATGAACCTGTCATGAACCCCTTTGTGCGGCTTTGCAAGCGCATAACCGACCTCCTCTTGCAGGCTTTCCTCGAAAGCGAAATGCGACACGGTGTAGGGAAAACTGGCTTGGCCTTGCCACCTGCGCATCAGTAGGCTTCATCCGGATGAAGCTGCAATTCCGCAGATAAATACAGGCGCCAGAGAGTCAATATCCCCACCAGAAGGATCGCATTCTTCTGGTTGAAATTGGAGGAATGCTCCGGGTTCGGAGACCTGCCCCGGACGTGAAAGTCTCGACGGTGGATGCATCGCGTTTGGATGAATGGTTCGGTGTCCCGATATGTTGCGCCCACCCTGTTTTCATTAGCTGGTTTAATACTTATAGCCAACCCCAACCGTCCAAATGCTGCATCGACTAGAGGATGCAAAACTACCAACGTTGTAGCTATCCAAATCAAGCCGCATAGTCAGAGTGTCGGTTAAGTCATACTTTGCACCAACACCATAAGTGATGTCAGATTTGATACCGCTAAGGTAAGTGTTGTACCCAAAACCTGTAACGGCGGCTGTGACTTGAATGTCAGCCATTCCCAATTTCCCCAACACGCTGAATTGATTAGCCAGAGGCATCATGCCAACCGCAACAAATGTCCAACCACTTAATCTGGCTTGCGCAGTGATTGGATCAGTAAGGTTGCCGCCAGAAGCACTGTAAGTCGCGCTAGTCGAACCAATGAAACCACCTTCAAGCGCCAACTCATTGTTTATTTGATAACCTAAATTCAACTTGTATATGACTGGTGTGCTCAAGCTGGATGAAAATCCATTCTTCCCTTCAAATGTCAGCTGATCATCCAACATT
>DASWTZ010000108.1:0-16086 GCA_036401875.1 Gallionella sp.
GTTCAATCTCTGTTTGATTCATTTAAGAATCTGGTCTTACTCAAAGTGAATCATTGACATGATTCGTTTCGACTTTGCGTAAGTACTTCTATATTTTTAAAGTCGTTTTCGCATCCACAAGGAACACAAAAACTTCCCAAAAACCAAGCACCTACACTCGTCGGTTGTTCGTTTTAACTTTTAAAGAGCGGCTGCCGTGGCAGCGAAGAGGTGCGCATTATAGGGACTAAAAATTTCCTGTCAACTACAACTTGCACGATTTCCTACTGCCACTGATGCAGGATTCACGTAATCATTTTACTGATTCAAAAGCGCGTCTTTTGCAAACCCGCTTTACGTTTCACCCTGCAGCAGCGAAGAGCCGCGCATTATAGGGAGCCAAATTTTCTCGTCAACACCTTTGTGCAAATTTCTTGAAATAATTTTCGTCGCGCTGCGCGTCTTCATTATTCACTACAATGCGCGCCTGTCTGAAAGGCCTTAAATGTCATTGATTACACTTGGAATCGAATCTTCTTGCGATGAAACGGGCGTCGCGCTCTATCAACCTGGACGCGGATTGCTCGCACACGCTTTGCACACACAGGTCGCGATGCACAGCGAATACGGCGGCGTAGTTCCCGAACTCGCATCCCGGGACCACGCCCATCGCATCATCCCGCTGGTGCGCCAGGTATTGAAATCTGCATCCATCTCACTGAAGCAGATCAATGCGATCGCCTATACGCAGGGACCGGGATTGGGCGGTGCATTGCTGGTTGGCGCCAGCGTTGCCAACTCGCTTGCCTACGCACTCGATGTTCCCACCATCGGCATCCATCATCTAGAAGGACACCTGCTCTCACCATTGCTGTCCGACCCCGCGCCCGACTTTCCCTTTGTTGCCTTGCTGGTGTCAGGTGGGCATACGCAATTGATGCGCGTGGACGGTGTAGGTCAATATACTTTGCTGGGAGAGACGCTGGACGATGCGGCCGGCGAGGCTTTTGACAAGAGCGCGAAGTTGCTCGGGCTGGGCTATCCGGGTGGTCCAGCGCTGGCAAAATGTGCTGAACTCGGGCGTCCAGGGCTGTACAAGCTGCCGCGCCCGATGCTGCACAGCGGTGATCTTGAATTCAGCTTCAGCGGACTGAAGACAGCGGTGCTGACGCTGGTCCGGCAAAGCGACAATGACGAACAAACCCGGGCCGACATCGCGTACGCAGTACAGGAGGCCATCGTAGATGTGCTGGCGAACAAAGCGCGCGCCGCGCTGGCGCAGACCGGAATGAATCAACTGGTTGTGGCAGGCGGCGTCGGCGCGAACCGGCTGCTGCGCGAGCGACTGAGAAAAGACATCACCAAACGCGGAGGCAAGGTGTTTTATCCCGACCTGGAATTCTGCACCGACAACGGCGCGATGATCGCGTTCGCCGGTGCGCTGCGTTTTGCGCAACAGCAGGGCCTCAGGAATTACCGCTTCGACGTCAAGCCGCGCTGGGATCTGCAGGAAATCGGCCTGAGCAATTAACCGGCCTTCTTGCTGCCGATCTTGCTTTCCGTTCCGGCCAGCAGCTTCTGGATATTGCCCTTGTGCCGCCAGAACAGCAGCAACGACAGAATGCCCGACGCCAGCACCCACTCCTGCGGCAAACCCAGCAGAATCGCATAGATCGGCGCAGCCACCGCAGCGGTCAACGCCGCCAGCGACGAGTAGCGGAACACCACCGCCATCAACAGCCAGGTCACCAGCACTGCCAACCCCATCCACCCGCTCAGCGCCAGCAATACACCCAGCGCCGTCGCAACTCCCTTGCCGCCCTTGAAATTCAGAAACACCGGGAACAGGTGGCCAATGAATACCGCCAGCGCGATCAGCGCGACCTGCGCGCTGGTTAGCTCGAACTGTATCGCCAAAAACACCGCCAGCCAGCCCTTGGCCGCATCGCCGAACAGCGTCAGCGCCGCAGCAGCCTTCTTGCCGGTGCGCAGCACATTGGTCGCGCCGGGATTCCCGGAACCGTAGCTACGCGGGTCGGGCAGACCGAACAACTTGCTGGTGATGACGGCGAATGAGATCGAGCCCAACAGATAGGCGGCTATTACAAAAACTATGGTCAACATCGGGAATGCCTTAAAATTGAACGAGCGCGGATTTTACGCGAAACGCCAACAAGCCACCAATCCTTAAACCATGGACATCATCTTTCTGCGCGAACTCAAAGTCACCACGCTGATCGGCATCTACGAACGCGAAAAGCTCGTGCCGCAAACCCTGCAACTGGATCTCGACATCGCGCTACCCAACAGCCGAGCCTGCATCAGCGACGACATCAACGACGCTCTGGACTACGCCGATGTCGCGCAACACATCCAGACCGTGTTGAGCGAGGGGCACTTCTCGCTGGTAGAGTCGCTGGCCGAACATATCGCGCAGATCATCCTCAAGGACTTCCACGCCCCGTGGGTCAAGGTCAGCGTCGCCAAGCTGCAGGCGATACGGAATTGCAGGATGGTGGGTGTCTGCATCGAACGAGGACAGGTTAAGTAGGCACCGTTCGTCCGTCGGAGCCGCTACCCCCTAGGATGATGTTGCTGGTGTAACTGCTTCAGACGCTCCCGCGCCACATGCGTGTATATCTGCGTCGTCGATATATCCGCGTGGCCCAGCAGCATCTGCACCACGCGCAGGTCGGCCCCGTGGTTCAGTAGGTGGGTGGCGAAGGCGTGGCGCAGTGTGTGCGGGGATAGCGGTTTGCTCAACCCGCAGGCTCTCGCGTGTTTCTTGATCAGATACCAGAACATCTGCCGCGTCATGCCTTCGCCGCGCGCGGTAACGAACAGCGCATCGCTGACCAGGCGGCCCAGCAGCACGCCGCGCCCATCGTCCAGATAGCGGCGCAGCCAGTCGAGCGCTTCTTCGCCGAGCGGTACCAGGCGCTCCTTGCTGCCCTTGCCCATCACGCGCACCACGCCCATGTCCATGCTGACCTGCGCGACGCGTAGCGTCACCAGCTCCGACACGCGCAGACCGGTGGCGTACAGCACCTCGAACATCGTGCGGTCGCGCAAGCCCAGTGGCGTCTGCACATCAGGAGCTGCCAGCAACTGCTCAACATCTGATTCGGTAAGGCTCTTGGGCAGGTTGCGCGGCAGCCTGGGCGTGTCGATCTGCAGCGTGGGGTCGGTAGCGATCCTGCCCTGCCTGAGCAGGTAACGGAACAGACGTTTCAGGCTAGAAATGTTGCGCCCGGTACTGCTGGGCTTAGCCTTTTGTGCGACCACCAGTTGCGCGAGGTAACCCTGAATATCGCCGTGCGTTGTTTGCGTGATCGGGGCATTGCGCTGCTTTTCCAGCCATGAGGCAAACTTTTTCAGGTCGCGGCGGTAACTGTCCAGCGTGTTGCGCGACAACCCGTCCTCCAGCCACAGGCTGTCGCAAAATTCGTCGAGCAGTTCAGCGTTGTTCATGCGCCAGCAGCCAGCGTTTGATTTCCAGGTGGCCGCCATCCCTGTGATGTGCAAAGCCGCCCAGCCCGGACTTCCCCACCACCCGGTGACAGGGAACGATGACGGGAATGGGATTCGCCCCGCAAGCCTGGCCGACCGCCTGCGCGCAGGATTTCAGCTCGGTCGCGATCTCGCCATAGCTGCGCGTCTGGCCGCGCGGAATTGACAGCATCACCTGCCAGACTTTTTTTTGGTGTGCGGTGCCGCGCAAGTCGAGCGGCACCGTGAATTGCGCGTCCGGATTTTCCAGATAACGGCGCAACTGATCGCACACCATCTCGGCGAACGGGGTAGTCTCCCGCTGCAGCGCCCCCGGCGGTAGAAAGTCGATCCCGGTCAGCGCATTATCGCTGCAACGGATGCCGAGCACGCCGAACGGGACACAGAGTTTAGCCTGGTAATTCATGGCGCGATGATAGCGCATCAGCTTCAGGGCAGGCTCACAGCAATGCAGCCGAGGTGAAACGGCGGCGAAAATAAAAAACGGGAGCCTGAGCTCCCGTTTTTTCCTGGCGAAGGACGCCTGTTCGCAATTAATCGCGGATTGCCAGCTTTTCCTTGATACGCGCCGACTTGCCAGAGCGATCGCGCAGGTAATACAGCTTGGCGCGACGCACCGCGCCCTTGCGCTTCACCTCGATGCTGGCGATGACTGGCGAATAGGCCTGGAAGGTACGCTCAACGCCTTCACCTGCGGAAATTTTGCGCACGATGAAGCTGGAATTCAGGCCGCGATTGCGCTTGGCGATCACGACACCCTCGAAAACCTGAACGCGCTTGCGCTCACCTTCAACCACGTTCACGCCGACCACGACGGTGTCGCCGGGTGCGAAATCGGGAATCGTTTTACCCAGGCGGGCAATTTCTTCCTTTTCCAATTGATCTATCAAGTTCACTTTATTACTCCTTGGTTATCGGGTCTTGTTCCTTCTGGAACTGAGCCAGAAGCCGAGACTCCTCTTTTGTCAAATCACGCCCGGCCAGCAAATCCGGCCTGCGCAACCACGTCCTGCCCAACGACTGCTGAAGCCGCCAGCGCTGTATATCCGCATGATTGCCGGACAACAGCACCGGGGGCACGGCTTCACCATCAAACACTTCCGGCCGCGTGTAGTGCGGACAGTCCAGCAGCCCCTGCACGAACGAATCCTGCTCGGCCGATTCGGCATCGCCCAACACACCGGGCAACTGCCGCACCAGACTGTCTATCAGTACCATCGCCGCCAACTCGCCACCGGACAACACATAGTCACCGATGGAGATCTCTTCATCCACATACCGGCGGATCAGGCGTTCATCGATGCCTTCGTAACGACCCGCCAGCAGGATCAATCCCTCGTCTTGCTGCGCCACCAACTCCTTAACCACCGCGTGGGCAAGCAATCTGCCTTGCGGCGATAGATACACCACCCGGCTCCTGCTCACACCGCTGGCCGCCTGTCGCTGCCTGGCGGCGCTGATCGCCGCCGCCAGCGGCTCCGCCAGCATCACCATGCCGGGGCCGCCTCCGTAGGGGCGGTCGTCGATGGTGCGGTAATTGTCCGTCGTGAAATCCCGCGGATTCCACGTCTTTAAAACATAACTTCCCTGTTCCGCCGCGCGCCGCGTGATGCCGTACTGCGTCAGCGCATCGAACATTTGCGGGAACAGCGTGATGACATCAAAAACCATCACAGGTAATCCGTCGACCAGTCCACGCGGATGATCCCGTTCTTCACATCCACTTGCCTGATCGCGCTGGCCACGAACGGGATCAGTATCTCGCCGCTCTCGCCTTTGACGCTCAACACCTGGTTCGCGCCGGTCTCCAGCAGATTCGCCACCGAACCCAGCAGCTTACCCGACTCATCCACCACGGAAAGTCCGATCAGATCCGACCAATAATACTCGTCGCCCGCCTGCTCCGGCAGACTACTGCGCGGCACGGCGATCATCAACCCCTTCAGCCGCTCGGCTGCGTTCCGGTCAGGACAATCGGGCAGTTGTGCGACCAGAGTCTTACCCTGCACCTCGCACTGCGAGGGTTTAACCTCGCGCCACGGACCGTGTTCCGGCCCCAGCCACCAAGCTGGATAATCCAGCAGGCTGTCGATGTACTCGGTATACGGCTGGATCTTGACCCATCCGCGGATACCGTGGGCTGCTGCCACTCGCCCCATGATCACCATGGAGCCTGCGTCATCAGGCCGCTGCTGAGGCACCGGCACGCTTGACCAGCTTGGCAACGGCATCGCTCAACTGCGCGCCCTTGCTTTGCCAATGACCCACGCGCTCCATTTGCAGGCGCAATGCTTCTTGGCCTTCAGGAGCGATCGGGTTGTAGAAGCCAACGCGCTCGATGAAACGGCCATCGCGGCGATTGCGCGAATCAGCAACGACTACGTTGTAAAACGGGCGATTCTTCGAACCGCCGCGGGAAAGACGAATGATTACCATATTAAAACCTACCTAAAAGTTTATGAGCCCAGCGCCAAGCCTCTTAGCCCGGACAAAAGGGGCGCGGATTTTACGACATTTCATGCACCTATTGCAACCCGAAGACAATCAATGGGTTACTGGCGGTGAAGCAGCACCTCGATCACGAACTTGCTGCCCAGATAGGCTAGCACCAGGAACAGGAAGCCGCTCACGGTCCAGTTCACCGCGACCCGTCCGCGCCAGCCATAGGTGCGATGCCCCCACAGCAGGATGGCGAACACCACCCACGAGACGAACCCGAACAACTCCTTATGATTGAACTGCCACGCCTTGCCGAAAATCTGCTCGGAAAATATCACGCCAGAGGCCAGCGTCAGCGTCAGCAGCAGAAAGCCGATGCCAATCATCCTGAACAGCAGCGATTCCATCGTCATCAGCGGAGGCAGGTTCTGCAGCACGCGCGGCAACGAACCATGGTGCAGCCGTTTCTCCACCTGCGAAATCAGCACGGCATGCAGCACGGCGATGGTGAACAGGCTGTAGGCCAGCATCGCGGCAGCAATATGCGCCTTGAATGCAAACAACCCGGTATTAGCCAGCTGGTGAGTGGCAGGCGAAAGTTCCGGCATCAGCACCGCCACGGCGGCCAGCGGCAACACCAGTGCCTGCAAGCATCCGACCGGATAGAAGAAGCGGGCAATCCAGTACACCAGCATCGTCAGCCAGATGATCATCGATACCGCATTGGCGATGCCCAGGTTGAACCCGCCGCCGGCGAACACATCCTGTGCAAGCAGGTAACCGTGCAGGACCAAGGGCACCACCACCCAATGCCCGGCCGCGCTGCGGCTCAGTATGTCGCCCTTGCCGCGCGCCTGCGCATGCCAGAAATAGAACGCGAGTACGCTGTAGATCGTGAAGGCCAGCCAGGAAAAGAGAACGTTAGACATTTTTTGCCGGGATGTTTTAGACTCCGCGAATTCTACACCAAAACACTCTCCCAACACCCATGCTGGACAACCTGACACAACGCCTTACGGGCGTCATCAAGAACATACGCGGGCAGGCGCGACTGAGCGAAAGCAACATCCAGGACGCGCTGCGCGAGGTGCGCATGGCGCTGCTCGAGGCCGACGTCGCGCTGCCGGTCGTCAAGGAATTCATCGCCCAGGTCAAGCAGGCCGCGCTCGGTCAGGAGGTCATCGGCAATCTGAACCCCGGTCAGGCGCTGATCGGCGTGGTGCACCGCGAACTCACCCGGCTGATGGGCGAGCACAACGACGCGCTCAACCTTGCCGCCGTCCCGCCCGCCGTGATCCTGATGGCCGGCCTGCAGGGCGCCGGCAAGACCACCACCAGCGGCAAGCTCGCCAAACTCCTGCGCGACCAGAACAAGAAAAAAGTGCTGCTGGTCAGTTGTGACGTGTACCGCCCCGCCGCGATCGCACAGTTGCAGACGCTGGCAAAACAACTCGAAGTGGACTTCTTCGAATCCGACATCAGCCAGAAGCCCAGGGATATCGCTCTGGCCGCGCTGGACTACGCCAAGCGCCATTACCACGACGTGCTGATCGTCGATACCGCCGGTCGCCTCGCGATCGACGAGGCGATGATGGACGAGATCAAGCAGCTGCACGCCGCGATGAAGCCCGTCGAGACGCTGTTCGTCGTCGATGCGATGACCGGACAGGACGCGGTGAACACCGCCAAGGCCTTTGGCGACGCGCTGCCGCTGACCGGCGTGATCCTCACCAAGCTGGACGGCGACGCGCGCGGCGGTGCGGCGCTTTCGGTGCGCCAGGTCACCGGCAAACCGATCAAGTTCGTCGGCGTCAGCGAAAAGCCCAACGGACTAGAAGCCTTCCACCCCGAACGCATGGCCTCGCGCGTGTTGGGCATGGGCGACGTGCTGTCGCTGATCGAGGAAGCACAGCGCGAGGTCGATCATGCGGCAGCCGAGAAACTTGCGAAGAAACTGCACAGCGGCAAAGGCTTCGACCTTAACGACTTCAAGATGCAGATCGTGCAGATGCGCAAGATGGGCGGCCTGTCATCCCTGATGGACAAGCTCCCCGCGCAGCTGAGTCAGGCCGCCGCCGGCTCCAAGGTCGACGACAAGCAGATCAGCCGCATCGAGGGCATCATCAACTCGATGACTCCGGTCGAGCGCAGCAAACCCGAACTCATCAAGGCCTCGCGCAAGCGCCGCATCGCCATGGGCGCCGGCGTGCAGGTGATGCACGTCAACCAGCTCCTCAACCAGTTCGAACAGATGCAGAAAATGATGAAGATGTTCGGCAACAAGGGCATGATGGCCAAAATGATGAAAGGGATGGCCGGCAAACTGCCCGGGATGCGTTAACTTCAACCTATCGACACTACTCACATGACCATCAAAGCCATTATTTTCGACGTGGACGGCACGCTTGCCGATACCGAGGACGGACACCGCAAATCGTTCAACAAGGCGTTCGCCGAGAACGGCCTGGACTGGAACTGGGATGTCGCGCTCTACGACAAGCTGCTCAAGGTGACCGGCGGCAAGGAACGCATCAAGTATTTCGTCTCGGATTTCCTAGCCGGCTACACCAAGCCGGACAACTTCGATGACTTCGTCAAGCACCTGCACAAGGTGAAGACCGCGCACTACACCGCGATGCTGGGCGAGGGGCTGATCCCGCTGCGCCCCGGCATCAAGCAGCTGATTCAGGACGCCCACCGGACCGGCATCAAGCTCGCGATCGCCACCACCACCACCGCGGAGAACGTGTCCGCGCTGTTGGAAATCGGGCTGGGCAAAAACTGGGCAGATTATTTCGACGCGAACGGCTGCGGCGACATCGTCCCCCACAAGAAGCCCGCGCCTGACATCTACCTCTGGGTGCTGGACAAACTTGGCCTGCCCGCCGCCGACTGCATCGCGCTGGAAGACTCCTACAACGGCCTGCAGGCCGCACTGGCTGCCGGAATCAAGACCTACGTCACCACCAACCCCTACACCCACTGGCATGATTTCGACGGCGCCGCCGCGATATTCGACGACCTCGGCGACCTCGCAGCCTTTTACCGGGCGACCGGGCTACCACTTCACAAGGGCTAGATTTCTGTTTAGCATCCCGGTGGCGTGGGGGTGTAGCTCAGTTGGGAGAGCGTCTGGTTCGCAATCAGAAGGTCGTCAGTTCGATCCTGATCACCTCCACCATTTAGCCACTCCCAACATCGTCATTTTTCCACCCACTGC
Source organism: Gallionella sp. (assembly GCA_036401875.1). Lineage (GTDB taxonomy): Bacteria > Pseudomonadota > Gammaproteobacteria > Burkholderiales > Gallionellaceae > Gallionella. Next base: position 9,149 of record DASWTZ010000108.1, read on the forward strand.
TCAAGGCATCTCATGTCATCTACCTCATTGAAGCGATATGCCTGGCTATCCATCGCCGCAGCTCTCGCCACTATCCTGCTCAAGGGCGTTGCGTGGTGGATGACCGGTTCGGTCGGGCTGCTCTCCGACGCGCTGGAATCCTTCGTCAACCTCGCCGGGGCGCTGATGGCGCTGGCGATGCTGTCGCTGGCCGAGATGCCGGAGGACGAGAACCACGCCCACGGGCACGGCAAGGCAGAATATTTTTCCAGCGCCTTCGAGGGCTTCCTGATCCTGGTCGCGGCGCTGTGCATCGCCTATGCGGCGGTCGAGCGGCTGCTGCATCCCCAGGCGATCGAGGCGGTCGGCATTGGTATCGCCGTCTCGGTGGTCGCCTCCGTCATCAACTTCGCCACCGCGCTGACCCTGATGAAGGTGGGGCGCCAGCACAACTCGATCACGCTGGAGGCGGACGCGCACCACCTGCTCACCGATGTATGGACCTCGGCCGGCGTCATTGCCGGCGTCGCGCTGGTCTGGCTGACCGGCTGGCTGTGGCTGGACCCGGTGATCGCGCTGTTCGTCGCCGCGAACATCGTCTGGACCGGCTGGCAGCTGCTGCACCGCTCCGCCGCTGGGCTGATGGATGTGTCCATCCCCGCCGGACAGCTCAAGGCGGTCGAGGCAGTGCTGGAGAGCTACCGTGCCCAGGGTCTGGACTTTCACGCGCTGCGCACCCGCCAGGCCGGAACGCGCGCCTTCGTCTCCCTGCATGTGCTGGTGCCGGGGGCGTGGACGGTCCAGCAGGGGCACGACTGGCTGGAGCGCATCGAGGCCGAGATTCGCCAGGTCGTCCCCAATGCGCACGTGATCACCCACCTCGAGCCGCTGGAAGACCCAGTTTCGCTGGCCGACGGCGTCCTCGACCGCCACGTCGAATGATGCGCCGCGCGCTGGCGCGGAACGCCGTCCGGCAACTGCGCAGCCGCCATTCCCGTTCGTATTCGGTTAGAATGTGCGCCTAAAATTTCCAACCTTCTATCATTTTCACAAGGAATCGCCATGTACCAGATCGCCCCTAGCATACTCTCCGCCAACTTCGCCAAACTGGGCGAGGAAGTCGACAACGTTCTGGCCTCCGGCGCGGACATCGTGCACTTCGACGTGATGGACAACCATTACGTACCCAACCTGACCATCGGCCCGCTGGTCTGCGAGGCGCTGCGCAAGCACGGCGTGACCGCCCCGATCGACGTGCACCTGATGGTCAAGCCGGTGGACCGCATCATCCCTGACTTCGCCAAGGCCGGCGCGACCTACATCACCTTCCACCCGGAAGCCTCCGAGCACATCGACCGCACCATCGGTCTGATCAAGGAAAGCGGCTGCAAGGCCGGCCTGGTGTTCAACCCGGCGACCCCGCTGGACGTGCTGGAATACACGCTGCCCAAGCTCGACATGGTGTTGCTGATGTCGGTCAACCCCGGTTTCGGTGGTCAGAAGTTCATCCCCTACGTGCTGGACAAAGCTCGCGCCGTGCGCAAGATGATCGATGCCGGCAAGTACAACTGCCGCCTGGAGATCGACGGCGGCGTCGGCCCGGCCAACATCAGGGAAGTCGCCGAAGCGGGCGTGGACACCTTCGTCGCGGGCTCTGCAGTGTTCGGCAAGTACAACGCAGGCGACAAGAACAAGTACGACACCGTCATCGGCGAGATGCGCGCCGAGCTGGCCAAGGCCAAGAAGTAAGCGTAAAGGCAATCATGCAGCCCGTCCGGTTCCCGCTCGACATCTCGGCCATCGTCATCGATCTCGATGGCACGATGCTGCACACCGCGCCGGAACTGTGCGAGGCGGCCAACCGCATGCTGCGCGACATCGGCTACGCGCCGGTGTCACAGGCGCTGCTGGCCAGCTACATCGGCAACGGCATCAGCTGGCTGGTGAAGCGCGCGCTGACCGGCGACATGCACGCGACGCCGGATGCCGCGCTCTACGACCACGCGCTGCCGGTCTTCGAGCGGCACTACACCGAGCTGCTGCTGCAGAGCAAACCGTTCGGCGGCGTGATCGAGGGGCTGGATGCGATCAAGGCTGCTGGTTTCCCGATGGGCTGCATCACCAACAAGGTGGAACGCTACACGCTGCCGCTGCTCAAGGGCGTCGGGCTAGCGAAGTATTTCGACATCGTGCTCGCGGGCGACACGCTGCCGGAAAAGAAGCCTCACCCGATGCCGCTGCTGCATGCCGCGAAGTTCTTCAATATCCCGATCCAGAGGCTGCTGCTGATCGGCGACTCGCTGAGCGACACCGACGCCGCGCGCGCCGCCGGTTGCCCGGTGTTCTGTGTGCCTTACGGCTACAACCACGGCGAGCCGGTCGAGACTCTGGAACTGGACGCGGTGATACAAAATCTTTCCGGCGCTTTGCCGCTTATCAAGCGTATCTGATCATGAAACAGGACAACCTCCGCTACCCGAATGGCATCGCCTGCTGGCGATGGTGCTGATGCGTAGGTCGGGTATCCCGACACGATAATTGCCGCCGGGATGAGTCCCGGCCTACAAAATCCACGGAGGTTTTTCATGTTGCGCCCAATCACCAAACAGGAATTCAAGTCGCTCGCCGAGCAAGGCTACAACCGCATCCCGCTGGTCGCGGAGACATTCGCCGACCTCGACACGCCTCTGTCGCTGTACCTCAAGCTCGCCAACAAGCCGTTTTCCTACCTGCTCGAATCGGTACAGGGCGGCGAGCGCTTCGGCCGCTACTCCTTCATCGGCCTGCCGGCCGACACACGCATCACAGTGCGCGGCAGGCAGGTCACGGTCAGCCATCAGCATGCCGAGACCAGCCATGTGGCCGAGAATCCGCTGGATTTCATCAGCGAGTACCAGTCGCGCTTCAGGGTCGCGCCGCTGCCCGACCTGCCGCGCTTCACCGGCGGGCTGGCCGGTTACTTCGGCTACGACACGGTGCGCTACATCGAGCCGCGCCTCGCGAAGACTGCCAAGAAGGACACGCTCGGCACGCCCGACATCCTGCTGATGCTCACCGAGCAGCTCGCGGTGATCGACAACCTGTCCGGCAAGCTGACGTTCATCGTCTATGCCAACCCGGAGATGGACGACGCTTACGAACTGGCGCGCGAGCGGCTGTTCGAGCTGATCGGCATGATGCGCCTGCCGGTGCACATCCCGCACGCCCCGGCGATGCACGGCGGCGAGGCCAGGTCGGAATTCGGCGAGGCCGCGTTCAAGCAGGCGGTCGAAAAGGCCAAGCGCTACATCTTCGACGGCGACATCATGCAGGTGGTGCTCGCGCAGCGCATGTCGCAGCCCTTCCCGGCTTCGCCGCTGTCGCTGTACCGCGCGCTGCGCAGCGTGAACCCCTCACCCTACATGTTCTATTACGACATGGGCGACCACCACGTGGTCGGCGCCTCGCCGGAAATACTGGTGCGGCTGGAAGACGACACCGTCACCGTCCGCCCGATTGCCGGCACCCGTCCGCGCGGCAGGACGCCGCAGCAGGATGCCGACCTGGCTTCCGAGCTACTGGCCGACCCCAAGGAACTCGCTGAACACCTGATGCTGATAGACCTGGGCCGCAACGACATCGGCCGCGTCGCGCAACGCGGCAGCGTCAAGCTGACCGATAAGATGATCATCGAGCGTTATTCGCACGTGATGCACATCGTCTCCAACGTCGAAGCCGACCTCAAGCCCGGACTCTCTGCGATGGACGTGCTCAAGGCCACCTTCCCCGCCGGCACCGTCAGCGGCGCGGCCAAGGTGCGCGCGATGGAGATCATCGACGAGCTGGAACCCTCCACGCGCGGCATCTACGCCGGCGCGGTCGGCTACCTCGGTTTCAACGGCGACATGGACCTGGCGATCGCGCTGCGCACCGCCGTCGTGAAGGACAACATGCTGCATGTGCAGGCCGGCGCCGGCATCGTCGCCGACTCGGTGCCCGACAGTGAATGGATGGAGACGCAGAACAAGGCACGCGCCGTGCTGCGCGCCGCGGAGATGGTGCTTGATGGGCTGGATGCGGAAGTGCATCGCTGAGCCATGCTGCGCCTGACTGAAATCAAGCTGCCGCTGTCCCACACTGACGGTGACCTGAAAGCCGCGATCCAGAAGCGGCTGGGCATCGCCGCCGGCGAGCTGGTCAGCCATGTCGTATTCAAGCGCGGCGTGGACGCGCGCAAGCCCAACGCGATCCTGTATACCTACACACTGGATGTCGCATTGCGCGACGAGGTTTCGGTTCTAGCCCACTTCAGCAACGATCCGCATGTGCGGGTTACGCCTGACACGGATTACCACTTTGTCGCGCAGGCCCCGCAGCACCTGAGCTCGCGCCCTGTCGTGGTCGGCATGGGGCCCGCCGGGCTGTTCGCCGGGCTGCTGCTCGCGCAGATGGGTTTCCGCCCGCTGATCCTGGAGCGGGGCAAGGCGGTACGCGAGCGGACCAAGGACACCTGGGGGCTGTGGCGGCAGGGTGTACTGAACCCGGAATCCAACGTGCAGTTCGGCGAGGGCGGCGCGGGGACGTTCTCGGACGGCAAACTGTACAGCCAGATCAAGGACCCGCGTTTTCTGAGCCGCAAGGTGCTGGACGAATTCGTCAAGGCCGGCGCGCCGGCCGAGATCCTGTACGAGAGCCATCCGCACATCGGCACGTTCAAGCTGGTGGGCATGGTCGAGAAGATGCGCGAGAATATCATCGCGCTCGGCGGCGAGATCCGCTTCAGCAGCCGCGTCGACGATATCGAAATTACCCATGATTCAGACAATGCCGGACAAGTCACCGGCGTGGTGCTCGCCAGCGGCGAGCGTATCGCAACGGATCATCTGGTGCTGGCGCTAGGCCACAGCGCGCGCGACACCTTCGAGATGATCCGCCGGCGCGGCGTCTTCATCGAGCCCAAGCCGTTCTCGATCGGCTTCCGCATCGAGCACCCGCAGTCGCTGATCGACCGCGCCCGCTACGGCCGGAATGCCGGCAATCCCCAGCTCGGCGCGGCGGATTACAAGCTGGTGCACCATGCCAGCAACGGCCGCTCGGTGTACAGCTTCTGCATGTGCCCCGGCGGCACGGTAGTCGCCGCGACCTCGGAGCCGGGGCGGGTGGTCACCAACGGCATGAGCCAGTATTCGCGCAACGAGCGCAACGCCAACTCGGGAATCGTGGTCGGCATCACGCCCGAGCAGGATTTTCCGGGCGACGTCCTGGCCGGTGTCGAGTTCCAGCGCAAGTGGGAGTCGCGCGCGTTCGTGCTGGGCGGCGGCGATTACAAGGCACCGGGACAACTGGTCGGCGATTTCCTCGCGGGGCGGCCCTCGACGCAGTTCGGCGAGGTGCTGCCGTCCTACACTCCCGGCGTGCTCCTGACCGACCTGTCCAGCGCGCTACCCGATTACGCGATAGCCGCGATCCGCGAGGCGCTGCCCGCGTTCGCGAAACAGATCAGGGGCTTCGACCTCGCGGATGCCGTGCTAACCGGCGTGGAGACGCGTACCTCATCGCCGATCCGCATCCGGCGCAACAAGGACAACTACCAGAGCATCAATACCCGCGGCCTGTATCCGGCCGGGGAAGGCGCAGGCTACGCGGGCGGCATCCTCTCGGCGGCGGTGGACGGGATTGAGGTTGCCGAAGCGGTGGCATTGAGTATGATACGTACGAAGAATTGAGGACGGAACAAACATGCTGTTAATGATCGACAACTACGACTCCTTCACCTACAACCTGGTGCAGTATTTCGCCGAGCTGGGCGCGGATGTCGTGGTCAAGCGCAACGACGAGGTCACCGTCGAGCAGATCGAGAAGATGAGCCCGCAGCACATCGTCGTGTCGCCCGGCCCATGCACGCCGAATGAGGCCGGCGTGTCGGTCGCGGCGATCCGGCATTTCGCCGGCAAGGTGCCGCTGCTCGGGGTGTGCCTCGGCCACCAGAGCATCGGCCAGGCATTCGGCGGCAAAATCATCCACGCGAAGACGCTGATGCACGGCAAGACCTCGCTGATCCATCATCGCGGCAACAGCGTGTTCACCGGCCTTCCCGACCCGTTCACCGCGACGCGCTACCACTCGCTGGTGATCGAGCGCGAAACGCTGCCCGATTGTCTGGAGATCACCGCGTGGACCGACGATAACGAGATCATGGGCGTGCGCCACAAGACGCTGGCAGTGCACGGCGTGCAGTTCCACCCCGAATCCATCCTGACCGAGCACGGGCACGACATGCTGAAGAACTTCCTGGAGGGCAAGCCTTGAATCAGCCAATGAAACCGCAGGACGCGCTCAAGCGCATCATCGATCACCGCGAGATCTTCCACGATGAGATGGTGTCACTGATGCGCCAGATCATGGGCGGCGAAGTGTCGCCGGTGATGATCGCCGCGATCATCACCGGGCTGCGCGTCAAGAAGGAGACCATCGGCGAGATCGCCGGCGCGGCGAGCGTGATGCGCGAGCTGTCCACCCGGGTGAACATACCGGATGACGGCACGCTGGTCGACACCTGCGGCACCGGCGGCGACGGCGCGCACACCTTCAACATCTCCACCGCATCGGCCTTCGTCGCCGCAGCGGCGGGCGTCAAGATCGCCAAGCATGGCGGGCGCTCCGTATCGTCGCAGTCCGGCAGCGCGGACGTCCTGGAGGCGCTGGGCGTGAACATCAACCTCACGCCCGAGCAGACCGCGAAGTGCATCAACGAAGTCGGCTTTGGCTTCATGTTCGCGCCCAACTACCACAGCGCGATGAAGCATGCCGCTCCGGTGCGCAAGGAACTGGGCATCAGGACGCTGTTCAACATCCTCGGCCCGCTGACCAACCCTGCAGGTGCGCGGCAGCAATTGATGGGCGTATTCCATCGCGACCTCGTCGGCATCCAGGCGCGCGTATTGCAGCGCCTGGGCAGCCGGAGCGTGATGGTAGTACAC
>DASWTZ010000109.1:0-12890 GCA_036401875.1 Gallionella sp.
TCCATTACCCCAAAGTGGGGCGGCACCAAGGAATTGATGACCGATTTTATTGAGGAGAGCAAGCAGTCGTCGATGAACGCCAGGAACAAGGGTAATCTCGAGGAAAGGTATCTTAATTTGATGGCCGACAATGCGCTGCTCGAAAAAGACTATTTGAACGCGTCGATTTATTTTAACAAATCTTACATGCTCAACAATTTACCACAAACGCTTGAATCATCTGCACAGGCCGCACAGTCCGGCGGCTTTTTGGACCTGGCGTTCGCACGCTTCAACCAGCTGGTGATTGCACACCCCAAATACTTGTTTGGATACCAGCAGCGTGGTTACCTGTACGAAACCCATATCAAGGATATCGAGAACGCGATCATGGATTATCTGACCGCAGCGGATCTCGGTGGTGATTGGGCCCAGAATCGATTGGGCTGGTATTACATGATGGGTGTAAACGTCCCGGTCGATTACGTCAAGGCCAAGCATTACCTTGATCTCGCTGCTGTACAGGGGAATGCTACTGCAAAGGCAAACCTGGATGTATTAAAAGAATTGCTTGTCCAACCAGGGAAGTAAACGGCTACACAAGGGGAGTGGCGGGTGTTACCTGCGTCAGAAAAATCACCGAAAGTAAGGATGCTGAAGTGACCGGCTGGCTGGGAACAAAGATCAAGCAACTCCTGTCCTGAGTCACCGGCGGGGGATACCTGCGGATCATTCACCCTTTTCATTCAATCCGCCAGCGGAAGTTGGCGCATCTTCATTCTGGCCAGGCAGCCGGTGCAGCGATTTCTGGGCAACGTTTTTGCGATAATCTCGACGCCTGATTCCTTTTTGCCATGGGGGCAGTCGTGTTTGTTTTCTTCCTGATACTGGTCTCCGCCGTCAGTCTGATGCAGGTCTATGTGTTCTGGCGCGCCGCATCGGTGCCGTTCGTCACCCGGCACCTCCCGCGCAGGCGCCTGATGGCGCTGGGCATCCTGCTGTGGGTGCTGTTCGTGCTCGCCAGTGCGGTGCGCCCGGAAGACGTCGGTGTCGCAGCGGCCACGGCAGAGTTCTTCGGCATGACCTGGATGGGCGTCCTGTTCCTATTGTCTGCGTGCCTGCTTGCCGTGGAAATTGCCACCGGCTTTGGCTTCCTGCTGAAAAGATCGGTGCCGGCACTGCGTTTTGCGGCACTGGTCGCTGGCGGCGTGCTTGCGGTGCTTGCGCTGATCCAGGGGATGCGCGCGCCAGTGGTGCAGCATCATGACGTCTACCTGGGGGGGCTACCAGCAGAGTTGGATGGCACGGTGATTGTTGCGCTGTCCGACCTGCACCTGGGGGCGGTACTCGGCGAGCGCTGGCTTGCGGCGCGCGTCGAACAGGTCGGCGCGGAGCGGCCGGATATCGTGGTCCTGCTCGGTGACGTGTTCGAGGGGCACGGCCGGCCTGGACCGGAGCTGCTAGCGACTATGCAACGACTGTCGGCTCCGATGGGTGTCTGGGCGGTGCTGGGCAACCATGAAGCTTTCGTCGGCCGCAGGGACAACGGGGCGGTATTCGAGCAGGCGGGCGTTCGCCTGCTGGGCAACAGCTGGGTCGAGCCGCGTCCCGGTCTGGTGCTGGCGGGGGTGGATGACCTCTCCTACCCGCTCAATTCAGGACATGCCGGGCAGGCCTTGGCCAAGACGCTTGCGGGTCGACCAAAGGGAGCGGTCATTTTGCTGTCCCATGCGCCCCTGCCCCCGGAAGTGCTCGCCGGCAAAGGGGTGGGCCTGATGCTCAGCGGCCATACGCACGGCGGTCAGCTATGGCCGTTCGGCTATCTGTTCAGGAACATGTTTCCGCTGTTTGCGGGGCAATATGAATTCGATGGCATCACGGCCATCGTGTCGCGCGGCACAGGCACCTGGGGGCCGCGCATGCGTCTGTGGCATCCCGCCGAAATACAGCGGGTGACCCTGCATCACGTAGCGAGGACGAAGTCCTGATGCACGAGTGCAACGCTCATCCACGCGGATTTTTTATCCGGTTGCAGTGTCCGGGCGCAGTCTTTCGGCTGCAAGTTCAGCCCCTTCCTGCTAAAGTGCGCGCCTATGCAAATGACCAGTTCCCAGCTCTATCTCCGCCTGCTCGGCTACGTTAAACCCTATTGGCGCGTGTTCGCGCTGTCAATACTCGGCATGGCCGTGATGGCGGCCACCGAGCCGCTGCTGCCGGCTCTGTTGAAACCGATGCTGGACGGGACTTTCGTCGAGAAGGACGAGACCGTGATGCGGCTGGTGCCGATTTTCATCTTGGTGATCTTCCTTGTTCGTGGCATCGCCTCGTTTGTCGGCACCTACGCGATCAACTGGGTGGGCAACAAGCTGGTGATGGATCTGCGCGAAGAGATGTTTCGCAAGCTGCTGGCGTTGCCCACCCGCTATTACGACGATCATGCCACCGGCAACCTGATCTCCAGGCTGACCTTCGATGTCACGCAGGTGACCGCTGCCGCAACCAGCGTCGTGACGATCACGATCCGCGACTCAATCATCATCGTCGGCCTGCTCGGCTGGCTGTTCTACCTGAACTGGAAGCTGACGCTGCTCAGCCTGCTGATGGTGCCGGTGATCGCGTTCATCATCCGCACGATCAACGTCCGGTTGCGCAACGCCAGCCGCGACTCGCAGCGGGCGATGGGCGACATCACGCAGGTGATCGAGGAGAGCGTCACCGCCCACAAGGTGGTCAAGCTGTTCGGCGGCCAGCAATACGAGGGCAGCCGTTTCAGCGAGCAGGCCAACTGGGTGCGCCGCCACACGATGAAGCAGGCGGCCGCTGCGGCGATCAATGTGCCTATCGTGCAGATGGTCGCGGCGGTGGCGCTGTCGGTGATCATCTACATCGTCACCGAGCAGACCAGGACCGACCAGACCACCGTTGGGGGCTTCCTGTCCTTTGTAGCGGCGATGCTGATGCTGACCGCGCCGCTGAAACGCCTGACCAGCGTCAGCGAATTCATGCAGCGCGGGCTGGCTGCATCGGAGAGCATCTTCGAGCTGCTCGACACGCCCGGCGAGGTCGATACCGGCAAGACAACGATAGGGCGAGCCCAGGGAAGGCTGGGGTTCGAGCATGTCACGCTGTCCTACCAGCAGGACGACCGGCTCGCGCTGAACGACATCTGTCTGGAGATACCAGCGGGGCAATCGGTCGCACTGGTCGGCGCGTCCGGCAGCGGCAAAAGCACGCTGGCGAACCTGGTGCCGCGTTTCTACCTGCCGGGCAGCGGGCGCATCACGCTGGACGGGCACGATCTGTCCGACCTGACGCTGGCCAGCCTGCGCGCCAACATCGCACTGGTCAGCCAGGAGGTTGTGCTGTTCAACGACACCGTCGCGGCGAACATCGCGTACGGGCAGATGCGCGAGGTGCCGGAGGAGGAGATCATCGCCGCCGCACAGGCTGCGCACGCGATGGAATTCATCCGCGACATGCCTGAAGGTTTGCAGACGCTGGTAGGGGAGAAGGGCGTGCGCCTTTCCGGTGGCCAGCGCCAGCGCATCGCGATCGCCCGCGCAATACTCAAGAATGCGCCGATCCTGATCCTTGACGAGGCGACCTCGGCGCTGGACAGCGAATCCGAGCGCCATGTGCAGGCCGCGCTGGAGACGCTGATGCAGGGGCGCACCTCGCTGGTCATCGCGCACCGGCTGTCCACGATCGAAAAGGCGGACCACATCGTGGTGATGCAAAAGGGCGAGATCGTCGAGACCGGTACCCACGCGGAACTGCTGGCGAAGGGCGGCGTGTACGCGCAATTGCACCGCATCCAGTTCGAGCATAACGGTAGCGCGGGTTAGAATGGTCGCGCATTGAGGTTGACAGTAGCCGCTCATCTGTCAGAATTCACTATCCCAAGCATTTCAATCAACATAAGGAGAAAATCATGGCTGTACTCGTCGGCAAAGCCGCCCCTGACTTCACTGCCGTTGCCGTAACAGGCAACAACGATTTCAACGAATCCTTCAACCTGAAAAAACACATCAGCGGCAAGTATGCCGTGGTGTTTTTCTACCCGCTGGACTTCACCTTCGTCTGCCCGTCCGAATTGATCGCCTTCGACCATCGTCTGGACGAGTTCAAGAAGCGCAATGTCGAAGTGATCGGCGTTTCGATCGACTCGCAGTTTTCGCACTTCGCGTGGAAGAACACACCGATCGACAAGGGCGGTATCGGACAGGTGCGCTACCCGCTGGTGGCCGACGTCAAGCACGAAATCTGCAAGGCCTATGACGTTGAGGCAGAAGGCGGCGTAGCTTACCGCGGCTCATTCCTGATCGATCGCGCCGGTGTGGTGCGCCACCAGGTGGTAAACGACCTGCCGCTGGGCCGCAACATTGACGAGATGCTGCGCATGGTGGACGCGTTGCAGTTCACAGAAGAACACGGCGAAGTCTGCCCGGCCGGCTGGAGCAAGGGCAAGGCCGGCATGGATGCCTCGACCGCCGGTGTGGCCAAGTATCTGGCTGCCCACGCCAAAGAGCTGTAATCCGCACGCCCGCACAGGCGAGCGACCCGCTGGGCGGGCGCTCGCCTGTTTCATTTCTGCGCTTCGGATTTGGGGTGCCCTTCTTGCCGCCCTGCCCATGAACCTGACATGGCGATGTGTGATAGCATGAAGGCGTCCTTACTTGCTGAATTGACATAGATTTATGGCATATATCGAGCGGTTGGCTATCCACCTGGCACTGGTTGCAAACCTTCGCCATGGCGCAATGACCGGCGGCGCGAGGGAATGCCGTTGTTAGCGCTGTCCTTGCTGATGGCCGGTGTCGGGGCCGGCGCGGCCTTCTACATACAGCGCATCAACACCCGGCATGATCGCGACACCTTCGCGCGCGAACAGTCAGAGCAGCGCGAACAGACCCGCAACCAAGTGTTGGAGTCTCTGGCCCATGGCGCGCCGCTTCCCTCTATACTCGAGGCCATCGTGGGGGGCGTGGAACAGCAGCTGCAAATGCCGTGCAGCATCCATCTGCTCGACGTCGAGGGCCGGCACCTGGTCACGGGGGCCGCACCCAGCCTACCGGAGGAGCTGATCGAAGCGTTCAACGGCGCCGAGATAGGGATAGGCGTCGGGTCGTGCGGCACCGCAGCTTTCACCGGCCAGCGCGTCATCGTCGAGGATATCCAGACCCATCCCTACTGGTCGACTTATACGGCGATCACGAGCGAGGCCGGACTGGGCGCCTGCTGGTCCGAACCGATACGCTCCGTCTCCGGGAAGATACTGGGCACGCTAGACATTTACCATCGCCAGCCCCATCACCCGTCAGATGAGGAGATCCGCCTGGTCGAGCAAACCGCACACCTGGCCGAGATCGCGATTGGACGCAGCCATGCGGAGCAGGCGCTTGCCGAGAGCGGGAAGCTGCTCTCCGAGGTGCTGGAGAACGTGAGCGCCAGCATCTATACGAAGGATACCCAGGGGCGCTACCTGTTCGCCAACCGCCTGCTTCGGGAGCGCTTTGCGGCGCCGATGGAGGAGGTTGTGGGGTATGACGACAGCAAATTCTTCGATGCGGATACGGCAGCCAGGATCCGGGATGACGACCTTCGCGTGCTGCGGGATGGAGAAACGATAGAGGCGGAGGAGACGTACCTCAACATCCTCACCGGCGTGACCCAGGTGTTCATGACGGTGAAGTTGCCGCTGCGCCGCGAGGACGGGCGGATTTATGCGCTGTGCGGCATCTCGACGGACATCACCGAGCGCAAGGACATTGAGGAGCACATGCAGCATATGGCGCAATACGATGCGTTGACCCATTTACCCAACCGGGCGCTGTTCGACGACCGCCTGCGGCAGGCGCTCGCATCAGCGCAGCGAAACCGGAAAAAGCTGGCCTTGATGTTCATCGATCTGGACAAGTTCAAGCCGGTGAATGACACCTATGGCCACGGCGTCGGCGATCTGTTGCTAAAGGAGGTCGCGTTGCGCATCCAGGACTGCCTGCGGGAGTCGGATACCGCAGCGCGCATCGGAGGCGACGAGTTTGTCGTGCTGCTGCCGGAGGTGGAGGCCGAGCCGGATGCCGGCATTGTCGGCGAAAAAATCCTGTCAGCGCTGAACCAGCCCTTCGCACTGGCAGGGCACACGCTTGAAATCTCAGGCAGCATAGGCGTGGCGGTTTATCCGGTGCATGGCAGCGACGAGAAGCGGCTGGTGAAAAGTGCCGATATCGCGATGTACCATGCCAAGAAAAACGGCAGGGATAATGTAAAACTGTACGAGCCGGGCATGAGCGCGATCAGCGAATAATGTTGGACAGAGTGGTGGCCGGAAGGGGCCGAGGCGGGATGCAGAAATGGGGGAGCAGTGGACGTCAAAGGTTGGCTTGCTGAAAATTCGAGAACACGGCGCAACAAGTATGTGGTCCTGTTTGGTCTGGTGCTGTTCCCGTGCGTGCTGCTGATAGGCCTGTATCAGCTGTACCGCAATATCGACGAGCTGGAAACGATATCGCACCACAACGTGGTCGTGCTGTCCTCCAAGGAGGTTCAGGTCGTGAACGCCCACCATGCGCAGACCGCCTTCGCGCAACAGATACACGAGTGGAAGGATGTCCTGCTGCGCGGCAGCGATGCGCAGCAGCGACGGACCTACTGGGAGGCGTTCGAGCGCGAAGAGCAGAATGTACGGGACGCCCTCGCCTTGATGCTGGACGATGCCCTGGACGCCCACGACCAGGCCCGCTATGCGGAGCTGGAGGCGGTGCAGGAGTTGCATCGCGAGATAGGCGGCCACTACCGCGCGGCCCTCGCCCAATCCCCCCTGTCTCAGGCCTCGGACGCATTCCGGGTGGACCGCATGGTGCGCAGTCTGGATCGGTCACTGGCGCTGAAATTGCAGAAGATATCGGACGACAGCGAGCTGGAATACAAGAGCCTGGCCGCCAGGGTCGTCGCCTCCCAATCGGGCGCGATCGAGGATGTGCAGGGGCGCGTCGAACTGAACCTGATCGTGATCACGATGCTGATCCTGATCGAAGCGATGCTGATCCTGCGCACGCTCAACAAGAGTTCGCGCGATCTGGACCAGCTCGCGCAGGAGAGCGAGAAAACCGTCTACCAGCTCGCCTATTCGGATTCGCTGACCGAACTGCCTAACCGCCGGCTGTTTCAGGACAGGCTGGAACACGCGATCGCATTGTCCAACCGCACCAGCCAGTGGCGCGCGCTGATGTTCATGGACATGGACAATTTCAAGACCCTGAACGACACCAAGGGCCATGCCATGGGCGACCTGCTGCTGATCGAGGTGGCGAAGCGGTTGAAGGCCTGCGTGCGCGCCTCCGACACCGTGGCGCGTTTGGGCGGGGACGAATTCGTCGCGCTGCTGGGCGAGTTGAGCGAAGATGAACAGTCAGCCTCGGAACAGGCGCTGATGATAGCCGAGAAAATATCGAGGGCGCTCAGCCAGCCATACCACCTCAACAATTTTATCTACAACTGCAGCGCCAGCATCGGCGTGACGATGTTCCACAATGCCGGCGTGACCATCGAGGAGGTGCACAAGCGCGCCGATGCCGCGATGTACCAGGCCAAGAACGCGGGCCGCAACACCGTGCGCTTCTACGACCCGCAGACCCAGGCGGCGCTGGAGGCGCGCAGCGAGATGGAAAATGCGCTGCGCAAGGCGGTCGAGCAAAAACAGTTGCACCTGTATTTCCAGATCCAGGTCAATCACCTCTCCAGGCCAATCGGGGCGGAGGCGCTGATACGCTGGGATCATCCGCAGCTGGGGCTGGTGTACCCCGGACAATTCATGCAGATTGCCGAAGAAACCGGCCTGATCCTGCCGATCGGGCAATGGGTGCTCGAATCCGTATGCGAACAGATAAAACGATGGGAAGCCGAACCGCTGACCCGCGACCTGCAGATCGCCGTCAATGTCAGCGCGCGCCAGTTCTATCAGGCGGACTTCGTGCAGATCGTTGACGAGATGATTCAGCGGACCCGGATCGACCCGTCCCGGCTCAAGCTGGAGCTGACCGAAAGCATGGTGCTCGATGACATCGATGATACCGTGGTCAAGATGCATGCCCTGAAGAAGATCGGGGTGCGCTTCTCGATGGACGATTTCGGCACCGGATATTCCTCATTGGCCTACCTGACCCAGCTGCCGCTCGACCAGCTCAAAGTCGACCAGTCGTTCGTGCGCAACATCGGCATCAAACCCACCGACGCGGTGATCGTGCATACCATCATCGGCATGGCGACGAACCTGAACATGGAGTCGATCGCCGAGGGGGTCGAGACGCAGGCGCAGCGCGATTTCCTGGAACAGGCCGGCTGCAAGCTCTATCAGGGCTACCTGTTCGGCAAGCCGGTGCCGCTGGAGAAATTTACCGATGCGCTGATGGAGTTCGAAGCCTGAGTCTGGTCGGGCAACACAAAATCTTTTTACAGGACGGAATCGAGGCGAGTATGGAAAAGGATTTCTGGTTGGAGCGCTGGAATAAAAGCGAGATCGGTTTTCACCAGGGCGAGGTCAATCCCTATTTGAGGCGGTACTGGCCGGAACTGAATCTGGCGCGCGGCAGCGAGGTTTTTGTGCCGCTGTGCGGCAAGAGCCGCGACCTGCTCTGGCTGCGCGAACAGGAGCACCGGGTGATCGGCGTGGAGTTGAGCGACCTGGCCGTGCGCGCGTTCTTCGAAGAGAACGGCTATGCGCCCAAGCTCGATTCCGACGAGCGCTTCGAGTGCCAGGCTGCGGATGACATCCGTCTGCTGTGCGGCGACCTGTTCGACCTTGCGGAGAACGACCTCGCGGAAGTCACGGCGGTCTACGACCGCGCCGCGCTGGTCGCCTTGTCTGCCGACATGCGTGAGCGCTATGTCCGCCATCTGGCGAGTATCCTGCCGCCGGCGACCCAGACGCTGCTGATCACTTTCGACTACCGGCAAGATGAGATGCCGGGTCCGCCTTTTGCGGTGAGTCCCGAGGAGGTGCACAGGCTGTATCATGATTACGCGGAGATCAACCTGCTGGCACAACTGGATGTGCTGGCGCAAAACCCGCATTTCCAGGCGCGGGGCCTGACCGGGTTGCAGGAAAACATCTTCCTTTTGACGCTGCGCTGACCGCTACAGGATGAACGGGATGAAACGCTTGGTCCGTTTCATGTATTCCCGGTAGGCATCGCCGAAGTAGCGGATGTTCTCGGCTTCCTCGGCATGCACCGCGGCCAGCAGGAATCCGCTTGCGATCGATGCAAACACGCCGCCCAGCAGCGAGGGCTGCTTGAAGAAAAATCCCCAGCAGAGCAGGAACAGCGAGTCGTACAGCGGGTGCCTGATGTAGCGGTAGATTCCGGTCGTGACCAGCGCGGTGGTCTTCTCAAATTCGAGCATGGGTTCGTCATTGCGGCGGGTGTCCGGTTTCCCGGCTAGCTGCAAAAGCCCGACACCGATCAGCAGCAGGAATAGCGAGGAGCTGAACAGGATGCCGGCGATCATCTTGTGCGGGGAATCCATCTCGGTGTACCACGCATGCATGTTCAGCACGAAGATGCCGAGCATGAACTCCCAGGCAAAGAACCGGTAGAAGCCGTGCGAGCCGGGCTTGCGCAGCGAGTTCCTCGATATCCAGGCCAGCGCCAGCGTTACCGCGAGAAAAACGACTCCTTTCAGCATGGTCATCCTCCCGAATGTGAGTGGATACTATGGGTGACGCTAGTCCCGCAGGTTACACCAGATCAGCCCCGGCGGGGTTCGGTGTGAGACAGGTGGCGGGCCACCGACAACCAGGCTCCCAGCCAGCCCAGATACATCGAGAACAGCAGCAGCGTGACACTGTCGCCCGGTGTCAGCGGGCGCAGCCGGAATTCGCTGGCGTAGAGTTCCGCGAGTTTGCCAAGTTGCTGGTTGAGCAGCAGCAGACTGATGCTGATGATCAGGTAGGCTGCGATACCGCCAAGCAATCCCTGCATCGCCCCGAAATACAGGAAGGGGCGACGGATGAACGCATTGGTTGCGCCGATCAGCCGGGAGACCTCGATCTCCTCGCGCTGGGTGAGGATTTGCAGGCGGATGGTGTTGAAGGTGATCGCAACCAGCGCGAGGCTGAGCAGGCTGGCGAGTATCACAATCGCCACCCTGCCGAACCCGAGCAGGGCTTCGAGCTTGTATGCCCATGCGGAATCGAGCTGTGCCAGTTCCACGCCGGGCAGTTTGGCCAGCTCGGCGCGCAGCGCTTCGAGCGACCTGGCGTCATCGGGCCGGGGGTGCACGATAAAGGCATCGGGCAGCGGGTTCTTCTCCAGACCGACGATCATGTCTGCCAGTCCGGCGTCCTGCCTGAGCTGTTCCAGCGCCCGGTCGCGCGAGACAAATTCGATACGGGAGACTGCCGGATGCGCCGCCAGGATTTTGCGTAGCGCGTCTTCGGCATCCGCGCCGGCGGGGATCTCCATGAACAGGCTGATCTGCGGCGTGCCGGAGAGCTGCGCGACCAGTCCCTGGATGTTTTGCAGCAGCATGTACATGCCGGCAGGCAGGCTCAGCGCGATCCCGATGACGAGGATGTTGAGCGAGCCCGACAGCGGCGAGGCGAAAATGCGGCGCAGCTCGGTGCGCAGGATGCCGAAGTGAAGCAAGAGGGCGCGCATCATTGCAGCTCCCCCTGCCTGAGCGCGAGCACGCGAACATTGGCATCCTTCAGCACGTTGGTGTCGTGGGTGGAGATCAGCAGGGTTACGCCGACCTGGTGGAACGATTTGAATATCGCCATGATTTCCTGCGCGTAGGCGGCATCCAAGTTGCCGGTGGGCTCGTCGGCCAGCAGGATGGCCGGGCGGTTGACGATGGCCCGCGCGATGCACAGACGCTGCTGCTCGCCGCCGGACAGCGCGATCGGGCTGGCCTTTTCCCGGCTGAGCAGGCCGACCTTGTCGAGTGCCGCGCGTACCCGCCTGGCGCTTTCGCGGTGGTCAAAACCGCAGATCTGCAGGGGCAGCATCACGTTGTCGAATGCGCTGCGGTCGAACAGCAGCTTGTGGTCCTGGAAGATGATGCCGAGGTTGCGGCGCAGGAAGGGCAGTGCACGCTCCTTGAGCACGCCGACGTTCTGGTTGTTGACCAGCACGCTGCCCGAGTTGGGACGCTCGATCGCGGCTACCAGCTTGAGCAGCGTGCTTTTGCCGGCGCCTGAGTGGCCGGTGAGGAACACCATCTCGCCCGCGGCGACGTTGAACGAGACGTTCTTCAGCGCTTGGTAACCGCCGGGGTAGCGCTTGTTGACCTGATTGAAGCGGATCATCCGTCCATCCCCAGCAACGCAGCGACAAAGTCCTCGGCGACGAACGGGCGCAGGTCGTCCAGCCCCTCGCCGACGCCGATGAAGCGCACCGGAATCGGATGCGTCCTGTGATGATGGGCGATGGCGGCGAGCACGCCGCCCTTGGCGGTGCCGTCCAGCTTGGTGAGGATCAGGCCGGTCACGCCCAGCGCCTCATCGAACGCCTTGACCTGACTCAGCGCGTTCTGTCCGGTGTTCGCGTCCAGCACCAGCAGCACTTCATGTGGGGCATCGGGCAATACCTTGGCGATCACGCGCTTCACCTTCCTGATCTCTTCCATCAGGTTTGCCTGAGTGGTAAGGCGTCCGGCGGTGTCGGCCAGCAGCACGTCTGTCCTGCGCGCCTGGGCGGACTGCACTGCGTCGTAGATCACCGCGGCAGCGTCGCCGCTCTGCTGCGCGATCACCGTGACGTTGTTGCGTTCGCCCCAGGTCATCAGTTGTTCCCTTGCGGCGGCACGGAACGTGTCGCCCGCCGCGAGCATCACCGACAGCCCCTGTCCCTGCAGGTATTTTGCGAGCTTGCCTATCGAGGTGGTCTTGCCCGCGCCGTTCACGCCCACCGTCATGATGATGAAGGGCTTGTGCGGATCGCTCGATTTGAAGATATTGGGTTGCAGCGGCCGGGCCAGCGGCTTGAGCAGCCTGAGCAGGCACAAGGCGAGCGCCTCTCTCATCTGCGAGGCTTCGTTCAGGCGATGTTCCTTGACGTGATGGCGCAGGTCGGCCAGCAGCGCGCGGGTCGCATCCATGCCCACGTCGGCTGTGATGAGTATCGTCTCCAGTTCCTCGTACAGGTCGTCGTCGATCTTGCCGCCGCCGCCGAACAGTTCGGTGAGCTGGTTGCCGGTGCGTGACAGGCCGGTCTTCAGGCGTGCCAGCCAGCCGCTGTCGGCTGGCGTGGCAGAACTCTCGGCGGGATTCTTTTTCAGGAAACTAAGCATGAAATGAGTAGGGATAATGTCAATCGTGTGGTCGGTCAGCAGGGAAATGCCGCATAATGCGCGCGGCATTTTATGCCGATTACTCCTAAAAGGGCTGGTACATGAAAGTTCATCTATTCTACATCGCGTTGTTGCTGAGTTGGTCGCAAAACGCGGCACAAGCCGAGGTGTTCGAGCGCACGCTGGCGAACGGCCTGAAGGTCGTCGTCAAGGAGGATCACCGAGCTCCCGTGGTGGTGCAGCAGATCTGGTACCGCGCCGGCAGCATGGATGAGCGCAGCGGCGCCACCGGCATCGCGCATGTGCTTGAGCACATGATGTTCAAGGGGACCGACGATGTGCCGATGGGCGAGTTTTCCAGGCGCATCGCGGCGGCGGGCGGACGCGAGAACGCCTTTACCAGCAACGACTACACCGCGTATTTCCAGCAGTTGCACAAATCCCAGCTGCCGCTTGCGATGAAGCTGGAGTCCGACCGCATGCAGAACCTGAACCTGACGGCGGAGGAGTTCGGCAAGGAGGTCAGGGTCGTCATGGAAGAGCGGCGCATGCGCACCGACGACAATCCCCAGGCGCTGCTGTATGAAAAAATGATGGCGACGGTCTACCAGGAGCATCCC
>DASWTZ010000110.1:0-3035 GCA_036401875.1 Gallionella sp.
CAGGGGCTGTCATATGCCTACAAGGTGACTGCGACCGATCCGGAAGGCGGGCCGCTCAGCTTCACGCTTGACAAGGCGCCGTCTGGCATGACCATCAAGGCCACGTCCAGTTACGTCGCGTGGATCGGCTGGCGTCCCACCAACGCCCAGGTCGGTGTCAACGACGTGGTGGTGCGTGCGACCGACCCGGTCGGCTTGTCCACCACACAGTCGTACAGCATCACCGTGTCCAACGTGAACGACGCGCCGGTGGCTGCCAATGACGCCTACACCATGATCAAGGGTGGCACGCTGAACGTGGCCGCTCCCGGCGTGCTCGCCAACGACAGCGATCCAGATGCCGGCGACACCCTCACAGCCACCAACTACAGCGCGGCCTCGACCGGCACCCTGGTCGGCAACGCCGACGGCAGTTTCAGCTACACCCCGCCGGCGACCTACAGCGGCATGGTGAACTTCAGCTACGCGCCGCGCGATGCGGCCGGGCTGCTGAGCAAGAACAAGGGTTACGTGTCGATCGCGGTACGCGCCAACCGCGCGCCGGTGACGGTAGACGACACAGTGGCGACGGCGGCCAACACCACGCTGGTGATCAACGTGCTGGGCAACGACAGCGACCTGGACACCGCAATCGACCCTGCCAACCGTATCGACCCGGCGACGGTGTTCATCCCGGTCACCGGCAAGCCCAACATGGGTGGCACGGCGACGGTGAACGCGGACGGCACCATCACCTACACGCCCAGACTCAACTTTACCGGCACCGAGGTGTTCCAGTACGCAGTCAAGGACACCTATAACCCGGCGGGTACGTCGAAGGCCGCCTACGTCAGGGTCAACGTGCAGTGAGGGTAAGGATGGTGCCGGAATCACTCAGGCGCTGTAACAAGCTAAGGAGCTGATCGTGAATGAACGTATTGATGTGACCGAAGTGGTCCAGAAGAGCAAGACTAACTTATGCGATGAGAAGTTGCTGAACATGGTGACCGTGGTGACCGTAGCCAACACCATTGCCTGTGCCGTCATCCTGTTAACCGTGCTGAGCGGCTGCGCGAGTAAGCCACAAACCGGCCATTCCTCAGGTGTGGAAGATATGACGACACCAAAGAGTGAGGCTCCAGCCGGTGATGCGGTAAGCAGGCTGGGGATACGCATGGAGGGCCTGCGGCTCTCCGCAGCGGGATACATGCTCGACTTCCGTTATCAGGTGATCGATCCGGTCAAGGCGGCACCACTGCTGGATAGCAGGATCAGGCCTTATCTGCTGGATGTGGCGAGCGGCGCGCAGCTGGGCGTGCCTGATACCGCAAAACTCGGGCAGCTGCGCACCAAGGGGCGCAACAAGGTAGTTGCCGAGCAGAATTATTTCATCTTGTTCGCAAACCCGGGACGTTTTGTACAACCTGGCAACCGGATGACGCTGGTCATGGGCGATCTGCGCATCGAGAACCTTGTTGTCCAGTAGATCGCGGAAGACTGAAATGTGTGCCGCAAAGTCCATGCGGTCGATGGGCGCCAGCGTCGTCATGCTGGCGTTCGTGTGTTATGCCCGTGCGCAGGCTGCGGTAATCGATCCGGAACTGGAGAGGGAGATGAAAGCACTCGCGCCGCATGAAGAGATCGCGGTGATCGTTTCCCTGTCAGCCAAGGTGAATCACCGCCTGTACGCGGTGCAAAACCGGCGCCAGCGCGACAATCGCCTGTTGAGGTCGCTCAAGGCCAAAGCGGCTGCCACGCAGGGGACGTACAAGGCTTTTCTGCAGGGGCAGGGTGCAAGCCGCTTGCGGGAATTGTGGGCGATCAACGGGATCGCGGTAACTGCCCGCGTTGATGCGATCAGGGATCTGGCATTGCGCGCCGGAGTGGAAAACATCCGGATGGATTCGATATTGCAGGCCCCTGCAGTGACCTACGGCAGCCCGGCACCGCCAGAGTGGAATCTGAATGCGGTGTCAGCGCCAGGCCTGTGGGCACAGGGGTATACCGGTACCGGCGTCGTCGTCGCCAACATGGACACAGGCGTCGATTCCGCTCATCCTGATCTCTCCGGAAAATGGCGCGGTGGCGTAAACAGCTGGTTCGACCCGCACGGCGAGCATGCTGCCCCTTTCGATCCGTCAGGTCATGGCACCCAGACCATGTCCATCATCGTGGGCGGAACGGCAGGCGGCAGCGCCATCGGCGTGGCACCCGGCGCCAGCTGGATTGCGGCCAAACTCTATAACGACGCCGGGCAGGCCCGCTACAGCGACATCCATCTTGCCTTCCAGTGGCTGCTCGACCCGGATGGCGACCCGGCTACCCTGGATGCGCCGGATGTGGTCAATGCCTCCTGGGGGCTGGCGGGTACCGCCGGGCAATGCATCACGGAATTCGGCAACGACATCGACGTGCTGAAGACGGCGGGCATCGCCGTGATCTTCGCCGCCGGTAACGACGGCCCAGCGCCGCTGACCAGCCTGAGCCCGGCCAACAACCCGGCAGGGTTCGCTATCGGCGCGGTAGATCCGGCGATGGCGGTGGCAAGTTTCAGCGCGCGCGGCGCATCCGCATGCGACGGCACGGTCTATCCGGAAGTGACCGCGCCGGGCGTCAGCATCAGGGCTGCGGATCTGTCTCTAGGCGGGATGCCGCTGTACGCGGTCCTGTCCGGCACCTCCTACGCTGCACCGCATGCGGCGGGGACGATGGCGCTGTTGCTCAATGCCTTTCCCGTCGCCGGTGTAGCCGACCTCGAAGCCGCACTGACACAAGGGGCGCAGGACATGGGCGTGGCCGGAGCCGACAACAGCTACGGCTACGGATTGCTCAACGCGCAGGCTGCATACGAGAATCTTCACGCCCGCCTGGGCAGTCCGCCCGCGATCACCTCGACGCCGCCGCTTTCGGCGACACAGGGGCTGTCATATGCCTACAAGGTGACTGCGACCGATCCGGAAGGCGGGCCGCTCAGCTTCACGCTTGACAAGGCGCCGTCTGGCATGACCATCAAGGCCACGTCCAGTTACGTCGCGTGGATCGGCTGGCGTCCCACC